>NZ_CP046902.1:712500-1043750 GCF_009789555.1 Stutzerimonas stutzeri
AGCGCAGCTTGATCTAGGCTTACGCAGAAGCACGCTTCGTTGAGCGCTGCGGCTGTCGAACCGCATTTTCTTGATGAGGACGCTTGCACGTGAAACCTCCAGAACCAAATATACAGGTACGAAAGCCTTGGCCTCCTCCGGTTCAGCCGGGCATTTGTATAAGCGTAGATCAGCGTCGTTGCCAGCACTTTGCCATTAACTAGACATCAGCCTTGGAAGCGTCATTGTGAAAGTCGTGTGCCCCTCAGCTGATTCGCAAGCGATGCGCCCCTTGTGGGCCTCAACAATCGACCGTGTGATAGCCATGCCGAGGCCCGCATTAAGGGTAGTACCTTCGCGCCTTGCGGTATCCACCCTGTAAAATCTGTCGAATATTCGAGTGTGAAGCTCGGCTGGAATAGTAATGCCGCGGTTGGTTATAGCTGTCGAAACCGAGTTACCACTCTCGCTTATTTCAACCCTGATAATGCTGCCTTCCTCTGCATACCGAACTGCGTTCGAGACTATGTTTGAGATGGCCCGTCTTAGCATTGATTTATCGCCATGTACCGACCCATCGCCTGAAAGCGTGATTTCGACCTTCTTGTCCTCGGCTGCGAGCTCGTAATATTCGATAACACTCGTGGTCATCTCAGCCATGCTGGCCCCTTCGGCACTGGGCGTAATCTTCCCATTGTCCGCTTTGGCGAGGAACAGCATGTCATCGACCATCTTTGACATGCGCCTAAGTTCTTCGAGGGCGGAATACAAGATATCCTTGTAGTCGGTATTTTCGCGGTCGCGCAAGAGCGCGACCTCCATTTGGGTCAGCATGCTGTTCAGCGGCGTTCTTAGCTCATGCGCGATGTCCGCTGAGAAACCTGACAACCTGAGGAATGAGTCATCCAAGCGCGAGAGCATTTCATTGAAGTTGTCTACGAGTTCATGAAGCTCGCCTGGCACTGACTCGGTTGGAATTCTGGTATCCAAACAATTGGCAGTTACTGTAGAGGAAGTCTTAGAGAGTTCATCGATCGGTTTTAAACCCTTCCTGATCAGAACCACACCTAAAGCGCCACTCAAAAGTGCACTGACCACCAGCGTATAAGCGAACCATTGCTGAATCATTTCGAAGAAGTGGACTCGATGCGTTACATCCAAAGCCAGATAGATGACTGTGTCTTGCCCTTCGACCCACTGGTTTACTTTTCTGGTAATGCCACTGTACTGATGCCCAGCGAAATTTACTGTCCAACGTTCCTCTTGGATGTCCGTGACAAGTGGTAGCAAGCTCTCAGAGAGATTGTGATGTGAGTAGACTGTCTTGCCGTCTACTACAACTGCAGTTGCGAAGCCAAAGGAGTGCTCAATAACGGCATCGATCCTTGAAGCGGTCTCAGGCCCAAATGCTGAGCTGTTGAGCAGCGTACGCTCTACTGCAGCGGCCTTTTCATTCAGCACTTGTTCATCTTTGCGTTCGAAATGGAGCTGGCAAAAATAATTGAAGCTGATTGCGGCCGCCATCAGCACAACCGTAACCACAAGCATGAAAGCTATCGCCATTCTGCTCGTCAGTGACACTTTTCCCATCAGTACGGTCCTAGTTAGGCCATCACTCACAAGAAAGCAGGCGGGCACCCAGAAAAGGTGCCCGGCCTGCTTCGATCATGTTTGCTCGCACTCTCGTATCCTAAGCAGCGTCTGAATTTTCGCCAGTTTGCGAGTGGCCGGCTTTGGCCCCCTCCATCATTTCACGACACTCTTTCATCATTCCATGCATGTCGCCCATCATTTCCATATGCTTGTCGCCGCTCATCATGCCGGTTTCTGAATGGCTTTGGTCCGATTTATCTACCGCTGCGAAACTCAGTCCGCTCGCCAGGGTGATTGCGATTGCTGTAACGGTGATGGCCTTTCGCATGTTAAATCTCCAAGTTCAGTGGGTTATTCGCTTTTTCTTAATAAGGTGTTTTCGCCAACGTTGGGCTCCTCGGGCTTGTCGCATTTACCGCTAGACATATGCTTCATGCATACGACCATCATCAACAAGCAGGGCAAGAGAAAGAGCAGGCTTGGCAGCGTTGTTGCCAACGCCGCAGTGCTTTGGTTCAGTAGCATGTAGCCAACCACAGCTGCGGTTAACCCCGTTACGACCGGATTGCGCTGCAGTACGCTTTTAATCTTGGATATTATGCCCCTCATCTAACTATCCCTCGGATATTAAGCTTGGCAGATTAGCCATTGTTCACGCCAACTGGGGTGCTCAGAAACTCTACCGTATGGATCTTCCCGTCAGGGGTCTTGACCGTCATCTCATACGTCTGGACTTGGGCGCTTGTTCTATAGTTTTGAATCATTCGAGTCGTGCCGGTCGCGCCAGCAGGTGCGATGCTCAGCACTTGGCCTTCTTTTACAAGCTCCTTAAGGGTGGGCTTTGCTCCTGCCGAGTCATTTAAGCGATTCAGCGTACGTTCGCTTCCGCCTTCGGCCATTGCAAGCGAGGAAGCAACGGTCAGAATAAAAGGAACGATTACTTTGGTTATGCGGTTCATGGTTTGCACCTCTTGGTTAGTTGATGCCTGTAGATTAAAGGCTTGCTACTTACAAGAAGCTGTTGCCAAGGTTACAAAGCTGTAATCCCTCATTTTCGTGTTGGTACGACCGCCGCGCCTGCGGCAGTCGTTTTCAACTTCTACTGCTTATCGATGCGGGTAATGGTGGAATCCATGCTCTTCGAGGAGAACTCGAATTCGACCTGGTCCCCTTCTTTCAACTTTTGGAGCTGATCAGGCTTCGCTTTGAAGCCCATCGTCATAGAAGGCCAACCCAGCGCTTCGACCGGGCCGTGTGCAATGGTCACGGTGCCGCTCTCGGTGTTCACTTTCTTGACCGTGCCGATGGCTGTAGCGGTCTGTCCCGCCGACTTCTGGTCCATTGGCATGTTCATGCCTTTGTGATCCATCGGCATGCCGTCCATTGGCTCCTTGTCGGCGGCATAGGCGACTGGCACCAGGAAGAGTGAGGCAAGGGTGATGTGCTTAATGTTCATGGATGTTCTCCAGTGGGGTTGGTTGCTTGCTGGGTGGTAACTCGCAATTGCCGGCGGCGCATCAGCAGGTAAGCTGCCGGCAGAACGAACAGGGAGAGCAAAGGGGCGGTGATCATCCCGCCCACCATGGGCGCGGCGATGCGGCTCATGATTTCGCTGCCGGTTCCGCTACCCCAGAGGATGGGCAGCAGGCCTGCGATAATCACTGCTACGGTCATGGCCTTGGGGCGTACCCGCTGCACAGCGCCTTCGCGGATTGCGTCGAGCAGTACGCCTTCGCCATGGGCTCCAGCGTTAACCCGATCTGTCCATGCGTTCTTCAAATACAGCAGCATAATGACGCCGAACTCAGCAGAAACGCCTGCCAGTGCGATGAAGCCGATACCTGTCGCGACGGAGAGGTTGTACCCCAACAGGTACAGGAACCAGACGCCCCCGGTCAGGGCGAATGGCAGCGTAGCCATGATGAGCAGCGCCTCGCCAAAGCGGGAAAATGTGAGGTAGAGCAAGACAAAAATGATCAGCAGGGTAGCCGGCACGACGAGCTTAAGCTTCGCGTTAGCGCGCTCCATGAATTCGAACTGGCCGGAATAGCTGATGCTCATGCCGGGCTCGAGCTGGACACCTTCGCTGATCTTTTCCCTCAGATCGCCAACCACAGCCGCCATGTCGCGGCCACGGACGTCGACGTAAACCCAACCCGACAGCCTCGCGTTTTCGCTTTTGAGCATTGGCGGCCCGTCGGTCACCTGTACCTTGGCCACCGTCCCCAAGGTGATCTGACTGCCTTGCGGCGTATAGATAGGCAGGTTGCGCAGATCGGTTATCGAGTCGCGCCACTCCCGACCATAGCGGAGGTTGATCGGATACCTGGCGAGCCCTTCCACGGTTTCACCAATGGTTTGGCCACCGATGCCACCTGCCACGATCGATTGCACATCCGCAATATTCAGGCCGTAGCGTGCGGCGGCAACACGATCGATATCCAAATCAATGTACCGGCCGCCGGTCAGTCGTTCGGCTAGCGCCGAACTGACCCCAGGCACCGTTTTGGCGATCTGCTCGACCGCCAGGGTCGCTTTGTCGATTTGCGCGAGGTCAGTGCCATATACCTTCACGCCTATCGGGCTCTTGATACCTGTCGCCAGCATGTCGATGCGGTTTCGAATGGGCGGGATCCACAGATTTGCCAGCCCTGGCACCTGCACCGTGCGATCCAGCTCTTCCACCAATTTTTCAGGCGTCATTCCAGGACGCCATTGATCCTTTGGCTTGAACTGGATGGTGGTCTCGAACATCGTCAGCGGTGCTGGATCCGTCGCAGTATCGGCTCGGCCGGCCTTGCCGAACACATGAGCGACCTCGGGCACGGTTTTGATAAGGCGGTCCGTCTGCTGCAGAAGCTTGGAAGCCTTCTGAGCTGAGAGGCCTGGAAGCGCCGTGGGCATATAAAGCAGGTCGCCTTCATCCAGCGGGGGCAAGAACTCACCACCGAGGCGAGTTACGGGCCACAAGCCAGTCAGGAAGACCAGAACCGCCACTAGCAGGGTCGCCTTAGGCCAACGTAGCACCGCATCCAGGGCAGGCTTGTAGGCCCAGATGAGGCCACGGTTGAGTGGGTTGCGGTGTTCATCCGGGATTTTGCCCCGTATCCAATACCCCATGAGTACTGGAACCAGCGTGACGGAAAGGCCAGCGGCCGCCGCCATTGCGTAGGTTTTGGTGAACGCCAGCGGACCGAACAGTCGGCCTTCCTGCGCCTCCAGGGTGAACACTGGTATGAACGACAGCGTAATGATCAGCAGGCTGAAGAACAGTGCCGGCCCGACTTCAACGGCCGCGTCAGTGATTACCTTCCAGTGCTCTTGGCCCTTCAAAGTTGAGCCAGGATGCCGCTTGTGCCAGCCCTCGATGTGCTTGTGGGCGTTTTCGATCATGACGATTGCCGCGTCGACCATCGCTCCGATCGCGATCGCGATGCCGCCCAACGACATGATGTTTGCGTTTATGCCTTGCCGCTGCATGATGATAAAAGCGATCAGGATGCCAATCGGCAACGAAACGATGGCGACCAGAGATGAGCGCAGGTGCCACAGGAATATTGCGCAAACCAGCGCAACGACAATGAATTCCTCGATGAGCTTGTGGGTGAGGTTTTCAACGGCACTGTCGATCAGCTTGCTACGGTCGTAAGTCGTGACGATTTCGACGCCTTCGGGAAGACTCGCTTTGAGCTCATCGAGCTTGGTTTGAACCGCAGCAATCGTTTCCCGAGCGTTCTTGCCGCTACGCAGGATAACGACTCCACCGACTACCTCACCTTCGCCATCAAGCTCGGCAATACCCCTGCGCATTTCCGGGCCGAGCTGGATATGCGCAACGTCCCCTAGCGTCACAGGCACGCCGCCGTCGAGACGCAAAGGAATGGCTCGAAAGTCCTTAAGTGTCTCCAGATACCCGGTCGCACGGACCATAAACTCGGTTTCCGCGAGTTCCAGAACACTCCCCCCAGTTTCACGGTTGGCCTCATCAATCGCCTTAGCGATCTGCTGCTGCGTCACGCCCCTGCTGGCCATGCGTACGGGATCGAGTACGACCTGGTACTGCTTGACCATCCCGCCTATGGGCGCGACTTCCGCCACGTTGGGCAGTGTCTTGAGCTCATAGCGTAGAAACCAGTCCTGTAGGGAGCGCAGCTGCGAGAGGTCATGTTTGCCCGTTCGGTCCACCAACGCATACTGGTAGATCCAACCAACACCCGTGGCATCAGGCCCCAACGCGGGTTTGGCGGCGGCGGGAAGCCGGCTCTGCACTTGACTCAGGTACTCCAGCACCCGCGAACGGGCCCAATAGAGGTCTGTGCCGTCCTCAAACAGGACGTACACGTAGCTATCCCCGAAGAAGGAGTAGCCGCGGACTGTCTTCGCGCCGGGGACAGACAGCATGGTCGTCGTCAGTGGGTAGGTGACCTGATTCTCGACAATCTGGGGCGCCTGCCCTGGGTATGGCGTGCGGATGATGACCTGAACGTCGGAAAGGTCTGGCAACGCATCGACAGCGGTGTTCTTAACCGACCAGATACCCCAGGCGACCGCAAACAAAGTGGCGAGCAAGATCAGAAAGCGGTTGGCCACTGACCATCGGATTATGGCTGCGATCATTGCTGGCCCCCGAGCTTCTCGATGCGCTCGATGACCAGGCCTTCGTCGCTTTCATGCACGCCTACACGGACGCGGTCGCCCGTTTGCAAGCCTGATAAGAGGGACTGATCGGCAACCGGAAAGGACATGGTCATCCCAGGCATGTTCAGCGTCTTGAACGGCCCATGCGACAGGCCAACCATGCCATCTTCTAGGCTGACGACCGCACCTTCAGCCTCGTGCAAAGCAGGCCCGGTGGAAGATGTAGGCTGCTCCAAACCCTGAGCGGTCAGCCCGCGTAGGCTCGCCTCTGAATCAAGGAGGAACTGACCGGACGCCACGACCTGTTGGCCGGCTTCCAGGCCTTCAAGCACCTCTGTCTGGTCATTGAACTCGCGACCGGTACGGACCTCAATGGGACGGTAACGGCCTTCATTCTCGGCCAGCATCACCAATGCTCGCCGTCCGGTGCGAATGACCGCTTCGGACGGAATGACCAAGACATCTTCGACGTTGCGACTCAACGTCACCTCAGCCGTCATGCCGGGACGAAGCCGTTGTTGCGGGTTAGGTAGCTCGACCCGGACACGCACAGTGCGGCTATCCAGGTTGGCCTGCGATAGTACCGTCTGGATCGTTCCTTCCAGCGTTTCACCCGCAAAAGCGGGCAGGCGCGTTGTTACTGATTGCCCTGGCGCTAAATTTGCGATCTGCGCCTCTGGTACTGCAACTTCTAGCCAAACCGTGTCCAGCCCGTTGACGCGCGCAAGAGTAGCGCCGGCGGGTACGGTCATGCCCTCGCGAACATCGAGGCTGTTCAACACGCCGCCGATCGGACTCGTTACGGTCCAGACGGCGCGCGCCTTACCGGTCCGTTCCAGCTGCGCAATGACCTCTGCCGGCATGCCAGCAAGGCGCAACCGCTGACGGGCCGCTGCGAGCAGCTGGGGTTCGCCGATCTTTCTCAGCGCCAGGTACTCTTCCTGTGCAGCAACCCACTCAGGGATAAGCAGATCTGCAAGCGGCGCCCCTTTTTCAATGACGTCTTCCGGCGCTCGGTCGTAAACGCGCTCGACGAAGCCCCCGGAGCGCGCCTGCACGACAGCCACGTTTCGCTCGTCGAACATCAATGCACCTGTGGCTTCGAGCGATTGGCGAATTGACTCACGCGTTGCGGCCACCAGGCGCATACCGAGATTTTGCGTCACGCTTGGGTCGATGCTGATCGAGGCCCCGTCGCCTCCCTCATCGGCATACCGCGGGACAAGCTCCATGTCCATGAAGGGGGACTTCCCAGGTTTGTCGAACTTTTGCTGGGGCACCATAGGGTCATACCAATAGAGAACTTCCTTACCTTCTTTTGCAGGCGATTGTCCGAAGGCTGCGGTAGACAGGCCGAATAAGGCTGTAGCGCTAACCATCAGCGGGAGGCTGAGGACGAGTGCCAGCCGCTTGAATTGAAAGGTCATGGTCGGGTATCTCCAAAGGCGAAATGCAGGCGGGCGTTGCTCAGTGATCGGTCGCGGGCCACGTCGATCTGCCGCAGCCGGGTCTCGACAAGCTGGCGGCGCGCATCGATGACAGCGATCAATACGCCTTTCCCTGCGCGGTAGTCGGCCATGGCAAGGCGGACTTTCTCTTCAGCGAGGGGGAGAAATGTTTGTTCGAGGCGAGTAAGTGCTCGATCCAAGCGTTGGTATTCAGCCAGGTCTGCGGCCAGCTCCTGGTTATGCATACGCAACGTTGCCTGGCGCTGCGCCTCGATCTGTGTGAGGCGAGCTCGCTCGGCCGCGATCTTTGGATCTTGTCGAGAGCTGGTAAACAGCGGCAGGTCGAAGCTGACGCTGAGATTGACCATGTCGCCGTACTCCCGGCCACGACGCAGATAATCAACTCCCCAACTCCAGTCCGGTGTTTTCTCAGCGACGGCCTGGCGAACTTTAGCCTCAGCTTCACGAGTCATCGGGTCGAAGGCGAGCAAAGCCGGATGGCGGTTCAGGTTGTGCTGATAGTGATCAACGTCGGTATGCCATCGCGGCCAGTCGCCTGTAAGCGGCTGGTCTGCTGGCTCGCCTATCCAGCGGCGGAGGTCGGCCCGCGCAACAGCCTGGTTGCGCATCAGCTCATCCTCTTGTTCCGCAAGCAATGCTGCCTCTTGCTTCGGAAGTACGCTGTCTGCGGTTTGGCCACTGCCGCCAGCAATGCGCGCCTGAACAGCCCGAAAAAGTAGCTGATTCTCGCTGTAGAGCTGTCTGAAAAGGCTCAGCTTTTGCTCGACTGCGAAACTAGCGATCCATGCCTCGGCGGTCGCCTGGCGCACGCTGAGACGTTCAATCGTTTGCTGAACATTTGCGAGCGCAACACTAGCCTGCGCAGCCTCGACACGGGCGCGCCTTTTCGCTCGGTTTGGCACATCTTGCATGACCCCGACCATTCGCATGGTCATGGCCTCTTGGTCCAATTGCCAACGCGAGTCACCTTCAATGGGAACGTTTTGCAGCCCAAGCCTAAGTTTAGGGTCAGGCAGCTCGCCGGCAGGAATTGCAGCGCTGCGTGCGGCTTTGAGATTGGCGGCTTGCGCATCCAGCGAAGGCGCGTCTTGCTCGGCCAAACTCAGGGCTTGTTCTAAGGTTAGAGCTGACGCGAACTCGGGGAATGAGAGCGCGCCGATGATCAAGGCGGCCACGTAGGGAGGCGCCCAGCGGATACGGGATTTCATTTAGACAGGATTCCTGATCTTCCATGCGAGCCGAAGGCGCGCGGTAGCCGGCCCGAATGCTCACATCCGGGCGGTTCCTAGAATTTGATCGGAATCAGACGCGGGGAGGATGCCAGACGGCGTCCAGATGGCGAGAAAGTACCTGGTCGTTATAGGGCGTATTAGCCGGTTTACCCGCAGGGACCAGCTGCGCCTTTGCAACAACGATCTGAAGAAGGCTGACAGTTTTACATTCTTGTCCCGTCTTGCAGACGGTCGTCTTCCCTTGCTCATGCCCTTCACAGCACTCGGGCTCAGCGCCGCTGACGCCAGCCATCGACGCGTGGCTGGCTGCCATAGCCTCCATGCCTACCCTATCAGGCATTACGTGATGCGCTGACGACCCAACCGGCATGAGCAATTGCGCCATCCCGTTGATTGGAAGCGCGAGCACTAGCAGCAGGACAAGGAAGGAGCGCATGTAGGACTTCATATTTCCAGCTTACGGGGCAATTCATGAGCAATCAATGAGGCAATCGGTCGCTTCGCAACCGAAGCCTAAGCCTAAGCCTAAGCCTAAGCCGACAGGCTTCAAACTACACGCGTTTGACGGAGCCGGAGTGCGTTGAACACAACCGATGCTGAGCTGAGGCTCATGGCCAGGGCAGCAATCATCGGAGACAGCAACAGTCCGAAGAACGGATAGAGCAGACCTGCGGCAATCGGGATGCTCAACCCGTTGTACATAAAGGCAAACAGAAGGTTCTGACGCATATTGCGAACTGTCGCCACCGAAAGCGTGCGCGCGCGCAGTATCCCCATCAGGTCACCTTTAACGAGCGTAACTTGGGCGCTGTTCATGGCGACGTCAGTGCCCGTGCCCATCGCTATGCCGACATCAGCCCTGGCGAGCGCCGGCGCATCATTTATTCCGTCGCCTGCCATGGCGACTACTTTACCTAGGGCTTGTAGCTTAACCACCAGCGCCTCCTTGTCCTGCGGCTTCACTTCGCCATGCACCTCATCGATCGATAGCTCACGAGCCACCGCGCGGGCAGTAGTAAGCCCGTCGCCGGTGGCCATGATGACTTGCACGCCCTCCGCTTGGAGCCGAGCTACAGCTTCCTTGGAAGTCGGTTTGATTGGGTCCGATACGGCCAGCAAGCCGGCAAGTGCCCCATCAACAGCCAGGTAAACAATGCTGGTACCGCTCTCGCGCATTTTTTCTGCCTGATATTTCAACGGCTCGACGCTCACACCCGCATCTTCCATAAGCGCGGTGTTGCCTAGCTGTAGCTGCTTGCCTTCCACCAGACCACGGACTCCGATACCTGACCCTGACTCGAAGGTCTCTGGCTTCGCCAGCTGGATACCTTCGCTTCTGGCATGGTCTACGATCGCGTGGGCTAGGGGATGCTCACTACCTTGATCCAAGCTGGCAGACAAACGGATGACTTCCTGCGAGTCAAACGGCGTGACGCCTATGGCCCGATCGAAGACAGGTCGGCCCTCGGTCAAGGTTCCTGTTTTATCGACAATCAGCGTGTCTACCTTACGGACATTTTCGATGGCGCCTGCGTCTCTGAAAAGCACTCCACTTCCAGCCGCTTTGCCTGTGGCAACCATGATCGACATAGGCGTTGCCAGGCCAAGTGCGCAAGGGCAAGCAATGATCAGAACCGCAACTGCATTGATCAGGCCGAATACCCAGCCCTGGTCAGGCCCGAACAGGCCCCATGCAAAGAATGTCAGCAAGGCGATACCGATGACCGTCAGCACGAAATAACCTGCAACCGTGTCTGCCATTCGCTGCATGGGTGCTTTGGAGCGTTGTGCATTCGCAACCATCTGGACGATTTGTGAAAGCATGGTCCCGGAGCCAACCTTAGTGGCTCGCATGACAAGCGAGCCGCTCGTGTTCATCGTCGCGCCGATAAGCGAATCGCCTGTCCGCTTCGTCACCGGAACCGGCTCGCCCGTTAGCATGGATTCGTCGACGGCGCTCTCGCCCTCTAACACCTCTCCATCAACGGGTACCTTTTCACCAGGACGAACGCGCAGATGGTCGCCCTCGTGAACATGTGTGAGCGGGATGTCCTCCTCGGAACCATCCTTGGCGATACGGCGAGCTGTTTTGGGTGATAAGCCAAGCAGGGACTTGATTGCGGAAGATGTCTGAGAGCGGGCCTTCAGTTCGAGCAGCTGACCTAAAAGCGTCAGTGAAATGATGACCGCTGCGGCTTCGTAGTAAACGCCTATCCGGCCGCCCACAGTGAATGACTCTGGAAATATGCTCGGTAAGACGGTTGCTACGATGCTGTAAATATACGCAGCCCCTGTGCCAAGCCCGATCAACGTCCACATGTTTGGGCTGCGATGCTTAACTGATGCGAAACCGCGCACGAAAAATGGCCAACCTGCCCACAAGACAACCGGGGTCGTAAGGGCTAGTTCAACCCAGTTCTGGCTAGCGCCGTGAAACAGCGGTATCGCATGTCCCGCCATTGCCAACAGGGTTACTGCTACGGTCAGGGGCAGAGACCACCAGAATCGCTTCGAGAAGTCCTTGAGTTCGGGATTCTCCTCCTCGTCGAGTTCAGGGATCAGAGGTTCCAATGACATCCCGCAGATAGGGCAATCACCTGGACCCATTTGGCGGATCTCAGGGTGCATCGGGCAGGTGTACTCGGTCGTTGCATCACCGGCGGACGCCTTCTGTGCGGGCGGCGTGGATGCCTGAGGCGATGACCCATGAGCCTGCTGTGCAGCAAGATATCTAGCAGGGTCAGAACGGAACTTGGTCCGGCACCCCTGGCTGCAGAAGCGGTAAGTGGTTCCTTGGTAATCCTGCTCATGCTCGCTGTTCTCTTTCACCTTCATCCCGCAGACCGGGTCTGTGAGCGGTGCTGATCCTTTCGTTTGGTCAGGCTGATGGTGGCAATGCGAGGAGGACATGCGAGCTCCTTGGATGAGTTAGTTAGCAGCGAACGTGGCAAGTACACCGACGGTTACGGAGTATTCTTCCAGTCTTGCTGAGTCTGACAGCCACCATATGAAAAGCGTCCTGACCTAAAGCTGATGCGCTGATTACATTTTTGTAAGCTTGCCGGGCACTTAAGGGCGACTTGCTGTTAGGAAGGCGGCATTTCCGCATGTGCGCTATAAGGCGGTCCGTCGATATGGATCCGCATAGAAGGACTGAACTGATCAACTACGCCTCGTACCGCTGAGTGTCATGCGGAGATGCAAAGTGGCGAATACCCACGTGATGGTGGCGAAGTTCGCCGACCACCTGCCGTTGTACCGGCAGGAGAAGATATTCGGCCGCGCCGGCTTGGCGATTGCGCGCTCCACGCTGGTTCGATGGGTCGGACTTGGGTAATTCGGCTTAACCAACCTAGACATAACTCACAAAGCTGATAAGTGCTCATAGAGGATCGTTGAACCTACCACCATCAGCACAATGCCACCGACGATTTCCGCACGCTTGCCCACGAGAGTACCCAGTGCGCGTCCTAGCAATACGCCGATAGTCACCATGAACGTTGTGGCCACGCCAATGGCCAGCGCTGCTACCAGGATATTAACGTCTACAAATGCTAGACCTACTCCCACTGCAAGTGCATCGATGCTGGTCGCGAAAGCTGTGATAGCCAGGATGAAGAAGGAATGTTGGTCAGGCTTTTCTTGCCCGACTTCATCGTGCTTGATGCCGTTGTAGATCATGTGAAAACCGAGTACCAGCAACAGCGTGAACGCAATCCAATGATCCCAGCTTTCAACAAATTGGGTAGCCACCTGGCCAATGCCCCAGCCGATGATCGGGGTGATGGTCTCGATTACACCAAAGATCAGGCCGGTACGCAGCGCTTCAATAAGGCGCGGTTTATGAAGACTGGCGCCCTTGCCGAGAGCCGCTGCAAAGGCGTCTGTGGACATTGCAAGCGCGAGAAAGAAGAGGGAAATCGGGTTCACGGTTAACTTCCGGTCGGGCTAGGAGTCAACGACACAACCACACGCCCGACTTAGGCATGGATGCATCGTTGGTCTCGCCAACCAGAAGGTGTTCGTGCCACGGCATGATGCCGAAGATGTTGACACGAACGCTCTAGACCGGAGTCAGGAGCAGGCTACTCCCCAACAAGGGGCGCGACTATAACCTTATGAATGTCAGAAAAATATCAAATCTTGAGATGCTTAAATGTCAAAGCTCCTCCGCCTTTGCCGAGCGGTTCCAGTCAGACGACAGTAGCTCGGCCATACACGGCCACCATCGTCTTGGCTTCTGGAATTTTGGAGGTGTGTTGGCCGGACGCTTACTCGGCAATGGCTAAATCGCTTCATGATGAACTTATGCCATTAGTGGCGCTCTGAGACTAAGCGCGTTGTTAGCCTTTGGCCTCCCCTCCCAAAGGTCAGCAACGTGTCAATCCAGCTTAGGATTGACACCCTCGCTGGGCTGTCGCGACGGAGTTCGCATCGTTTCAAAGGATGATGAAATGAGAATACCGCAGGGTGCGGTAAAAGGAACTGGACGCAGCCCGTTAAAAGGCCCTGTAGTGATACAGGGCCTTTTTTAAAAAGTGGTACTGCGTGGTATTCGATTCAATCGCGGAGCACAGAGTTCTAATTCATGGCGAACTTCACCCACGAGCTTTTTGATCCCGTGAGAGGAGCCCATCCTATGAAGGTTTATCCCGCAACAACCAGATGTGGCTCGCCTGTAGCTGCATCGTAGATGCGTATCCTTGCGCTCGATGAGTCATGCGAGCAACGGCATGAGTGCGGGCCGACCGCAAACCCAACCATCACCGCCAACGCCGGTTAGGAAACAGGGCTGCGCTTGATAAGCGCTAATAACAGCGCGATACAGACCACAACGCCGCATAAGATATACGAGTGCAATATTCAGCTGGGTCCTGAAGGCTCCGAATCCGGTACTTGTATTACGAGCAGCGCACGCCGCCAATGTTCCGTCTGAGCGTCGGTGCCGCTTATGTGTCTAGGTTTGTCGTGGTTTACAACTAGGAATGCGTGCTGTCGAAAAAAGATCCCTAATTATGCGAAACGTTATACTTTTGGCTTTTCTAGCTATACGGCTACCGGCCCGGAAGCATCTTCAGTAGTGAGTGACGAGTGCCCAGGCCCCACTTAGTAAGGACAGCCAAATGAGGACGACCACGATTGCCGCGCCCCAACTCACAGGGCGAGGTGAGTGGCTGGAATCCCACTCCTCGGCCTGGAGTCGGCACTTCTCCAGCACTGGGGCCGGCAATAGACGAATAACCAGCCAGATCCCCAAAGGCAACAAAATGACATCGTCTAGATAACCTAATATCGGGATAAAGTCGGGAATCAAATCAATCGGACTCAGGGCATAGGCGACTACCGCAATAGCTACAACCTTTGGTAGCCAGGGAGTGTCGGGGTGCTTGCAGCTGAACCACAACACCATTACCTGCCGCTTAAGAGCCCTGGCCCATTGGAGGACGCGCTGTAATTTTTTGCTCATGAAATTTCCTTTATCAAATAGTGGCTATTCTATCTACTAGATATGGGCTTCCAACTCCGAACGGTACTGTCTTGGGAAGCATGGCGTGCCGACATTCTCATATAAGACGGAATTCGAAGGCCAAAACTACATACGGGGCTTTCCAAGCAGGTCGAGGCAGCATAGCTCCCGAGCTCCCGGGGATTCGCCATGCATTGGTTTGGGCAGACTTGCGTGGATCTTCCAATCATTACTTTGACAAAAATTTCATCCGCGATTGATTATCGTCTCGACGGAGTTGGCTCAACGGCCTGTCGCGCACGGTTTTCGTGGCGGATAGGCTAATAAGGAGTAATGCCATTGAAGTTGAAGAATCTCTACGCCATTAACGTGCGCAGACCAAAACCACGCACGCCTATGCGGGAAGTAATTAAACCATGCGGCATGCTTATAGCCGGCCTACTGGCAGCGGTATCGCTGGCGGGTTGCCAAAGCACTCATGAGCAACTGATCGCCGAGGGTTATCCCGTGGAGTTTGCTGACGGTTTCGAGGCCGGATGCAGCAGTGGACGGCAAGCCGCAGGTGCGCTAGATAAATTTCGAAAAAATGTCCCTCGCTATCTCGCCCAACCCCTTTATGCAGAAGGCTGGAACGACGGCTTTCGTCAATGCGAGGCCACGGCGGACCGCTCCGCTGAACGCGAGGCGTGGGACCGAAACTGGAGCGACCGCGACAGGGAATGGCGGCACCATGTCGACCAAGCCAAGGGGCAGGCATTGCGACGCAAATGAGTCGCTTAAAGAACGGCGCCGCAGCTTTCCAGCATCTGTAAGGCTGCCATTTCGCTGTGTTTTGTCCGCCTTGATAGGTTGGATGGGGAGTTATCGCAGGTTATATGGGCGGAGCCCGCACCTTGACGCGAGAGCTAGTACCAGCCGCTCCGGCAGTTTCTGCAACCGATCGATACAAAACCAGCCGGTAGGTCAATAGGCAGATCACCCAGTCGAACAACAGTGTCCAGACATTGTGGGAAAGAAAGTGGGCGCCCTGCATCATGCGTCCAACGGAGAACACTGCTCCCAAACCCAGAGCTAGCCCAAGAGCCCATGCCGCCGCGCGCGGTCGGCGGTCGCGGAGAAAAAAATAGAGAGCAATCAGCGAAAACCCGGCAGAAGCGTGTCCTCCCGGCCAGCAACGTCCGGGTTTGAGGGTCGGGGCACGCTCGCTCAGTAACGGGGTGTAGGTTTCCACGCCCCCGAAATCGCTTAGGCTCCATGGGCAATGAACAGCCGTAAGCGCCTTCAGTGGCGTAACAATACTGGTGGATAAAGCCAGCGCAAGTACCAGATAGCCCAGCGGTCGGCGCCAGACTTTCAACCTTGTCGGCAGCAAGCTCAGCAAAAAACCGAGAATAGCCAGAGCTCCGATTCCGATCACCGCTTGCTTGGCGCGGTCGTGCAGTACATCTTCAAGAAACCAGCTGTGCCGGCCGATGAACCCGTTTTCTGGGTCGTAGAATAGTGTAGCGACCGCAAAATCGATTTCGGTCGGTTCGCTGATCAGCAAGAGAGTCATCAGCAGGAGCGGGATACCCAGACCTAAATAGAAGTTGAAGGGCTTGGAGCCTTTCGAGGTGAGGCAGGACATAGCGTCACTCCTAGCGGTGCCCCCGACAGCGGGGGGGCAAGAGGGGGCGATAACTTATCGCTTGCTGAGCTGGGTCTGGTTCGATCGATCTGGCTGCCAGCTCAGCAACCCTCGCGTAAAGGCGTAACTTGCACCCTGATAGAAGGCAATGTCTCGCCGGGCCAACGGGTCGGTGATCTGGACGTCTGATTCATGGCTCAGCCGCAACGCATTGTCATGGCGACGCACCGCCCGCCGAGGGCTCAATATGGCCAGATCCTCACCATCGAACAGCCCTAGGTGCTGATAGTTACCAATCAAAGCCCGTCCAGGGGTAGCGTCCGCGCGCAGTACGTTGCGGCCGTAGAACGTCGAGGTGTAATCCATGTTGAGGAGGCCGAGCAGGGTTGGTGCCAAGTCGATCTGGCTGGTCAGCCCGGCAAACTCCTGCGGCTCGATGACCTTCGGCGCGTATACGAAAAGCGGAATATGGTAGTTGGCCACCGGCAGGTCTTCGGTTCCGGCACTTCCAGCCGTGTGGTCGGCTACGAAGATGAAGATGGTTCGATCGAACCAAGGCTTTTGCCGCGCCTGCTCCAGGAACTGCCCTATCGCATAGTCTGTGTATTTCACCGCACCGGCCCGACCATCTCCAGATGGAATGTCGATTCGCCCTTCGGGGTAGGTGTAAGGGCGATGGTTGGACGTTGTCATCAGTTGCAGGAAAAACGGCTTTCCGGTCGCGTGATCTGCATCTGCCTGTTTTATCGCCTGAGCGTAAAGATCCTCATCGGCGACGCCCCAGGCATTCTTAAAGTGAATCTCTGACTCTGAAACGCTGCTCTGATCGACGATGCGATAGCCGTTACCGCCGAAGAAAGCATTCATATTGTCGAAGTAACCGCGTCCGCCATACATAAAGACGCTGTCGTAGCCCTGCTCCTTGAACTGCTGCCCCAGGCTGGCGAACCCGCTCTCACGTCCGATCCGCTTAACAATCGAGCGCCCCGGAGTCGGCGGGATCGCCAATGTGATCGCCTCTAGTCCGCGATCAGTACGCGTGCCTGTGGCATAGAAATTACTAAAAAAAAGACTCTGTTGCCGGAGTTCGTCCATATTTGGCGTAAGCCCACGTCCATCTCCAAAGCTCCCCAAGTATTTAGCGCTCAGACTTTCGATGGTCACAAGAACAACATTGAGTTTCAGCGGCTCGCCGGGGTTGTCAATCATCCGGCGGACGTCTAGCGAATCGGTGCCTATAAAGCGGGCGTTAGGCTCACTGACCTCCTGCCGAAGCTGAGCGGCCACCTCCTGTTTGGGCAGCGTCGCGTAGAACTGCGGGTATTCCAGCTCGTTGTTGCGAAACGCCGCGAAGAATTGAAACGGACCGTTGCTCGCCAACTCCCGTTGATAGGCGTTGCCGCCGATGCCGCGGGGAAAATCCTGACCCACGGCCAAAGTAGTGGCAACGGCAGCGAACAATATGGCGGCCAGCGTCGTCCAGGTATCCCGCCACCGTAACAGTGGGGCCTGCAACGCGGCATCGGTGGCCTTACGCAGTAACACCGTACCTACAACGGCTATCAAGGCCAGGAATGCCAGCAGAGGATAAATTGGATAGGACTCGAGGATGTTATTGATTACCTCGTCCGAATAAACCAGGTAGTCGACCGAAATAAAGTTGAAACGCACGCCGAACTCGTCCCAGAAGAGCCACTCAGCCACGGCTGTGAACAGCATTGCGAACAGGCTAATTGCAAGCAGCGTATGCATGAACCCGTTATGCCATGGGTGCTCCCACAGCCGGCGCGGACAGAGGACTAGATAGAGTGTCAGCGGCAGTGCCGCGTAGAGCAAAAAAGCGACGTCATACATCACCCCGATGCCATAGATACCGAACAGTTGAACGACACCGGAGTTTGCATCGCCTAAGTGGCCAATCAGTAGCGCGCTGCGGGTCAAAAAAAACACCGCCAGCCATGTTGTCAAAATCAATGATAGATAGCGAAGCTGAGCATATCGGAGGTGCGGCATCGTATGATCCTTGGTGGATGAACGTGCCGCACTTTGCCCATCTGCCCGTGAGCCCTTCGTAAAAACGCTGTGAAAAAAACGTCAACTTTCGCTGTGAGCCGTACCTATGCGCATCCTCGTAATCGAAGACAATCGTGACATTCTCGCCAACGTACTCGACTACCTGCAGCTCAAGGGTTTTACCGTCGACTGTGCTAGGGATGGGCTAAGTGGGCTACATCTGGCCGCCACCGAGCAGTACGACCTTATCGTTCTGGATATCATGCTGCCGGGCATCGATGGCTATCAGGTCTGCCAGCGTCTTCGCGAAGACGCTGGACGGGAGACACCGATCATTATGCTTACCGCGCGCGATGCCTTGAACGACCGCTTGCAGGGCCTCAACGCCGGCGCTGACGATTACCTGATCAAGCCCTTCGCATTATCAGAACTGGTGGCAAGAATCGAGGCCATCCTTCGACGCAGCCAGGGCAGCCGGAAACGGATGCTTCAAGTCAGCGACTTGAGCCTCGACCTCGATACGTTGCATGCGGTCCGTGCTGGACGGACCCTAAAGCTCAATCCGGTCGGTTTAAAGCTACTCCAAATTCTCATGCGCAGGAGTCCTGCGGTGGTCCGTCGGGACGCGCTTGAGGATGCGCTTTGGGGGGAGAATTTGCCCGACAGCGATAGCTTGCGCAGCCACATCCATCAGCTCCGCCAAGTTATCGACAAACCCTTCGACAAGCCGTTGTTGCAAACCATCCACAGCGTCGGCTATCGCCTTTCGGAGCAACCGGATGTTAGCTAAACAGCCTTTCGCCCGGCGCATCGTTATCGCATTCACCCTGATGACCTTGATCGTGAGCGGACTCTTCTCCCTCGGCATCGTCGGCATCGTGCACTCTGTTGAGGAACATCTGGTTTCTGAAGAGCTCGACCGTGAGCTGAACATCGTCTTACAGGAAATCGGGCAGGGGCTGCGCCCACGCCTTGACTCCAGCACACGTTTCTTTGCCACAAGCTCGATCGAATTTGCGATTCCAGCGCAATTTTCGCGAACCCAGCCGGGTTTCAGCGAGGTAGTAAACGGCGACGAGGCGTTCTATGTTTACACCCGTGAGGTTGGCAGCGAACGCTATTTATTGGTACAGGAGCAGCACGAGTTCGAAGCCCGTGAGCAAGTGTTATTCGACGTGGTGTTGGCTGGTTTCTTGTTAAGTGTCGCAGGTGCGTGGCTGCTTGGCCGTATAGTTGCGAAGAAAGTTATGGCGCCAGTGACCAGGCTGGCTCAGCAGGTACAGCATCGCGACCAGCTTCACCCGATCGCCCCTCTCCTGGCGCCGGACTATGCTGATGACGAGATCGGACACCTAGCCTCCGCGTTCGACAGTACACTTGTACAGCTGAGGCGCTCTCTGGAACGCGAGCGCCTCTTCACCAGCGATGTCAGCCACGAATTGCGCACTCCCTTAATGATTGTAAGCTCTTCGTGTGAATTGCTGGAGGCCTCCCCCCTCGGCACGCGGGAAAGTGAACAGGTAGCGCGCATCGGCCGCGCGGCTGAAGAAATGAGCGATTTGGTACAAACGTTCCTTACGCTTGCCCGAAGCAAACCTGAAGAAGCCTCGCTGGCTGGAGAAGCCACCTTGGAGAGCGTTGCAGACGAACAAGGCAAACGCTGGGGCGCGGCGATACTAGACAAAGGCCTTCGGTTTGAGTTGCTGATAGAAGATATTGACGCCACGCCTTACAACCACACCTTCCTGCGTACGGTAATGTCCAATCTTCTGCGAAACGCGTTGCACTACACCGACGAAGGTTGGGTACGTCTGATTATCGGGAAGGGTGGGTTCCGGATTGAAGACAGCGGCCCAGGTATACCCCTTGACCAGCACGAGCGCATCTTCGACCCGTTCGTGCGGGGCGATCATCCCCGTGGTGAGGGCTTGGGCCTGGGGCTTTCATTGGTCAAACGAATTTGTGCGCACCAAGGCTGGACCATCAGGGTCTGCGACCTGCCGCCCTGTGGCAGCAGCTTTCGAGTCGTGTTGGACCAAGATCAACAATCGTGAGCGTTGACGTTTTTTTCACGTGGTTTTGACGGCCGCTTGATTCAGGCCTCTCTAGATTATCGGGCGTACTCCTTTGTGGAAGGCCCGACATGTCCAAACCCCCTCCGATTGAGCTTGAGTTTTCGCGCAAATATGACCAAGAACATGCGGTGCAATACCTGCACAAGCATCACGATGGTCTGGCTAGGCGGCTCTCCCATTGGCGTGATGAACAGCTAGCCCGGCGGGCGCTCAAGCAGGCCGATGAGCCCGATCTCGTGCTCGACCTGCCATGCGGTGCGGGACGCTTCTGGCCCCTGCTGGCGGAGCAGCCCAACCGTGTGGTTCTGGCGGCCGACAACTCGGCATATAT
This sequence comes from Stutzerimonas stutzeri, assembly GCF_009789555.1. Lineage (NCBI taxonomy): Bacteria > Pseudomonadati > Pseudomonadota > Gammaproteobacteria > Pseudomonadales > Pseudomonadaceae > Stutzerimonas > Stutzerimonas stutzeri. The sequence goes on from NZ_CP046902.1 coordinate 732,925, forward strand.
GCTGGCCACGGCACAGGCATCGCAACCCGCTGAGGTCGTCTCGCGGGTCGAGACGTTTCAGACCTCGGCCTTCGATATCACCCTGGGTCCGAATGCGGTCGATTGCATCTTCTGCATCCGCCTGCTTCATCACATCGCCGATGCGGAGCACCGCTTGGCCATACTCCGTGAATTTCATCGGGTAACCCGCGACACCGTCATTATCTCGCTTTGGGTGGACGGCAATTACAAGGCTTGGAAACGCAAACGCCTGGAAGCCAAACGCGCCAGTCAGGGCCGAGGGTCGGAAAACCAGAACCGCTTCGTAGTAAAGCGCCAAGTGATCGAAGCGGAATTCCGCGAGGCTGGCTTCCAGATTATCGGCTACCAGGACTTCCTGCCGGGCTACGCGATGTGGCGCGTTTACACGCTACGCAAGGTGGCTTGACGATGAGGGCCTTGATCGAACTGCAACCATCCCAGAGCTCCGATACGCGCTTCGACCGTTGGTGGCACAGCGAAGGCGAGTGGGTAGAACCGCCCAACCAGCGCCGCGGTGGTGAGAGCGGCGTCAGGCGTCTGGTGCCACGCGACACGCACCGGCCCGTTCTCTATTGCAAGCGCCAGGCTGGGCACATCTATCGTTCGGTGCTCCATCCATTCGGGCGCCCGACCGCATTACGCGAGCAACAAGCTATTGAGGCGTTTCGCCGAATCGGAATCCGCGTCCCAAATATCGTCTATTGCGCTTCGAGAAAAAATTCGGGCCAGTGGCAAGCCGTGCTAGTCACGCAGGCATTGGACGGGTTTATCAGCCTGCAGGAATGGTATGGGTCTGCCCGCCAAGAGCAACACGACAACGCACTAAACAGGCAAATGCTAGAGCAACTGGCGTCTACCCTGGCACGCCTGCACCTTGCCGGCTGGCAGCACGGTTGCTGCTATCCCAAGCACATCTTCGTAAAGGTTTCTAATTCCAGCGTGGAAGCACCGGTCGAGGTTGCCTTGCTCGATTTGGAGAAGAGTCGGCGGCGTTGGCGCATTTCGGCGGCTTCGCAGCACGATTTGCGACAGCTGTACCGCCATAAAGAGGAAATGCCACAAGAGGACTGGTTGCTTTTCCACCAGACCTATCTCCGGTCGCTCGGCGCTTCTCTCGGGGAACGTATAGCATGAGCGATGAGCCGATCGCTTGTGAAGCTAATGCGCAGGCCCTCAAAGGGCGCTCGGGCCTCGGCCGGATCTTCTATGCAACTGGCTATTCGCTGGCCGGCCTGAAAGCCGCTTATGTCGGTGAAGCAGCATTCCGCCAGTTACTCCTGTTAAACCTGATACTGATTCCCATTGCATGCCTGCTCGACGTGAGCAGCAGCGAGCGGGCCATACTAATCATGGTGGCCATCCTGGCCTTGATTGTGGAGTTGCTCAACTCGGCGATCGAAGCGGCTATTGACCGTATTTCTCTGACTATCCATCCGCTCTCCAAGCGCGCCAAAGACATGGGCAGTGCTGCCCAGTTTCTCGCGCTGACGCTTATAGCGATTGTCTGGGGAGTGGTCCTTTTATGATCGGGACCCGTTTGGCAAACACCGCTCGGCACCCGCTACGCAGCTACCTGAAATTGATGATTGGCGTTCTCATCGTCCTGGCACTAGCACTGGCGTTTCCAGCATGGCGTCACTTGGCGCCGGTAACCGCCGAAACTGGCTGGACTCATAGCGTGTACCGGGACTCGATCGAGAGGGTCAGTGCCTTGGCTAAGGACGACCGGAACGAACTCTACGCGACCCAGGAATACCACGGTGGCAAAGGGACCGTTTTGCTGCAGCAGGCGGACGGAAGATTTATTCAGGTCATGCAGGGGCTGTCCAAGCCGGATGGCTTGCTGTCCTATCGCGGCGGTCTCGCCATTAGCCAGGAAGGTGGAAATCTACCCGTCCTTTGGATGCATGGCGGCCAAACCAGCAACCTGCTGCTCGGCCAGGGTGTCGAACAGCTCGCCAGCGATGGGCATTACCTTTACGCCATTGAGGACCAGAGCAGCGGCCGGCTGTTGCGCTTCGACCCACAGAGCGGCAAGACCGTTGTGCTCCGTGATGGGCTTAACGAAGCGGAGGCGGTCACCGTTTGCCCCGACGGACAGCTGTTTTACGCCGAGAAAACGCGTGGTTGGGTCAAGCGCCTAAAAGAAGACGGCGCGGATGAGACCGTTTGGTCCGGCCTTAACCAACCCGGCTATCTCCTCTGTACTGAGGAGGGTCTCTGGGTCAGCGAGGACGCCACCCACATGGCTCGTCTGTTGCTGATGGACAAGAGCGGAACCCAGCATGTCGTTCTCGACCATCTGCGCTCGCCACAAACGCTGCTACCTGTCGCTCCTCGCCGCTATCTGCTCGCTGAGCAGGGCCGCAATCGCATCCTAGAACTGAATCGCCTCTGAAGGTTCCCTATGTACCAAAACCAGCGGCCTGCGGGTCGTGCGGCGGCGCGTGCAGCAACGCCAAGCACTCTCGAACACCTCACTTTTGCCATATCGAGCGCAATCGTCCTTCTCGCTCTCTTTTCACTGCTGCGACTAGGACTGCTTATCTACAACCACGAGCTAATCGGCGATACGTCTACGGCGAGCTTTGCCGAGGCTTTTCTCAACGGTTTGCGCTTCGACTTGCGCGTCGTCATCTATCTCTGCGCTCCCCTGATTCTTGCGTTGCTGAGCACGCGGTTGATGGCTGCCCGCCGCTGGCAGCGTTATTGGCTAAGCGTCGCAGCCAGCTTGACGATATTTCTAGGCATTGTAGAGCTGGATTTCTACCGGGAATTCCATCAACGCCTGAACGGATTGGTCTTCCAGTACATACAGGAAGACCCCGCGACTGTGCTGAGCATGCTCTGGCACGGCTTTCCTGTGGTGCGTCTCTTGCTGGCCTGGATGGCTCTGAGCGGGGCGGCTTTTATACTCTTTGCCTGGTTAGATCGGCTGACTCGGCGGCGCTCACCCGGCGGCCGATCAAACGAGTCTCAGCGCAGTGGCCGACTCTTGCACTCATGGCCTGCTCGCAGCTTGGCATTACTGCTATGCCTGACCTTTTCTGTCGCCGGCGCCCGCGGTACCCTTCGCCAAGGCCCACCTCTGCGTTGGGGCGACGCTTTCACCACCGAATCGATGTTCGCCAACCAGCTTGGCTTGAACGGCACGCTGACCCTCTATGCGGCAGGAAAAAGCCGCCTCTCCGCCGAGCGGGACAACATCTGGGAACCCTCCATGCCGGCCGACAAGGCCGTCGTCGTCACCCGCGACCTGCTGCTTGGTCCGAACGAGCAACTTGTCGACTCAGACCCAGCCGCCGTTCGGCGGGACTACCAGGCCCCCGCCGATACTCGCCTGCCGATCCGCAACGTGGTGGTGATTCTGATGGAAAGCTTTGCAGGCCATTTCGTTGGTGCGCTTGGCAGCCAGGCTGGCATAACTCCAAACTTTGACCGATTGGCAAGGGACGGTCTGCTGTTCCGCCGATTCTTCTCCAACGGTACCCATACCCACCAAGGCATGTTCGCCACCATGGCCTGCTTCCCCAATCTGCCCGGGTTCGAATATCTGATGCAGACGCCGGAGGGGGGGCATCAGTTTTCTGGTCTGCCACAATTACTTGGCGCTCGTGGCTATGAGGATCTCTACGTCTACAACGGCGATTTCGCCTGGGACAACCAGTCAGGATTCTTCAGTAACCAGGGCATGACCAGGTTCATAGGGCGCAACGATTATGTCGACCCGGTCGTCTCCGACCCTACGTGGGGCGTATCCGATCAGGACATGTTCGATCGCGCGGCTGCAGAGTTGCTCAAACAGGACGGAAGTAAGCCCTTCTACGCCTTGCTCCAGACGCTTTCTAACCATACGCCCTACGCGCTTCCCGCTCCCCTACCGGTGGAGCCGGTCGACGGCCATGGCTCACTGGATCAGCATTTGACCGCGATGCGGTATTCCGATTGGGCATTGGGCCAGTTCTTCGAGAAAGCCAGGAAAGCACCCTATTTCAAAAACACTCTCTTCGTCGTCGTGGGCGACCATGGCTTCGGTGCGCAAGAGCAGCTGACTGAGATGGACTTGTATCGCTTTCATGTCCCCCTACTGCTGATCGCCCCCGGCATCCAGGAACGATTCGGCAGCACTGAGGACATTGTCGGCACCCAAGTAGATGTGGTGCCAACGATTATGGGGCGGCTGGACGGGACGGTGCGCCATCAGTGCTGGGGGCGTGATTTGCTGAGCCTGCCACCTGGCGATCCAGGCTTTGGCATCATAAAGCCTTCGGGCGGTGATCAAACGGTTGCCATGCTGAGCGGCGATCGTATCGTAGTACAGCCCAAAGGACTGGAGGCGCGGGTTTACCGGTACCGCCTGGGTGCGCAGCCTCGAAGCACGAGGCTCGAACGCAGTTCAATGGATCAGGCACTTCTCGAGCAATTGAGCGCCTTCATTCAGACCGCGACTGCGAGCCTGATCGGCAACACGGCGGGTGCCAGCGGCAGCTCCAATAGCAAAAACGCGGGCGGGAATGAAGAAGAGCAACTGCCAGATAAGCCCTGATAGCGAGCTATAGCAGAAGCGTATGAGGCTACTTCGTTTGAGATGGGAAAGTCTCTCGCTACGTACGGGGCGGCCATAGGGAGACCCGCCGCTGTTGGATTGATGAGCATAGATCTACTGCCACCGGTCCGAATCCTCACCCTTAGGTCAATAAAACTTCTGGAATACATTTAGCGAATGCAACGGCGTGCCGATAAGCGAGCCAGGCAGTTGCCGTTCACTTAGGAACTAGAAAGATGTCGCTACGTAAACTTAAAGTGGCAACACGTTTTGGCATTGGCTTTGGCTTGATAGCGCTGATAGTCCTAACCCTTGGCGTCGTATCGATAACCCGTATGGGCGATATGCGTGCAAAGGCTTTGGAGGTCGATGAAAACTGGCTGCCGGGAGTGGAGGCCACAGGCGAGATTAGTAAGAACATGGTTCGTCTGAGGGAAATGACCCTTCGCTCGGTCGTGTACACAGATCCACAAATGCAGGCAGAAAACCGCAAAACCGTTGACGAGCTACGTGGCTGGATTACTAAAGAACTGGCTGCATACGAAAATTTCATCGGAAACGATGCGGAGCACGATGCCTTCAAGCGCTTCAAGCAGGCCACTCTGAGTTACATGCCACTGCAGGCGGAGGTAGTCCAACTTGCTTCGAATGGTCAACGCAATGCCGCTATGGAAATTCTGAATGGCGAAATCAACAAGCACGCAGAAGAGCTTATGGCGGGCCTGAACGACCTTATTAAAGTCAATCGCGACGGGGCTTCGGCTGCGGCTGCTGAATCTGCCTCAGTCTATAAAAGCTCAGTTATATTGACGGGTATTGCGATAGGTATTGCCATGATGCTCATGATAATTCTAGCAATTCTCTTCACACGGAGCATAACGGTTCCTCTTGACCAGGCTGTACAGGCTGCAGAAGCTGTTGCACGTGGTGACCTGACAAAAGATATCGAGATTCAGGGTAATGATGAGCCGGCGCGCCTTCTTCAAGCATTGAAAAACATGCAAGGGAAATTGCGCGAAACCATCAAGAGTATTTCTCACTCGTCGAGCCAGCTAGCATCGGCGGCCGAAGAATTGAACGCGGTTACTGAGGATTCGACCCGAGGTCTACACCAACAGAACTCAGAGATCGAACAGGCGGCTACTGCTGTAAATGAGATGACAGCCGCAGTTGATGAAGTTGCAAGGAACGCAGTAGCTACCTCGGAAGCGTCACGGGACTCGGACCGGACGGCCAAGCGTGGTCGTGAGCAGGTCATCAAGACAGTCGGTGCAATCGACGCCCTAGCGGCCGATGTGACCGGCACTGCCGTACAGGTCGAAGAGCTCGCTAGCAAGGTCAACGAGATTGGCAGAGTGCTGGACGTTATCCGAGCCATTGCAGAGCAAACCAACCTTCTTGCACTGAACGCTGCTATTGAAGCTGCTCGTGCGGGCGAAGCAGGGCGCGGCTTCGCTGTCGTGGCTGATGAAGTTCGTGCGCTTGCTCATCGCACTCAACAATCGACACAAGAAATCGAGCAAATGATCTCTGGAATTCAGCAGGGTGCTGGGCGGGCTGTCAGTGCAATGCAGTCGAGTAACGAACGCGCTCGATCTACCCTCGATGTGGCTAAAGCGGCAGGCGAAGCACTCGATGAGATATCAGAAGCCATCAGCCTGATCAGCGAGCGTAACCTCGTGATTGCTAGTGCTTCAGAAGAGCAAGTCCAAGTTTCACGCGAGGTTGACCGTAACCTCGTGAACATACGGGACCTCTCAGTCCAGACGTCTGCCGGAGCGAACCAGACCAGCGCGGCCAGCCGCGAGCTTTCTTCTCTTGCTGTGGATCTGAATGCACTGGTGAACCGTTTCGTTGTTTGATGGACGGTTGGGCGAACGTAACGGTTCAGGTATCACCCAGTTGCCATTGTTGAAATGGCCATCCGGCTCGCTGCGGAACCGCAAAGAATTGTTCAGCGTCCAACAAGGAGATGAAGCATGGACCAAACCACCCTACTCTTCAGCGAGCTAGCCGACCGGATGCGGCTGGAGCTATCGAACCGCCGTTTTTGGCCTCTATTCGTCAGTGCGGGTGTTGTAGCGCTCCAGGCGCTGGCGGTCGCCGCCAAGCGTGGTCTCATGCAGGTGTACCGTTGGTGGAGTCCTAAAGGAGAAGCGTTGGCGCTACCAGAGTGAGGGGTTTGAGACGTGACGGTTGTGCAACGGCCAGAAGCGGTCGGTCAAACGCTGTAGGGAATCTGGCATCTCATTTTGCAGCAATGAGGCGATCCGAGGCATGCGATGGGCCTACCGGATCAAGGAAAACGAACAATCACAACAATTCGATGCCGAAGCGGCGCATTGCTAAAGCGAACAGGGCGAAACACAGGCACGTGGCCAATGCGTAACCCGCCAGTGCCAGCCAGAAGCCGAAGCGAGACATTAGGAGCGGGAACATCAACAGCGCCGGTAGCGTGGGGATCACATACCAGAAGGTGTACCAGGCATGGTTGGCGATCTTCTGTCCAGGTTGATGCTCGATGTGCAGCCAGATCAAGGTCAGCACCGTGACTATGGGCAGGGCGGCGATGACCCCGCCAATACGGTCGCCATGTTTGGCCGCTTCGGATACCAAGACCACCATTAGTGCAGTAATCAGGTATTTGGTCACTATCCAGGTCATGGCGTGCTCCGCTGGGCGGCGAAAGAAGATCAAAGGTACTTGGTGATCTGCTTGAAGTCGCTTAGAGCGGTGGTGTCACCCTGCTCGGTGGCCGCGAGCGCATGCTCCAGACAGTGATCGATATGGTCCTGGATCAAGGTGCGCTTGGCCTGGCAGACCGCTTTTTCTACCGCGTGTAGCTGCTGGGCAAGGTCCACACAGGCGCGACCGGCCTCGATCATGCCCACGATGCTGCGCAGATGACCTTCGGCACGCTTCAACCTTTTGATGATATCGCTATGACTTTGGTGCTGATGGGCGTGTTCTTGATCGCTCATGCCTTGAGTCCCATGCCTCGATGACTTACGCTTTGATCCTATCCCCCCCGGGGGGATATGGCAAACCTGTCGTTATCGTCGGGCGGCCAGCCGAATCTGTAATTGAAGACACATCGCATGCTCAGTAAACCGGTCAGTGCTCAGTTAACGTTTGCCCTTGCTCTCGTCATGCTAATGGCATGGGCCGGGCATAGCGTCGCGCTTGGCCCTGGGATGAGCCAAGGTGCGTGGAGCGGCGAGGACCGTGCTCATGCGCATTCCCACATCACGGGTATTTCGGCCTGTGCCAAATGCACGGATCACTACCACTCCACGCTTACTGCCGACCACGTGCACGAAACGCCTTACCTGACCACGCTCCTCATCCTCAGTACGCTGCCAGAGCGTCCGCAGCCGATAGAATCCACGCGCTACGCCATCCCTCCTAGTCCGATCTTCCTGATCGAGCGGCCACCACGCCCAAGATTCGCGCTCTGACACCGGCCGCTATCTGGCCAAGACCACAGTCACTTAGGACTCAACCATGCATTCGCTATCCATGTGCGGTATGGGCGCATTTCCCGCGCGCCCAAACCGCTCGCTAATACTGCTGCTGTTATTCACCACATTACTGTTTCTCGGCATGCCTGACGCGCTGGCTCACGCTGTGGCCGAGGGCGACAAGGGGTTTATTCAGGAAAGCTCTGGAGTAATGGTGCTGCCGTTCATCTACATGGGCGCAAAGCACATGATCACCGGCTACGACCATCTGCTGTTTCTGTTCGGGGTGATCTTCTTTCTCTACCGCCTGAAGGACGTGGGGCTCTACGTCACCCTGTTCGCCGTGGGACACACCGTGACGCTGCTGTTCGGCGTACTGGCGGAAATCAGCATCAGCTCCTATGTGATCGACGCCATCATCGGTTTCTCGGTGGTTTACAAGGCGCTGGATAATCTGGGCGCGTTCCAGCGTTGGTTCGGCCACCAGCCGAATACCAAGGCGGCCACGCTGATCTTTGGCTTGCTGCATGGCTTCGGCCTGGCAACCAAGATTCAGGAGTACGAAATATCTGCAGACGGCCTAATTGCCAACCTTGTTGCATTCAACGTTGGCGTCGAGATCGGCCAGCTCCTGGCCTTGAGCGCCATTCTGATCGTCATGGGCTACTGGCGGCGCACTGCCAGCTTCTGGCGTCATGCCTACACCGCCAACGTCGCCATGATGAGCGCCGGTTTCCTGTTGATGGGTTACCAGCTCACCGGCCTGATCGTCTCTTCGTAAGGAATTCTCAGCATGTTCAATACCAAGCTTCCGACCCAAAGCGAATTGCCGACCAGTCGCCAACTGCTGCGCTCAACTGTGATCGCAGTGGGTGTTGCTGCTGTTTTGCTGGTCACCGTGGTGATGCCCTCTGAATACGCCATCGACCCAACGGGCGTTGGCCGCGTACTAGGCCTCACCCAGATGGGTGAAATGAAGGAAATCCTGGCCGAAGAAGCGGCAGCGGATGCGACTGTTCAGCCAGCGGCGGCACCGGTAGTACAAGCTCCCGCACCTGCTCAGGTGGCACCTCAAGAACAAGTTGTGGCAGCACCTGCGGCTGAGCCGGTAGCAGAGGCACAGCCAGCCCTGAAGTCCGATGAAGTGACTGTCACGTTGAAGCCAGGCGAGGCCAGTGAGATCAAGCTGGAAATGTTGGACAAGGCCACGGTCAGCTACGAGTGGGCGACCAATGGCGTTCCGGTTAATCACGATACCCATGGCGAGCCCTACAACGGCCCCAAGGGCTATTACCACAGCTACAGCAAGGCCAAGCAGGTTAAAGGTGACAAAGGCGAATTCACTGCCATTTTTGATGGCACCCACGGCTGGTTCTGGCGTAACCGTAGCAACAGCGACGTGACAATCACGCTCAAGACCAAGGGCGAGTACCTGAGCGTCAAACGAGTCATTTAAGACACGAAGCCCCTCCGTCATGAGGCGCAGGGGCTTCCACATCCATGATTGAAATAGAAAGGATTACACGATGAAAACCACAACTCCCTTGAGTCGCTCTTTTCTCCTTGTTTGCCTGCTGGGCTTACTGTCGGCATGTGGTGGCGGCGAGCCGAAAACCCAGTCTGAAGTCGAAAGCCACGGCCATTCGCATGATTGAAGGCTAGCAACACGCCAGGTTGCGTTGCAGCAAGAGTCTGTGCGTTGGATATTGCGCTGGCTGAACAGACAGAAACGGCAGATCACTGTTCAGGCTTTGTAAAAAAGCCAGACAATCTTTTCTATCCGCGCTTCTACATTGAATCTGTGAGGGCTCGATTAGAGCGGTACAAGGATTTCTGTACCAGTACCGCGTCAAGACATCGCTCACTTGTCGAATATTTTTCGTAAGGACAGATCATGCCCGTCCAAGCAGTTATCTTCGATGCATTCGGTACCCTGTTGAGGATCCAGGATGGAAGACATCCTTACCGGCAATTGTTGACCATTGGTAGAGCGAATGGGCGCCGGCCCAGATCTGACGACGCGAGCATACTGATGAAGATTCCGATGACGTTGACTCAAGCCGCAGCGCAGCTCGAAATTCCAGCGAGTCCAAAAGAGCTCGAATTTTTAGAGCGGGTCTTGGCTCAGGAGATTGCTGCAATAGAGCCTTATCCCGACGGGCCTCCTGCTGTTGAGATGCTTCAGCGTATGGATGTTCGCGTTGGCGTTTGCTCAAACCTGGCGTTTCCATACCGAGAAGCTATTTTACGCTGTTATCCCGACTTGGATGCCTATGCGTTCAGTTGCGATCTTGGCGTAATGAAGCCGGATCCAGCAATCTATCGTTGGTCTTGTAACCAGCTAGGTGCTGAGCCGGGCGCAACATGGATGGTCGGTGATTCCATGCGATGCGATAGAGATGGACCTACAGCAGCGGGCATTTGCGGCTTCTTTCTCGAAAGAGCCAATACCAGCGGCGATTACACAGAGCTTGAAAGCTTCGCGGTAGCTGCGCTGGCACACGAAATGTAGACTTTTGGTCGAAAGCGGCTATGCCTCAACCTGGCGCCGACTTAGCTCCATCGCCGAAGTAATCATCTGCAGCTACTAGACCGAAACGGTCACTCAGCTCGTTCTTATCGTTGTTTTCGCTAAACATATTGTGAATGCGCCGCTCTTGCTTGAGGTATGCCAATGTTCCGAAAAAGCATCCTTCGCAAATGTGGAGTTCATACCGCTCGCCGTCATGCTTAGCGCCGTAGCCCCAGTGGGCATGCAGCGTCGCGAATTGAAATCCGCCGATAGCTACCCGAACTGAACATTGACAGACATCGCACACCACGTCGGTGACTGTATCGACCTCTATCTTTTCCGTAATTTTCATTACCTGCCTCCCGTGACACCCAACCGAATCAAGTACTCAGCATAGACGTCTACGCCTGAGGCGATGGTCGGTGCATCAAGAGCTATCACTGCGACTGCTGGGAAGTCGCTGTCATGGAAGCTAGCGTTCCCACTCGGCAGCTCTCACGCAAAGCGAGCGGTCAGAATCAGGACTTGGCCACGCTGGACGCTAGACGCGAAACTTCTCTAGTTAAGCGCAAATCGGGGATTCGTCCGTCGTGCTTTCCGAGATAGCACCTTAACCGTGACGCCGGATCCTCGATATCTAATAAAATATAGCCGTTTATAGCTGCTTCCTCTTATAAACGGTTATAAATACTTATAATTCACTGATCGCTTCCCAAACGAATGAGCACCAACCTTTGACGGGGTTTCGTAAGCTTCTAGTGTGCAATCACCATTTCGCCTCGGATGGTGATGTGTGAGAGCACTAAAACTGGTGTTTGGGTCTCAAGGGGGCGTTGATTTACCCATGGGTTACTCCGGCAACCTCATACTCTGCCGCGGCCACTACGCGTGCCGGAACGGCAATGAGCAGGTCTTGGGGGCGCTCGCCTCCAAGATAGCTGTTCATTGATATAAACCAGTATGCCAAGCCCCAATCATCCTTCTCCCCGTCAAATACCTTCAGCACCTCGGCCATGGCCGAAAGCGGCTGATACCCATCGTCCTTGTTCAGAGCATAAATCGGGTAGTAGGCACTGCCGTTGTGGTGAATAGAGAATATACGGCGTTCTCTCTTCCATTCGTTGAGCCGCGAGCTTGCACTGCAGTTGGATTCAGCCAGAAGCGCAATGTCCCGCTCAGACAGCCAGTCACCGCTCTCCAATACGGCCTTTTTGGCCTCGGCTAACATCTGCGCTTCCACGAGGATTACTGGTCCTACAGGAGCTTGAGGCACTAGCAGCGAAACCATTCGCTCAACTGTGAGTTGATGATCCTTGGACGTCGTGTCGGTGATGAATCGGGCTGCCGCCTCCAGCGACTCGCCCAACGCAGCTAGCGTTTCAGCCGAGGCGTGGTCCACCGTTATGACAACAGCTTGCTCTGCTTTCTCGGCGTTTAGGCGAGCAGCCACCGCTTTCAGGTCACCCGTGAAGGTCGAACGTATTGCTACGGGTTCGGCGATCAGCCTCATACATACCTCCAATACAGAAGATCACGAACCAATCTATCCCCTAGACTCCTGCGATAGGGCTGGCGGCCGCCGAACGGAATGGCAATAGGCCAAAGCCAATGTGTTGGAGCTGATAAAGCCTACAGAGGAAGGTAGGCGCTTATGACTGGTTGGCATCAGTCTAGCTCAGACGTCCACCGCGGTGACGGTTCGGGTGCGTCACCCAACAGCCAGTTCAGCCCCGTCAGGCAGCAGTAGTCGCCATACGTGACACCGATACCAGCCCTTTAGCAAGTCGCTGGCTGTTGATCATATGTCAGAAGTGTCTTCTAATATCTGACATTACTAAACCGAGACTCGATATGTCATCAATTCCTAGCGCGATCCGGGAACGCAGCCAGTTGTTGAGAAATGGAGGCGTGCTCGCACCTAAAGAGTTTCTCCACCTGGGAAGCCGCACTGCGGTCGACCAAGCGTTTTGCCGCCTAGTTAAATCTGGACATTTGATACGGGTGGCACGCGGAATTTATGCACTTCCGTTATCGATCAAAAGCCAAGGCCGTGCTCCGTCTGCTGAGTCAGTGGCGAAATCGATCGCAGCGTGGAAAAAGCAAGCCATCGCGCCTACAGGCCAATGTGCTGCGAACTCGCTTGGCCTAGCTCTGACTAGACCCGTAGAGAAAGTGCTACTTACCACTGGTCGCAGTCTGAAAGTGGTCGTTGGAGACCAGACGGTCGCACTCCAGCGGGCTCCCTACTGGATGCTTTCGCTTGGAAACAGCCTTGCTGGCGATGCCGTCAGAACGCTCGCTTGGATAGGCCGTGACAGAGCAGACGGGGCAGCAGCAGCGCTTAGGGAGCGTTTGCCCGATGACGAATGGAGCAAGTTGAGCTCTGTGCGCGCGAGCCTTCCTAGCTGGATGGCTACTGCCATTGGAAGAGCAACTATGGATAACTACACGCAAACAGGCTGAGCTGGTACCGGTAGGCAACAAAATACCAACCATCTTCCGTCTGAATGGGTCTCGAACGGTTAAAATATCGTTGAGCAAAAGGTAGAAACTCATGGCTAGCGGCGAACACTTGAAAGCGCTACTGCGCTCGCACATCAAAGGCGATGATTCGCATTTTCTAGCCGTAGCCATGCAATTGGCAGCTCACGAGGCCAAGCAGGGGCACGGCAAGCTAGCAGAGGATCTGCGAGCGCTAATCGACTCGGCCAAGAAGAACCGCTTGCCTTCTGGGATGCCTGTGCCGATAGGCCAGCCGCGTGGCGAGCTGAGCAGCTTACTTAGCGCTGCGCTTCCCAAAACTCGACTTTCTGAAATGGTCCTGGATGAGGTAACCCATTCCCGTCTGGAAAGGATCATGAGCGAGCAGCGCAATTTTGAAAAAATTCGTGCTCACGGCCTGTCTCCACGTCGTAAATTGCTCTTGGTCGGCCCGCCCGGTACCGGAAAATCGATGACGGCTTCGGCCCTCGCTGGGGAACTGGGCATTCCTCTGTATATCGTTCGGTTCGACAGCTTGATAACTAAGTTCATGGGAGAAACCGCGGCAAAGCTGCGCCAGATATTCGATGCAATACGCGACACTCGGGGTATCTACTTTTTCGATGAGTTCGATGCTATCGGATCCCAGCGCAGCCTTCAGAACGATGTCGGTGAAATCCGCCGAGTGCTGAATAGCTTCCTTCAGATGATCGAGCAAGATCAGTCGAACAGTCTGATCATCGCTGCCACCAATCATCCCGAAATTCTCGACTACGCCCTGTTCCGTCGATTCGACGATGTTATCGAATATGGCCTGCCCAACCAGGAGCAAATTCAAACGGTGCTAAAGAACCGACTGCTGAACTTCTCGAAGTCGATTAGAAGCTGGGATAAGCTCTGCACCACCGCAGAAGGCCTCAGCTATGCCGAATTGGCGAGAGCCGCGGACGACGCAATCAAGGACGCGATCATTCAAGATCGAACCGAGGTGGCAATCAAGGACGTGGAGAGGCACCTTACGGAGCGGAAGGCGTTCCACGGGAGACAGCGCTCCTAATGTAGTAGAGCATCTCGATGACGGAACCAACTAAGGGACAACGGCCTCATTTTCACCTCCAAGGACAAGGGCTAGCGGAACGCTTCCAGTCCACAGCATCGGCAAAACGAGACCCTCGTTACCCCTCGCCAGATCGAACAACGCATGGTGCTAGGCTTCTCAGCCAACTCAAGCGTGCAAGCCAAGAGATGGCAGAGGCGGTAAGACATCAGCGGCAAACTGCTGAAACGCAGCTTAGGTCAGAAGGTGGATTTGGCCTGCAGATCGAATTCAGGAGTGAGCCAGGCTACGCTCTTGCCTTCGAAGGCCTCGCCCGCGGGGCGCAGCGCATTGAACTCCTGAACCTACGACGTGATCCCGCCACGAATACGGAGCTCGCGACAGTTTTTGTTCCGGATGGGCAGCTCAAAGCTTTCGAGAATCTTGTTCATCAGTATTTGGAAGCGTCCACAGCGAAAGGAATTCCTCGCAATGCACCGCTTCTGAACCCGATCCAAGAAATCAGAACCGCAGCGTTTAATGCCTTGTGGACGGACGACCCTGCGGTATTGCCGCTCAACGAAGCGGAGACCATATGGTGGGAGTTTTGGCTCCCGATTCGAGATGGTCGAGAAGCAGTGCTTAATCGCTTTAAGTCGATTGCAGAAGCATGTGGTTTCGAAACCTCTGACAAGGCGCTGAAGTTTCCCGAGAGAACAGTTCTCAACGTCTATGCCTCCCGCGAAGCTATTACTCAATCGCTATCGCTGCTCAATGAAGTCGCCGAGATTCGTAGAGCAAAGGAAACGGCCGAATTCTTCGATGCCATGTCGCCACCGGAACAGAGAGAGTGGGTAGAGGATTTGCTTGAGCGGACGATCCCCGCTGAGGATGGCAGCATTCGTATCTGCTTGCTGGACACAGGTGTTAACCGGGGCCACCCGCTTCTTGCACAGCACATTGACGAAGACGATCTCTATACGGTCAACAGCGCCTGGGGGCTATCAGATTTGGCTGGCCACGGTACTGGGCTGGCCGGTATCGCTTTATACGGCGACCTTTTTGACCCGCTCGCCAGCCAAGGGCCTGTCGCGGTTGGTCACCGCTTGGAATCGGTGAAGCTGCTCCCCACAGCTCAGCAAGTTAAGAAAGAGCCCTATGGCTCGCTGACGATTGATGCGGTTACCCAGCCAGATACATCCAAGCCGGAAATACGTCGTGTGTTCAGCATGGCAATCACCAGCCTTGATGATCGAGATCGCGGCCGGCCCTCGGCGTGGTCCTCAGCTATCGATGAACTCGCGTGCGATGTTCTGGGCGAGAGAGCCAATCCTAGACTGATAGTCCTATCAGCAGGTAATGCCGATAAGAACCAAGCTATTCACTACCCTAACAGCGTCACCACTGACGGTATCAACGATCCAGCGCAGGCGTGGAACGCCCTTTGCGTTGGAGCCTATACCATGAAGGTTACGATCGATCCCCCTAACTCTGGCTTGCTGCCAGTCGCGGCAGCTGGAAGCTTGAGCCCCTACAGTACAACCTCAGGGACCTGGTCTAACGCAGCTTGGCCGTTGAAGCCAGACGTAGTTTTCGAAGGGGGCAACTTAGCTACAGATGGGCAATCGGCCTACACCGAACCGTGTCTGTCGCTGCTGACTACCTCACATGAACCCCAACGACGGCTGCTATCAACCACTTGTGCAACTAGTGCAGCTTCAGCTCTGGCCGCGCGGATGGCGGCCCAGATCTCAACGAGTTACCCACTGTTCTGGCCAGAGACAGTGAGAGCCCTCATTGTGCATTCCGCTGAATGGCCTAATCGGATGCTTCAAGACTTCCTCGCAAGCGATTCAAAAGCCGGCTATGAGAATCTGGTAAAACACTGCGGCTTTGGTGTGCCTGATATAGGCCGCGCTCTGTATAGCGCCGGCGACTCCTTAACAATGATCGTTGAGGACCAACTGAAGCCTTTTGCGAGGCAAGGCACGAAACCTCCCACCGCGCGAGACATGCATCTGCACCTTCTTCCTTGGCCTCGTCAGGAATTGCTCAACCTCGGCAACGTCGAAGTGGAGATGCGAGTAACCCTTTCCTACTTCATTGAGCCAAACCCGGGAATCGCCGAGCGTGGCATCAAAGGCCGCTATCGCTACGAGTCGCATGGGCTTCGATTTGACGTAAGTCGCCCTAATGAAGACAAGGACCAGTTCCGGCAACGCATCAACAAGCGTGCTCGGGATGAAGAGGAAGGTGCTTATCAGGGCGGCGGTTCAGACCCATGTTGGCTGCTTGGCACCCAAACCAGGCATCGCGGCTCACTCCATTCGGACATATGGCGAGGTACAGCTGCTGACCTAGCAGGGCGAGGCATGCTTGGCATTTATCCCGCATTGGGTTGGTGGAAAACTTTGGTCAAGCATCAGCGTTACGACGATACCGTAAGGTACAGCCTAGTAGTATCAATCAAGACGCAGCAAACCAACGTTGACCTTTATGCTGCGGTCGAGCAAGTAATAGAAACCCGAACGGCAGTTTACGTTTAACCATGCCACGCTGGGCCCGACTAAAAAGGTTATTTTCTACCATCGATAAATGAGCAATTGAAGCGAGGTCGGTTTGATGCGTGGAGAACCCTTTTACGCGGAATTCAGTTCGACGTTATCTGCCTTTTAGGTTACGCACTCTGGCCACTCCTCACCCTCACGGTATTCAACCGTGAGAGTGCACTAGTTAGGTTGTTCGGTACCGAGCTGGGCAATCGACGGCGATTTGTGAATAGAAACCATGTTACGTTTAACCAGAATGTATGTGATAAGCAGGAGTGGTAGCGGTGCATCACAAGATTCCCTTTTTTCCATCTTCACTTCCCGATGAAACACTACACTCAAGAGTTTCTCGCTACCATTTTCTATCAGGCAACAAAACACAGCCACTGACTTTTAGAGATGCTTTCGATGCTGCCCCGTTTCCTTTGGACGTTGTTGTCCCGAAGAAGATAACGCAGCTAGCTGAGCGGCTCCCAGGAGAAGCTGCAGACAACCTCAAAAGCCTGCTAAACACGAATACGCTACTGCCATTGTTTACATCGTTTCTTGGAACCGAGAACTCTCACAAAAAACTGTGCCAAGAAACTTCGACAACAACGCTGTCACGAATTCCTCAGCGTGTGGTCGGCGTGCACGGCACAGCTAAACTCTGTATTGCATGCTGCGAGAGCGACGAACATGAGTTTGGTTCCAGCTATTGGCATAGAGCTCACCAAATACCAGGAGTTTCCAGTTGCTGGAAGCACAGTGAAACCCTGATGAGCTCATGTCAATTTTGCTCCAAGCCGTTCTATACGAAAAATCGACTTCTAACCATGCCATGGCTGCCCTGTGAGTGTGGTTGGTCTGTTAATGCAAACACGCGTAGCAATATCGCTCCCATCGTTGAGAACGAATACGCCGTATTCTCTAAAGAGCTACTACATGGAGACGTTCCTACTATCTCGCAAGAATCCCTTGCGCATGCGTACAGAACACGAGCCTCCGCGCTAGGTCTCCGAGCTGGCAGCCTAGTTTCACAAGCGTCACTATTCAAAAGTATAGTCGAGACCTTGGGAGACGAATTCCTCTGTCAAGCGGACACTGCATACGCTGCCAAGAAGACAAAAACGTGGATTCGTCTTTCCACAATAGATAACCAACTCGATATGCCGATAACACGGCATTTAATACTAAGCTTTTTCTTATTTCGCAACTTTAATGTGTTTAAGAGCGCTCTACAAAACCAGCAGAGCTTGCCGCTCGTAAGAGCACGCAGGCAAGATTCAAAGCCATCAAAATCGGAAGAAAGTACAAGCTTGGTTTACCGGGCTAAGATACAGCAGATTGTAAATCGTTGGCCAAGTTCAACATTAGAAGACTGCTGGAAGAACTCATTGAAGGCCACATCGTGGCTTTTCAAACACGATCGCGGGTGGTTACTCTCCTATTTATCAGAAACGACGCAGCCTGGTCGTGGCTCGAACGATCTAAGCTATGCGAAGATTATTGAGGATGGCATTGAAGGCCTTTACGCGCTCTCGTTTAAACCTAAGAGAGTAAATATCGGGAATATGCTTTCTCTTCTACCTAAAAAGTTGCCAGGGGGAAGAGATAGGGAAAAGCTCTATCCCGAAGTATCAAAAAAGCTTCAGGAGCACTATGAATCCCTTTGGCACTTCCATGTCCGGCGGATCATTTGGGGACTACACGAACTCAAAAGGCTCGACCTTAAACCGACAATTGTTAATTTAAGTGACTTGATAAAAATCAACAAAATCAGCTGTAATTCGATACTCAGCCACTTTGGCTGGGACATTGAGGTAATGGTGAATCAAAAATTCAGCCAGGTAGATGAGATGAACAAATTTTCGATCACTCGACAATGGTCGGGTCCTATAAGTGTCGATGCTGGATATGCCGGCCGAGCTTATCAAAAAGCGCGTATGGCCAAATTAGAATAGTCCCATATGGCTAAGCTTCTTTGATCAATTTCATAAGATACGAAGCTGCATTCCCCGCTGGTGGACGAATAGCTGCGAACCTCAACAACGTCGCAGCACCGAAACTTGCCTTACGTGTACGTAATTCTTTAGCAGCCCATTCTAATCTGCGGCGATGAAACTGATCTTTTGATTCACAGCTCGCCTTAAGCTCCAAGCTGCATCGCGGCAGCTTAGGCAATTTTTTCTCAAACAGTATGGATGAATTCAGCTCACGCCCTATCCGCGCAATAGAGATCCGAAGTGGCTTCCCTGGCCGGGCCCTAAGGCTCCACGCGCACGCTCGGATTCGACGCGACAACTCTTTATCCAGCCTTGCCCAGTCAACAGCAGCGGTGCGCTTACGAGCGATCCTTCCGATGCGATGGACCTTTTCTTTCAGCCAGTTTCTATCGTTACGGTAAAGCCAAGCGTAATCGGCGCACGCCCGAGCTGTCGTGTTCCTCTCACGTTCCATAATGAAACGAAGACGACGGCTCTCTCGGTCTTGCTCCAATCGCAACCCTGACAACATGTTTTTAAGGTCGGCTTCCATTCTTAGTACTCGATACACCGAGGTCAATGAAACGCCACAATTTTTAGCTATTTCAGAAAAAGCTTTCCCGGCAATCAACTGATCCCGAATTTGCTGTCTGAGCACTGGTAGTAGAATGGATGGACGAGCACGGACACGTAGTCCAAGCTGAACGGCATAGACGTGAAGCGTAGAGACGCTCACGCCTGTCACTGCGGCAATCTGGCGAAGTGAACGTCCTTCCGAGTACATTTCTTTGAGCGTGCGCGCTAGGCCATCAGTTTTGGTGGTCACCGTCGTCGTTATATTCTTCGACGTAGGCATCTGGCCAGAGCGCTGAACAGCTAAATGATCGAAGCTCAGTCCAAGCGCATCCGCAAGAAGCAAATAATGTAGCGGATGATGGGCGCCTCTTGGCTTACGCAGTAACTTGAGGATCCAAGAAGGAGCTTGTTTTGCGCTCACCGGGAGCAGTCTTGAAAATTCCTCGGTGCTGGGCAACCCTTTGAAGTAGATCGCTAACATTTCAGCCAAGGGCATCAGCCGAAGCCTGCCATTGGAACTCACGAGCGCATGGGCCTGCGCCCCACACAGCAAGTTTTGCTGGACCACGTGAGGTTGCAGCGGGTCACAATCCCTATCGAGCACAGACCAAGAGAGAGCGGCGAGACGGTATAGCGTGTCTCTCTGGACTGCACTGACTTCCAATGATAGGGAGTGCGCATGTAATTCATCGTCAGTCGGCAGGAAGCAGCGTTTAGCTTTATCCCGGATCCAAGCCGGTTCGATGATCGAAAGGGGCTGTACGTGATGGGGGCATATCCACACCCCAGGAAGTTGATGTATGCGATGCCAGTAGGCTTGACCATGAATCTGATCATCCTCAGCGAGACACACCGGGCAGAATCTAACCCGAACGTATCGCTCTAAAGAACTTGCGATGAGTCCAAGCCGCATCTTCAACCCTTGGCCGTTCCTGCTATGCATTTGTCGACGCGTAATCGCTAGCTGCTCTGGCGACATAAATGGTTGGAAGTAAGGGAGCAACGTATGCCGCGAGATGAAAGCGTTGGCGTCCAGCCCAGTAACCGGCTTGAGCAGCCGTTCCAATTCTTTTAGATGGCAAGGGAAGCTTGTGTTTCGGGTAAAGGAGTAGCCGTGCTCAACGTCGTTGAATGCTTGGCGTACTGAAGCAAACCCGGTCAGCCGGCAGTAACGACTCAACAGGCTGTGAAGCGTTTCGTCTGGGAAGGGAGCTAAGAAAAAGCCTGGCCCAGTATCCATTTCCCACCTCAGTCGTACCTAGCGCGATAGGCGTCAGAGAACTCAAACGTCTGCTCACAAAGCCAACCCTCTTCACGCAATTGCTGAAGGGGGCTTTCGCTCTTGGCAATCTCAGACAGTTTTGCGGATCCTTTAGAGGACGCCGTAGCAAGTTTCGGGGAAGACGCCTTCGGTACGCCTTGCGCTTTCAGCGTCGGCGCAGGACTAATGCTACTCAGTAGTGAATAACGTTTCGACAAATCGTCAGAACTCAGCATCATCATGCCCTCAAGTTGGGCATCAATTGGCAATAGGTCTTCAAACCGTCCTAACTGCCTAGGATCCCGACTACGTAAGGCCGACAACGCCGGTTTAAGGATCTGCATCTTGGTGTCGGCTACGCGCCTAAATGTGCTTGGAGCAAGACGCTCCTCGCCGTGCTGGATAGCGAAGCGTTGGCCGAGGATCATGAGCTTCACTAGGAAGTCGGTGACCCCTTGAGTCAAATCATAGAGCACGTCGAGAAGCTCATCCGTCAATGGACTAACCTCACGGCACCATTGATAGGCCCACAAGGACTCCACCAACATCTTCCAGAACGGATCGTCCTTCTCGAATCTTTGAAACTCAATAACGCCAAGACCGCACCCACGCCGAGCATTTCGAAGTACGTCCGAAAACAGGCTGATCATTGAGTTAGTTCCAATGAACACAACGGGGATGCCAATCGAGTTGATTAGGTTGACGAAGAAATTAAGCATATTATCTTTTCCGCCGGTTCGAGCCGATCGAAGATGCTGAATTTCATCGATTAGCAATGCGCCTATAAAATAGGTGCTCGCGACCTGTTCCATGCGTTGAATCGTGTCAGGTAAGCCACTTCGAGAGCGGTAGCTGTTTGCATATCGGTCTTGGCCAATAGCCTGATCAACCGCTCGGAAGAATGCCCGGCACAAACCGCTTAGCGATCCATCGAACGGGCAATCTAGCTTTAACCAAGTGATTTGCGTTTGTACAAACTGACGGTTTCCATAGCGTTCATGGAGAACTGTCTGCGGATAAAGACGAAGGATTGATTCAAGCGCCGTCGATTTTCCGATTCCACTCAACCCAACCAAACTGAAGGTCGTTGCAGTGGACCGAAACCCATCGGACATCCTTCTGCTCGTTGAAAGCGAATGAAGGTGTCTTACAGTCGTTGGCGAAAGCGGATTACGCCCTACGTATCCACTACGAATCAAAGAAGAAAGAGTTGATTCCAGTTCAAGATGAATCGGCAAAGGCTGAACGACCGTCCGTAAGCGATCGATGCAGTGAAGACGGACCGCGCTATCGAGTTCACGCTCATGCTCATTCACGGGCGGAAAATGCATGATCAGTGATGCCGCATCGCTCTCACAGAGGATCGGTGGTAAAGCCTCTATCAACGGATTCCCTTGAAACTCCAAAACAGGCGATTGGTCATACCGCGCGACCGCATGCATAACTCCGGTCATTTTTTAGCTCCTGGACGAAGTCGACTCAGCAAGTCAATGACCTCGGCGCTGCGCGCACCCGCGTAATTTTCTGCTACGCCAACGCTAGTAATCGCGTCGGATTGCGGCGGGACAGGAATACGCAGGTCATCTGGCGCTAATGACTCCATACGTTCTTGCAAGCGCTCGTTGGCTCTATTACTGCGAATGTTTCCCAGCTTTTCAGACTTCGTCGAAACGTCAGTCGTCAAAGATTTATCTTTCTTCGCGGCGTTAACGACGCCAGATATTTGGGCATCAAGCGAGACTTTACTGACTAGCTTGGTGTACTTGCTTTCTGGCGACTCTTCTTTAATGATAGCGAGCATGTCAATAACTTCATCAAACCGATACCCGTGATACCGATCTTCAGACTTCCTTAGATCACAGCGCAGGAAGTTACTTTGATCATTTTGGATCCAGATATGTTCTGTGCTGTTAGGGTCGTACCAACAAAGAATGCTGCTCACCCCTCTATGTCTTGCTCTAGCAAACCAATTCTGCTCAACGGCCCAGTCACAGACGTAAAACATACCCTTGAACTTGATACCTCCCTTTTGTATAGAACCTCTGTCTCGGGGCAAAAGATGTAGGTAAATAAGTTCGTCAGCTTGAACATTTTCATCGATCCGAGCATTGCGGAGCGCCCAATTCCATATCCCTATTGGCGTAGGTTCCACCTGATCGGCAATCATTTCTTTAGAAAGGCGGTCGGGCTGCCGGTTGTGCTTGTTATAGTAGAGTATTCCCTGGACAATAATCTTCGTGAACTCAGCCAAATTGAGCGTAGCATCCAGCCGATAATCACGGTCACCCCGTTCTTTATTCCTCTTACGTACCGCGCCAGGGATCCAATGTATCTGGGTAGTAACGTTTAGTACTTTAAAGCTGCTCTCAACGATGGCCTTCCAGTCCGGCCGATAAGGAGGGGCGATACCTAGATTTATCCTCAGTCCCGAAGCCAAGCCTTCTGCAGCCTGACCCAACATCTCGCCTCTGTCGGCAAAGATTTCATGGGGTAAGTGGTGGCAAGGCCATTCGTCCGCGCTAATCTCTACACCAGTATCCGCGCAAAAGCTCTTCTTTGGTGTAAACGCATTAAACAGCGCCTGTCTTGCGCCGTTCCAACTAGGCCCTTCAAGGCCGACATAGACGCCGGCAATCATCCCTGAGAAAGTATCAATTATCACATAAACGACGGGGCGGCCAATAACCCAATCTCGGTTGTACCGGCTGACCAAATATATGTCAGCCACAGTAGCGTCTATTTCAAATAAGTGGCAAGGACCACGCAGCCCGTCGCGAACAGTACCGGTCAACGGGCGATGATCCTTTTGCCAATTTCGCTCACCGCTTCTTCCTCTAAGAACGGTAATATCGTCATAAGCTTTGTGTCCCCAATAAGCGAACTGCCTAGCGGTTGGCAGGTCCTTCTGAGGGAGTAGTGGTAGTTCTACGCTACCGCCTGGAAGCGTTTTCGATGTATAAAACCGCCTGAGCATTTTAATGTAAGCATCAGCAATAGTGCCAACTTTCCCGGTTGCAAATAAAGAAAAGCCTACCCTTATGCAGCTCTTGTCGGCCTCCGTCAGAATCTTTGACTGAGTATCGACTTCCTCTCCTTGAAAATGGGCCTTGCGTCCGGGTTTTTTTCCATCCCTATACTGCTTGGGCTTACCTGGTCCTCCAGAGTTAAACCGGTTGGGTAGCAAAGCGTTACGGACCTGTCCATTCATCCAATATCGGTACAATAGTCGATATACTGTTTTTTTTGGTATCTTGCACTTTTGCGCTTGGTTAGCTATTAAGCGTCCCATAGCTCCAGGCTGAAATATCTCTCCCGGAATTTCCGTCTCAATCAGATCCTGGATACGCAGCCAGTTTTTATCTCGAAAAGCCTTCTCTTTCTCAGAAAGGTCTTCTTCAATCCGCAACATGAAGGGGCTTGGTACTATAGCTACGGTTTTTATATCACCATTATCCAGCAAGCTCGTTAGTTCTGACAGACGCGTCACCCATGGCTTCTTAGGTGTCTCTGTTATATTAAAAAGTACTATTTGATCGGTTATAGCATCCAGCCAGAGCACCCTAGCTAATTGCGGCAGCTCAGCGGTCTCGGTCGCTGGTTCGATGGCATCGTTAATATTTAAATATGGCATCAGCTTGCCCTACTTTCATGTCGAGAGTCTTCGGCAGGGTACACAATATCTGGAATTTGCAAGACACTCTTCATCGTCAGCCTTTCGGCTAATAGATCAAGAATAATGTTCTTGTTCCAAACCAAGTGCATAAATATGTCCTTGGCGTCGCTATATGGGACGAATAGCGAACCAGCAATGCTTCTGAGCATACGATCAATAGACCATTGGAACTCTCGCATGCTATTAAACTCATTGAGGAAATTAATGATTAATGCGCGCTGCTGAAGCTCTCTCTTTAGAGTGGCCCCTTTTCGAAGCCAATCTAAGTTACTGCGCAGGATCGCGGGTATGTTTTGTTCTGTAATGACGGCCCAATCAATGCCGCGCTGTTTCCAAAACTCTCGTTCTATATTCAGCTTTTCTAGCGTGCGAACAAGCCCTCGACCCGACGCGAACGAATCGGTGTATTTAATCGTACGCGCAACTAGCCGATTGCCTCCGTTAGGCTCTTGCAGCGTGATTAAGAAATCGGTGGTCAACACGAAGGGTACTTTCGTACCCGGATAAACCGGGTACGGGATATTCAGCGCGTTGGCAATCGACTGCGCTGAGGACCGGGGCAAAAGGGGATATTGCTCCCTGATGTCTACTACCTGTTCAGAAAACTCAAGAACGAGTAGGTAGCCATATTCCAAATCGGAGAGGAGGTGATGGAGCCGATTGACCTTGATGCCATGTATCTTGCGCGACCGTCCATGGGATGGGACATCCTGCACCCGGAGCCATGGCACATAGTGCTCAAGACTCCCTTGCCCAAAACCTTTTTGGATATGCCGATCAATGTCGGATTGGGTTCTAAAGCTACGACCTCGCAAACAAGCCTCCCGGTGCCTTTAGCCACCCCCACCAATCCGAAGCTTGTAATACGCTCAAAAGTCTTAGGAAACTTCGCAGGCTGTGGATAAGTTAAAAATGCGGTTACAGATTAGCTTCATCCAGTCGACTGACGCGTGATTCGGATAGGCGGGCGGGCCTCCACAAATAAAGTTTATGAAAATCAGACACTTGTGATTTGTCATAATATTTTGTCTGTTGTCAAAATATTTTGTCGTTTGACAATATATTTTGGCGAAAACCAGGTGCCGCGCTCCGCCCGGTGTCGTTTATTCGACCGTTACGCTCTTGGCCAGGTTGCGCGGCTGGTCGACGTCGGTACCTCGCAGCACCGCGACGTAGTAGGACAGCAGTTGCAACGGCAGGGTGTAGAGGATCGGCGCCAACACATCGTGGATGTGCGGCATGCTGACGATGAAGGTGCCTTCGCCGTTCTCGATACCGGCTTCGCGGTCCGCAAACACGATCAACTCGCCGCCTCGGGCGCGCACTTCCTGAAGATTGGACTTGAGCTTTTCGAGCAGCTCGTTGTTCGGCGCCACGGTGACTACTGGCATATCGGCGTCTACCAGCGCCAGCGGGCCATGCTTGAGTTCACCGGCGGGATAGGCCTCGGCATGGATGTAGGAGATTTCCTTGAGCTTGAGCGCGCCCTCCATCGCCACCGGGTATTGCGCACCACGTCCGAGAAACAACGTGTGGTGCTTCTCGGCAAAGTGTTCGGAAATCTTTTCCACGGTGGTGTCCATGGCCAGCGCCTCGCCCAGACGCGTCGGAAGGCGGCGCAGCTCATCGATCAACTCCGCCTCCAGCGCCGGTGCCAGGGTGCCGCGTACCTGGCCCAACGACAGGGTCAGCAGCAGCAGGCCGACCAACTGGGTCGTGAACGCCTTGGTGGATGCCACGCCGATTTCGGGCCCGGCCTGCGTCAACAGCGTGAGGTCGGACTCGCGCACCAGCGAACTGATACCGACGTTGCAGATCGCCAGGCTGGCCAGATAGCGCCCCTCTTCGGCCGTACGCGCCTTGGCGTTTCGCAGCGCCGCCAGGGAATCGGCCGTCTCGCCGGATTGGGAAATGGTGACGAACAGCGTGTCGGGCTGCACCACGACCTTGCGATAACGAAATTCGCTGGCCACCTCGACTTGGCAGGGAATGCCCGCCAGCTCTTCCAGCCAGTAACGCGCAACCATGCCCGCATGGTAGCTGGTGCCGCACGCAACGATCTGAACGTTGCGCACCTTGGCAAACAGCTCGGCGGCCTGCGGACCGAACGCTTGTACCAGCACCTGATGATCGCCCAGCCGGCCTTCGAGCGTGCGTTGCACGACCTTGGGCTGCTCATGGATTTCCTTGAGCATGAAGTGGCGGTATTCACCCTTGTCCGCCGCCTCCGCGCCCTCGTGGTACTGCACGCTTTCACGCGTGACCGGTTGCCCGTCCAGGTCCCAGATCTGAACGCTGTCGCGGCGGATCTCGGCGATGTCGCCTTCTTCGAGGTACATGAAACGGTCGGTTACCTGGCGCAATGCCAGCTGATCGGAAGCGAGGAAGTTTTCGCCCATGCCCAGGCCAATGACCAGAGGGCTGCCGCTGCGTGCGGCCACCAGGCGATCAGGCTGTTTACCACTGATCACGGCCAGGCCGTACGCGCCATGCAGTTCCTTGACCGCCGCCTTGAGCGCGACGGTCAGATCGCCGAGTTCGTCGAGCTTGTGGCGCAGCAGATGGACGATGACTTCGGTATCGGTGTCCGAAACGAAAACGTAGCCCAGCGCTTTGAGTTGCTGGCGCAGCGCCTCATGGTTCTCGATGATGCCGTTGTGCACCACTGCCAGATCCTCACCGGAGAAGTGCGGATGTGCGTTGCGCTCACAGGGTGCGCCATGCGTGGCCCAACGGGTGTGGGCAATGCCCAGCCGACCGGCAAGTTGTTCCAGCTGCTGCGCCTGCTCGAGCTCGGCGACCTTGCCAGAGCGGCGCAAGCGGCGCAGCGTACCGCCGGCATCCAGCACGGCGACGCCCGCGCTGTCGTAGCCCCGGTATTCGAGGCGTTTGAGGCCTTCGAGCAAGATTGCGGTGATGTTGCGTTCAGCGACAGCGCCAACGATGCCACACATGATCAAGTCTCCTGAGAGGTTTCGGTGGCCGCGCAGATCAGCTTGATGCCGCGGGCCTGAATGCTCGAACGCGCCTCGGCGGTGAGGCGTTCGTCCGTGATGAGGGTGTGGATGTCGCCCCAGGGCAACTCCAGATTGGGTATACGCCGACCGATCTTGTCGGATTCGGCAAGCACGATGACTTCGCGGGCCACCTCTGCCATGACTCTCGAAAGACCGAGCAATTCATTGAAAGTGGTCGTGCCACGCTGCAGATCGATCCCGTCGGCACCGATGAACAGCTGATCGAAATCGTAGGAGCGCAGCACCTGCTCGGCCACCTGCCCCTGGAAAGACTCGGAGTGGGGGTCCCAGGTACCGCCGGTCATCAGTAACGTGGGCTCGTGTTCAAGCTCGCGCAACGCGTTGACCACGCCCAGCGAATTGGTCATGACCAGCAGGCCATGCTTATGCCCCAATGCTGGAATCATTGCCGCGGTGGTGGTCCCGCTGTCGATGATGATACGGGCATGCTCGCGGATGCAGCCGACGGCAGCCCGCGCAATGGCCTGTTTCCATGGCGAAACGGGCTGGGCGGTGTCGCCGATCAGCTCCTGCGGCAAGGGCACCGCGCCGCCGTAGCGACGCAGCAGCAGACCGTTCTTTTCCAGCGCCGCGAGGTCCTTGCGAATCGTGACCTCGGACGTTTCGAACCGCCTGGACAACTCATCGACGCTGACCTCGCCCTGATCGCTCAGCAGGGCAAGGATCGCATGGCGTCGCTGCGGTGTATTGCGTTTCGACATGTATAAGTTTCGATTCGAAAGAAAATTTGGCGAATCAAAACCTAAATGACGAACGCCGTCAACTGCCGCTGCGGTCAGACGCGGAAATACCCCATCAAATTCTGTTGATGATTAGCCAACTGATTCAAGGCCTGGCTGACCCGCGCCGATTCGTCCGCCTGGCCCGAGAGCGATTCGGTCACGTCACGGATACCGGCCACGTTGCGGTTTATTTCTTCGGCGACCGCGCTCTGCTCCTCCGCTGCGCTGGCGATCTGCAGGTTCATGTCGGAAATGACCGCCACCGCATCACCGATCTTGCGCAGGGCTGCAACGGCATTGCCTACCTGATCGACGCTGCCCTGAGCCTGGCTGTGGCTGCTCTGCATCGCCGTAACCACGTCACGGGTTCCGTTCTGCAACCGCTCGATGACCTGGCGGATCTCTTCGATGGACTCCTGAGTACGCCGCGCCAGGCTGCGTACTTCATCGGCAACCACAGCGAAACCACGCCCGGCCTCGCCCGCCCGCGCCGCTTCGATAGCCGCATTGAGCGCCAACAGATTGGTTTGCTCGGCAATCGCTCGAATCACCTCGAGCACCGTACCGATCTGGTCGCTGCTGGCGGCCAGGCTTTGCACTTGTGTCATGGCATGGTTGAGTTCACCGGCGAGGCTGCCGATGCTTTGCGTGGTGTGATCGATCACACTCAGTCCGTCATGAGTCGCCTGGTCTGCGTCGCGTGCCGCCTCAGCCGCTTGCGCGGCGTTGCGTGCGACATCCTGCGCAGTGGCGCTCATTTCCTGCGACGCAGTGGCGACCTGATCGACCTCGCGGAATTGTTGCTGCATGCCGGCACTGGTCTGGCTGGCGATGGCGGAGGACTGATCGGCGCTGCTGCGCGCGTCCTGAACCGAGCGCTGCACGTCGGCGATGGTCGGTTGCAACTTGTCGAGGAAGCGGTTGAACCACCCTGCCAGTGCGCCCAGCTCGTCGTCGCGAGCATACGTCAGGCGGCGAGTCAGATCGCCTTCGCCACTGGCGATGTCCTTGAGCATTTCGGCGACACCCTCGATCGGGCGCGTCACGCCGCGGGCAGTCAACCACATCAATACCAGGCCCAGCAGGACCGCACCGAGCCCGATGGCCAAGGCAATCACCATGTCCTGCCGGCTCTGGGACTGAAGCGTCCGCTCGAGGCTCAGCGCCGGACCGAGCAGCACCTGTCGCGGCACCTCCAGCAGGATCGCCCAGGGCTTGAGTTCAGGGATAGGTTGTACCGGCTGTAGCACACGAAGCGTTTTGCCGTCCTCGAGCATCGCCTTCTGGCCTGCATCGACCGCACGGGCGATCGTCTCGCTTTCAACGCCAAACGCGTCGTTCAGCGGTTTGCCAAGCAGACCCGGGTCTCGGCTGTGCCCGCCGAGGAGCTTGGCAGGACTGATCACGCTCAGTTGGCCTTCGCCCTGGTACAACTCCTGGTGCGCCTGCTCGCTGAGTGCCTGCAATGAGGCGAGGCTGATATCCACGCCGACGACACCGATGACCTTACCGTTCTCGATCAGCGGAAAGGCCACGCTGGTCATCAGCAGAGGTCGGCCCTCGACCTCATCGAAGTACGGGTCCAGCAAACAGACCTGGGCGCTGTCGCGCGGGCAGCCGTACCAGGCGTTATAGGGCGCGCCGCTGATGCCAGGCGTGGTGTCGGCGAGCATCTGTTCATCGATGGTTTCGGACGCGAGCTGGCCAGGCGTTCGCTGGGACCAGTACAGCGCGAAACGGCCGCTGTCGTTGCCGCCCATCTCCTGGTTGCCGATGAACATGCCATCCTTGTCGTCCAGCGCGTCGGTTTCGAATACCGCATAGAGACCGATCAGATCCGGATTGGCTTGCAGCGCCCGCTTGAGCTGGTGATGCAGGTCCTCTCGCAGCTCGAAAGCGTTCGACATCCGCTCGATGGCCTGCTCGCGCAGCGACAATACCTGGCGGGCCAGGCCCAGGCCATACTGATAGGCATCGTTGAACTGGCGTTCCATGCGCAGTGCCTGAGCCAGGCCACGTGCCTGCAGGTTATTGCGCGCGGACTCTTCGAGCATGCTGCTGCTCGAGGCATTGACCAGGGCGACTGCCTGGCGCGATTGATAGAGCGAAGCACCGACCA
This sequence comes from Stutzerimonas stutzeri, assembly GCF_009789555.1. NCBI lineage: Bacteria > Pseudomonadati > Pseudomonadota > Gammaproteobacteria > Pseudomonadales > Pseudomonadaceae > Stutzerimonas > Stutzerimonas stutzeri. Next base: position 762,884 of record NZ_CP046902.1, read on the forward strand.
GCAGGCCGACGATGAGCAGCAGGCAGAGGCCAGCCAGCAGGGTGAGTTTCCACTGGATGGACAGGCGAGTAAGGGTGGGCATAATCGCGTCCTATTTTGTTATGCCCAGTTAGATCGGCCGGATGTACGATCTCTTGAGTAGCGAACGGAGAAACCGATGGCTTACTTGCGAGACTTCTGCGGACGCTCCCAGCCCTCGATCAGCGCTTGCCGTGCCCGCCCCAGCGCCAGCGTGCCGGCAGGTACATCGGCGGTGATCACCGACCCTGCCCCCGTGGTCGCACCGTCGCCAAGGGTCACCGGAGCGACCAGCGAGCTGTTGGAGCCGATGAACACGTCCTCGCCCAACACCGTGCGGGATTTGTTCGCACCGTCGTAGTTACAGGTGATGGTGCCTGCCCCGATGTTGGTTCGCGGCCCGATCTCCGCATCGCCCAGATAGGCCAGATGGCCCGCCTTGGCGCCTTCGCCCAAGTGGGTGTTTTTCACCTCGACGAAATTGCCGACGTGGGCCTTCGCGCCCAGGACGGCGCCAGGACGCAAGCGCGCAAAGGGTCCGCAATCGGCCCCCTCGCCCAGCTCGGCGCCCTCCAGGTGACTGTTGGCCTTCACCACCGCGCCACGACGCAGCGTGCTGTTGCGGATCACACAGTTGGGGCCGATCTCGACATCGTCCTCGATCACCACCCGGCCTTCGAGAATCACGTTCACATCGATCAGCACATCGCGACCGACCGTCAGCTCACCGCGCAGGTCGAAACGAGCCGGGTCGCGCAGCGTCACGCCTTGGGCCATCAGACGGCGCGCCGCACGCTGCTGGTAATGCCGCTCCAGCTCGGCCAGTTGGATACGGTCGTTGGCGCCTTGTACTTCCATGGCGTGCAGCGGCTGCTCGGTGGCGACCACCAGACCATCGGCGACCGCCATGGCGATCACGTCGGTCAGGTAATACTCGCCCTGCGCGTTGCTGTTGGACAGACGTCCCAGCCAATCGCCAAGCCGCGCGCCCGGCACGGCCAGGATGCCAGTATTGCCTTCCGTTATCCGCTTCTGCTCCGGCGTAGCATCCTTGTGTTCCACGATCGCCTGGACCACGCCCTGGCCATCGCGCACGATGCGGCCGTAGCCGGTTGGATCGTCCAGCTTCACCGTGAGCAATGCCAATAGCTGCGGTCCGACTTTCTCCAGCAAGCGCTCGAGCGTGGCAGCCTCGATCAACGGTACGTCGCCATACAGGATCAGCACGCGCTCAGCCGTGAGCGCCGGGAGCGCCTGGGCCACCGCATGGCCGGTTCCCAGCTGCTCGGCTTGCACGACGAAATTGAGATCATCGGCCGCCAATTGCTCGCGAACCTGCTCGGCACCATGGCCAATCACCACATGAATGGCTTCAGGCTTCAGGCTACGAGCCGTCGCGATGACGTGGCCCAGCATGGACTGTCCGGCGACCGGGTGAAGCACCTTGGGCAGAGCGGAACGCATGCGCGTGCCCTGGCCAGCAGCAAGAATGACGATATCGAGAGACATGGCAGATCCTGAACAATCGTGACCCGAAGGCACACGCGAAAGGTTTCGAAACGGAAAAGAAAAAGGGTAGCCAAGGCTACCCTTTTACTCGTGCGCGATGAAGCCGTGTGTGGCTCAACCGCGACCGTACTTCTTGCGCATCGCCTCGATGGTCCGCAGCTGAGCAGCCGCCTCGGCCAGACGAGCGGCAGCGGAACCGTAGTCGAACTCCGCACCTTTTTCGTGCAGGGCTTTCTCGGCCGCCGTCACGGCAGCTTGCGCTGCCGCTTCGTCCAGGTCCTTGGCGCGCGTAGCGGTATCGGCAAGCACCTTCACCATGTTCGGCTGGACTTCGATGAAGCCGCCGGAAATGTAGAAGATTTCCTCGCTGCCGCCCTGCTTGATCACCCGCACCGGACCGGGCTTGAGATCAGTCAGCAGCGGGGCGTGGCCCGGCAGAATACCCAGGTCACCCAGGTGACCATGAGCGACAACCATCTCCACCAGCCCCGAGAACAGCTCTTCTTCCGCACTGACGATGTCACAGTGGACTGTCATAGCCATACTTATGCCTCGGTAATCAGCCCGACCCACGACAAGCGCCGCCGATCGAGCTTATTGGCGCCCGCAAGCGGGCGCGCCAGTTACAGTTTCTTGGCTTTCTCGATGGCCTCGTCGATGCCACCCACCATGTAGAACGCCTGCTCCGGCAGGTGATCGTAATCACCATTGAGAATGCCGGCGAAGCCACGGATGGTTTCTTTCAGCGAGACGTACTTGCCTGGCGAACCGGTGAAGACTTCGGCCACGAAGAACGGCTGGGACAGGAAGCGCTGGATCTTACGAGCACGGGATACCAGCTGCTTGTCGGCTTCGGACAGTTCGTCCATGCCCAGGATCGCGATGATGTCCTTCAGTTCCTTGTAACGCTGCAGCACGTACTGGACGCCACGAGCGGTGTCGTAGTGCTCCTGGCCGATCACGTTTGCATCCAGCTGGCGCGAAGTGGAGTCGAGTGGGTCGACCGCCGGGTAGATACCCAGCGAAGCGATGTCACGCGACAGCACCACGGTAGCGTCCAGGTGGGCGAAGGTGGTCGCCGGGGACGGGTCGGTCAAGTCATCCGCAGGGACGTAAACGGCCTGAACGGATGTGATCGAACCGCTCTTGGTGGAGGTGATGCGCTCTTGCAGAACGCCCATTTCCTCGGCCAGCGTCGGCTGATAACCCACCGCGGACGGCATACGACCCAGCAGCGCGGACACTTCGGTACCGGCCAGGGTGTAACGGTAGATGTTGTCGACGAACAGCAGAACGTCCTTGCCTTCGTCACGGAACTTCTCGGCCATGGTCAGGCCGGTCAGTGCTACGCGCAGACGGTTTCCTGGTGGCTCGTTCATCTGGCCGTAGACCAGTGCAACCTTGTCCAGAACGTTGGAGTCCTTCATCTCGTGATAGAAGTCGTTACCTTCACGAGTCCGCTCACCCACACCGGCGAACACGGAGTAACCGCTGTGCTCCATCGCGATGTTACGGATCAGTTCCATCATGTTTACGGTCTTGCCGACACCGGCGCCACCGAACAGACCGACCTTACCGCCCTTGGCGAACGGGCAGACCAGATCGATTACCTTGATGCCGGTTTCCAGCAGCTCGTTGCCGCCAGCCTGCTCGGCATAGCTCGGCGCCGCGCGGTGAATGCCCCAGCGCTCTTCTTCGCCGATGGGACCGGCTTCGTCGATCGGGTTGCCCAGCACGTCCATGATCCGGCCCAGCGTGGCAGTGCCTACCGGTACGGAGATGGCGGCGCCGGTGTTGCTGACGTCCAGACCGCGCTTGAGGCCTTCGGTCGAACCCATGGCAATGGTACGGACGATGCCGTCGCCCAGCTGCTGCTGGACTTCCAGGGTGGTTTCAGCGCCAGTCACCTTCAGCGCGTCATAGATATTCGGTACCAGATCGCGCGGAAATTCCACGTCGATAACGGCGCCGATGATTTGAACGATACGTCCGCTACTCATGTTTGGTTCCTCTGAATATTTGAACCGTTCTTAAACCGCGGCAGCGCCGCCGACGATTTCCGAAATTTCCTGCGTGATCGCAGCCTGACGGGCCTTGTTATAGACCAGTTGCAGGTCGCTGATCAGCTCACCGGCGTTGTCGGTTGCGTTCTTCATGGCGATCATCCGGGCAGCCTGCTCGGCGGCACCGTTCTCGACCACGGCCTGGTAGACCTGGGATTCGACGTAACGAACCAGCAACGCATCGAGCAGCTGTCGCGCGTCGGGTTCGTACAGGTAGTCCCACTGCCCTTTTGGCGCGGTCTGATCGTCACTGGCGGCCAGGGGTAGCAACTGCGCTACGGTCGGCTTCTGCGTCATGGTGTTGATGAACTTGTTCGACACCAGATAGAGACGGTCCAGACGGCCCTGATCGAAGGCATCCAGCATGACCTTGACGCTGCCGATCAGATCATTGATCGACGGCTCTTCGCCAAGTCCGTTGACTGCCGCGACCACGTTACCGCCAAAGCTGCGGAAGAAGCTCGCGCCCTTGCTACCGATTACGCACAGGTCGGCCTGGATGTTGCTGTCATGCCATTCCTTCATGTGCTTGACCAGCACCTTGAACAGGTTGGTGTTCAAGCCACCGCACAGCCCACGATCGGAAGACACGACGATGTAGCCGACACGCTTGACCGGTCGCTCAACCATGAACGGGTGACGGTACTCCGGGTTGGTATTGGCCAGGTGGCCGATTACCTGCTGGATCCGTTCCGCATAAGGACGGCTGGCAGCCATGCGCATCTGTGCCTTGCGCATCTTGCTGACCGCCACCTTTTCCATGGCGCTGGTGATCTTCTGCGTGCTTTTGATGCTCGCAATCTTGCTGCGAATCTCTTTTGCGCCTGCCATTTGACACCTATCGGGTTAGCAAGCGGGAACCTTTCGGCTCCCGCTGCGGCTTACCAGGATTGGGTGGCCTTGAACGACTCGATACCGGCTTTGATGCCTGCGTCGATTTCGTCGTTGAAGTCGCCCTTCACGTTGATCTTGTCCAGCAGAGCGGCATGCTCATGGTGGAAATAGGCAATCAACGCCTGCTCGAAGGCACCGACCTTGGCTACTTCGATGTCCTGCAGGTAGCCACGCTCGGCTGCGTACAGGGACACCGCCATATCGGCAATGGACATCGGCGCGTACTGCTTCTGCTTCATCAGCTCGGTCACACGCTGACCATGCTCGAGCTGCTTGCGGGTCGCTTCGTCCAGGTCGGAGGCGAACTGGGCGAAAGCCGCCAGCTCACGGTACTGGGCCAGCGCGGTACGAATACCACCGGACAGCTTCTTGATGATCTTGGTCTGCGCGGCGCCACCGACGCGCGATACCGAGATACCGGCGTTGACGGCCGGACGGATACCCGCGTTGAACATCGACGACTCGAGGAAGATCTGACCGTCGGTGATGGAGATCACGTTGGTCGGAACGAACGCGGATACGTCACCGGCCTGGGTTTCGATGATCGGCAGGGCCGTCAGGGAACCAGTCTTGCCTGTTACGGCGCCGTTGGTGAACTTCTCGACATACTCTTCGGAAACGCGCGATGCACGCTCCAGCAGGCGGCTGTGGAGATAGAACACGTCGCCCGGGTAGGCTTCACGTCCTGGCGGACGACGCAGCAGCAGGGAAATCTGGCGGTAGGCCACGGCCTGCTTGGACAGATCGTCATACACGATCAGCGCGTCTTCACCACGGTCACGGAAGTACTCACCCATGGTGCAACCGGCGTACGGAGCCAGGAACTGCAGGGCAGCCGACTCGGATGCCGACGCAGCGACGATGATGGTGTTTTCCAGGGCGCCGTGCTGTTCGAGCTTGCGAACCACGTTGGCGATGGTCGACTGCTTCTGACCGATCGCGACGTAGACGCACTTGATGCCGCTGTTGCGCTGGTTGATGATCGCGTCGATAGCCAGCGCGGTCTTGCCGATCTGACGGTCACCGATGATCAGCTCGCGCTGACCGCGGCCGACCGGGATCATGGCGTCGACCGACTTGTATCCAGTCTGTACCGGCTGGTCGACCGACTTACGCCAGATCACGCCAGGGGCGACCTTCTCGACCGCGTCAGTTGCCTGCGCGTTGATCGGTCCCTTGCCGTCGACCGGGTTGCCAAGGGCATCGACGACGCGACCCAGCAGTTCCGGACCGACCGGCACTTCCAGAACGCGGCCGGTGCACTTGGCACTCATGCCTTCGGTCAGGCTCTGGTAGCTGCCCAGTACCACGGCACCTACGGAGTCCTGCTCCAGGTTCAGGGCCATGCCGTAGACACCGCCAGGGAATTCGATCATCTCCCCGTACATGACGTCGGCCAGGCCATAAATGCGAACGATACCGTCAGAAACGCTGACGACGGTGCCTTCGTTACGCGCTTGAGCAGACACATCGGAACTACCGATGCGCTGCTTTATGATTTCACTAATCTCGGAAGGATTCAGTTGCTGCATGCCACGACCCTCAAATCAGGATTTCAACGATTCGGCCAACTGGCTCAGTTTGCCGCGGACCGAACCATCGACAACCACATCGCCGGCGCGGATAACAACGCCGCCGATCAGCGCAGGGTTCACGACCTGCTGGGGGTTGACGGTACGATCTAGCCGCTTCGACAAGGCGGCAGCCAAGGTTTGGAGTTGCGCAGGGGTCAGCTCGAAAGCTGTCTGCACTTCAACGTCGAGTGTCTTTTCGGCCTCAGCCTTGAGGTCTTCGAACAGCTCCCGGATCGTCGGCAGCACGTCGAGGCGATCGTTATCGCCCAGCGTGGTGACGAAGTTGCGGAAGGCTTCATCGATATCGCTACCAAACAGCTGAACCAGGGTGTTGACCTTGCTTTCGCTGGTCAGCCGTGGGTTTTTCAGCAGTTCGGCAACGTCAGGGACCTCAACGGCGACCGCAGCCAGGCTCAACATGCCCGACCAGGCATCGATCCGGCCAGCTGTGCTGGCAAACTCGAAAGCGGCTTTCGCATAGGGCCGAGCAAGCGTCTGGGTATTGATCATCGCTCGCCTCGCTTAGAGTTGGGAGGCCAGTTTTTCGACCAGATCGTTGTGCGCCTTGGCGTCCACCTGGGACTCCAGGATTTTCTCCGCACCCATGACGGCCAATACCGCTACTTGGTTACGAAGTTGCTCCTTGGCACGATTCACTTCCTGCTCGATTTCGGCACGGGCGCCAGCCACCAGGCGCTCGCCTTCGACACGCGCTTGCTGCCTGGCTTCCTCAACGATCGCGCTGGCCTGCTTGTTGGCCTGCTCAAGGATCTGGGCAGCTTGCCCCTTGGTCTCGCGGAGAGTGTTGGAAACCTTTTCCTGAGCCAATTTTAGGTCTTGCTGCGCACGGCCTGCGGCGTCCAGCCCATCAGCGATTTTCTTCTGGCGTTCCTGCATGGCCTTGGTGATAGGCGGCCATACGTACTTCATGCAAAACCAGACGAAAATAGCGAAGGCGAACGTTTGACCGAACAGCGTCAAGTTAATGTTCACAGCGATATACCTCGTGCTATCTCGTTCGACGCGGTTGTCAATTCCACGGCAACGGGGCTCGCCGCGCGAACCCCGTCAGGAACCGGAAAAGTCTTAAGCAGCGACAACGAAGATGAGGTACATCGCGATACCAACACCGATCATCGGTACGGCATCGAGCAGACCAGCCATGAGGAAGGTCTTGGTTTGCAGCTGAGGAGCCAGCTCGGGTTGACGAGCAGTGGATTCCAGCAGCTTGCCACCCAGCAGGGCGAAGCCGATGCCAGTGCCCAGGGCACCCAGACCGATCATGATGGAGGCGGCGATGTAGACGAGTTCCATGTAAAGCTCCTGAAGCTAAGGGTTAAGGTTTTCTAGGGTAAAACGAAACGATGATTTGAACCGGTTCAACTGTTAGGGCGTGAGTTCGGCATGACCGTGATCTTCATGCGCAGAGCTCAGGTACACCACGGTCAGAACCATGAAAATGAACGCCTGGAGCGGGATCACCAGAATATGGAAGATCGCCCAGGGCACGTTCAGGGTCCACTGCACGTAGAACGGCAGCAGCGCGATGAGGATGAACACCACCTCACCGGCATACATGTTGCCGAACAGTCGCAGAGCCAGGCTCAGCGGCTTGGTCAGCAGACCGAGGATTTCGAGAAACAGGTTGAACGGCACCAGCGACCAGTGATTGAACGGGGTGAAGGCCAGTTCCTTGGTAAAGCCGCCGAAGCCCTTGACCTTGAAGCTGTAGAACAGGATCAGGGCGAAGACGCCGAGCGACAGGCCGAAGGTACCGTTCGGATCGGCGGTCGGAACGATCTTGAAGTACGGCACGCCCATCGCGTGAGCCAGGCCCGGAATATAGTCGACCGGGATCCACTTCAGGCTGTTCATCAAGAAGACCCAGACGAAGATGGTCAGCGCCAGCGGGGCGATCAGGGCGTTACGACCGTGGAAGGTGTCCTTGACGACGCCTTCGACGAACTCGACGCACATCTCCACGAAATTCTGCAGACGGCCAGGGGTACCGGCGGTCGCGCCCTTTGCGGCCATGCGGAAGATCAGGATGAAGATCAACCCCATGAACACGGACCAGCCGAGCGTATCGACGTGGAACGCCATGAAACCCATGTCGCGGGCTTCCATGCCGCTCTGGGCGATGGTCCAGGTGGCCTGGTCGATTACCGAACCGTCGGCACGAACGTAACCTTCAGGCAGTTTTCCGTAAGTCAGATTCTGCAGGTGATGCTGGATGTATTCCGCCGGGGTACTCGCCATAAACGCCTCAGTGCTCAATGCTTCGGATTATTTTTCATCAGCAGGAGGGCGCTCGCTCCAGCGCCCAGAACCATCAGGTAACCGGCGAACAAAGCAGCCGGTTGCAGCGGTTTCACTCCCACAAACACCAGCGCAAACAGCGCTGCTGCAAGAATCTGTTTACCCATCTCGCCAGCCCAAAGAGACTGGACAATCGCCTTGGCCGAACGTGCGCCGAAATAGCGAAACGCCTTGAAGGCAAAATACACATTGGCCGATAACGCGATCAGGCCACCCAGCAGACCGGAATAGCCGGCCACCAGGCCAAAAAAAAGTCCGCACGAAGTGGCCATGACCAACGCAACGACGGCCTGTACTACCAGAACGCGAGCGACCGGCAGCCGATGAAGAGGTGTTTTGTTGCGAATATTCACCGAGGATCCATCGCCATTTTCGGTCTGCGGCGTTCAATGACCGCAGTCAAAAAAGCGCCGCGAGTATAGGAGCAGCACCCCTTGCGTTCAACCTTCAGGTAGTAATTTCCGACTGCCACTACATATATTTTGTATCAGCGAATGTGCGCGAGCACACCCTGCAGCTCATCCAGCGAATTGTAGCGGATCACCAGCTGTCCTTTACCCTTTTCGCCATGCTTGATCTGCACCGGGGACCCCAGGCGCTCAGCCAGGCGCTGTTCCAGGCGCGCTATGTCCGGATCGCTCTTGGGCTCGGCCTTCGAGCCCTGCGTGCCGTTCAGCCATTGGCGTACCAGTGCTTCGGTCTGGCGGACCGTCAGGCCGCGTGCGACAACATGCCGCGCGCCCTCGACCTGTTGCTCCGCCGGCAATCCCAGCAGCGCGCGGGCATGCCCCATTTCCAAATCGCCATGAGACAGGAGCGTCTTGATTTCATCCGGCAAGGCAATCAGGCGCAGCAGGTTGCTGATGGTTACACGCGACTTGCCCACCGCGTCTGCCACCTGCTGCTGAGTCAGTTGGAATTCCTGCTGAAGCCGCTGCAACGCGACGGCTTCTTCTATCGGGTTGAGATCCTCACGCTGGATGTTCTCGATCAGCGCCATGGCGATGGCCGCTTCGTCCGAGACATCGCGAACCAGCGCCGGTATCTTTTCCAGCCCAGCCTGCTGACTGGCACGCCAGCGACGTTCGCCGGCGATGATCTCGTAACGGCCCGAGCCGATCGAGCGGACAACGATCGGTTGCATGACGCCCTGGGTACGAATCGAATGCGCCAGCTCATCGAGTGTGACCGGATCGATGTCGCGCCGCGGCTGATATTTACCGCGCTGAATGATATCGAGCGGCAACTGTTGCAGCTCGCGCGCCTCGGCCTGAACCGCTTCATCCTGCATCGCCGTCACGTTGGCGCCGCCAAGCAGGGCATCCAGTCCGCGTCCCAGGCCTCGTTTTTTGGTCGCCATGAAAATTTCCTTATGCGGTTACGCTGCGGGCGGCTCGGCGCTGGCGACGTGACAGTTCGCCCGCCAGTGCCAGATAGGCCAAGGCGCCCTTGGATTGCTTGTCATAGACCAACGCGGGCATGCCGTGGCTGGGGGCTTCGGCCAGCCTGACATTACGCGGGATAACCGTGTCGTAGAGCTTGTCGCCGAAATGCGTCTTGAGCTGTTCGGTGACGTCGTTGGTGAGGCTGCTGCGTGGGTCGTACATGGTCCGCAAAAGCCCTTCGATCTTCAACGACGGGTTCAAGGCCTGGCCGATGCGCTGAATCGAATTGACCAGATCGGTCAGGCCTTCGAGCGCGTAGTACTCGCATTGCATCGGAATGATCACGCCATCGGCGGCGGTCAGTGCATTGATGGTCAGCATGGACAGCGAAGGCGGACAGTCGATCAGGATGTAATCGTAATTTTCGCGTACCGGCGCAAGCGCCTCGCGCAGCCGATGTTCCTTGGTCGGCAGCTTGAGCAGCGCGACCTCCGCCGCGGTGAGATCCCGGTTGGCCGGCAACAGCTGGTAGCCGCCATGCTCGGAAAACTGCATCGCATCGACCAGGCTGCATTCACCGATGAGCACGTCATAGATCGAATACTCCAGACCCAACTTATCCACACCACTGCCGGTCGTGGCGTTGCCCTGCGGATCGAGGTCGATGAGCAGCACGCGACGGCGCGTCGCCACAAGCGACGCGGCGAGGTTGATGCAGGTGGTGGTCTTGGCGACACCGCCCTTCTGGTTGGCGATGGCAAATACTTTAGCCATGGTCAGTGTCTGTCCGGAGTCATGAAGTGCGGCGCAGTATCAACAGATGGCGTTGCCCTTGGCAACCGGGAACCTTGAGAACCAGGCAGCGCTCAAGCTGGAAATCCGCCGGCAACGCTTGCAATTCGTCGTCGGGCTGGACGCCTTTCATGGCCAGCCAGCGGGTGTCGAGATCGCCCAGATGGCGCGTCCAGTCCGCGAAGTCGCTCAGGGCGCTGAACGCACGCGAGGTGATACCGGCAAAGGGCCGTGCGGGCCTGAATTGCTCGACGCGGCTGTGGACGACTTCGAGATTGGCGAGTTTCAGCTCGAGCTTGACCTGCGTGAGAAAGCGGGTCTTCTTGCCGTTCGAGTCGAGCAAGGTGAAGCTGTGCTCGGGGAACAGGATAGCCAACGGAATTCCCGGCATGCCTCCGCCGCTCCCCACATCCAGCCAGCGCGAGCCGCCTTGAGCCACGTGCGGGGCGACGCTGAGGCTGTCGAGCAAGTGACGCGACACCATCTCGGCGGGGTCGCGCACAGCTGTCAGGTTGTACGCCTTGTTCCATTTGATCAGCAGAGCCAGGTAGGCGAGCAACTGCCCTTGCTGGGTTTCATTCAGGTCGATTCCCAGCAGGCTCGCACCGTTCGTGAGTTCATGGGCGTAGCCTGCGTACTCGGCGTCCATCAAGCGCTTTGCTCCAGCTTCTGTCCGGCACTGCGCTTTTTCAGATGGATCATCAAAAGCGACACAGCCGCTGGCGTGACCCCGGGAATGCGCGAGGCCTGGCCGAGCGTCTCAGGTCGAGCGAGGGAAAGCTTGTGCTGGATTTCCTTCGACAGTCCGGAAATCGTCGAATAATCCAGGTCCGCCGGAAGCGCGACACCTTCGCTGGCACGAAGCCGGGCAATCTCTTCCTGCTGACGATCGATGTAGCCGGCGTACTTGGTCTTGATCTCGACCTGTTCGGCCACCTGAGGGTCCTCGACGCCGCCACCGGTAAGCTGGACGAGGCTGCGATAATCGATCTCGGGTCGTGCCAGCAGGTTGAGCAAGTTGTATTCGTGCGTCAACGGCGTGCCGAACCGCTCTGAAATCGCGTCGCCCTGTGGCGTCGCCGGGCGCACCCAGGTGCTTTTCAGGCGCTGCTCTTCCTGCACGATACGTTCGCGTTTGCGCTCGAAAGCGGCCCAGCGCACGTCGTCTACCAACCCCAGTTCACGGCCCTTTTCGGTCAGCCGCAGGTCGGCATTGTCTTCTCGCAGGATCAACCGGTATTCAGCACGCGAGGTAAACATGCGATACGGCTCCTGAGTGCCCAGGGTGATCAGGTCATCGACCAGCACGCCAAGGTAGGCCTCGTCCCGACGTGGGCACCAGCTGTCCTTGCCCTGGGCTCGCAATGCCGCGTTGGTTCCTGCCAGCAACCCCTGCGCACCCGCCTCTTCATAGCCGGTGGTGCCGTTGATCTGCCCGGCGAAAAAGAGGCCGGCGATGACCTTGGTTTCCAGGCTGTACTTCAAATCTCGCGGATCGAAATAATCGTATTCGATGGCGTAGCCGGGACGCACGATATGCGCCTGCTCCATGCCACGAATGCTTTGCACGATCTGAAGCTGCACATCGAAGGGTAACGAGGTGGAAATGCCGTTCGGGTAAAGCTCGTGCGTGGTCAGCCCTTCGGGTTCGATGAAAACCTGATGACTGTCCTTGTCTGCAAAACGATGGATCTTGTCTTCGATCGACGGACAATAACGTGGACCGACCCCTTCGATGACGCCCGAGTACATCGGTGAACGGTCAAGGTTGGCCGCGATGATTTCATGGGTTCTGGCGTTGGTATGGGTGATCCAGCAACTGACCTGCCTCGGATGTTGCGCGGCATGTCGCAGGAACGACATGGGTGGGATGGGTGTATCGCCCGGCTGCTCGGTCATCACCGAGAAATCCACGCTGCGCCCGTCGATACGCGGCGGCGTGCCGGTTTTCAACCGCCCGACACGAAGCGGACGTTCACGCAGTCGCTTGGCCAGTGCGATGGACGGAGGGTCTCCCGCTCGGCCGCCTGAATAGTTTTCGAGGCCGATGTGGATAAGTCCGCCCAGGAACGTGCCGGTCGTCAACACCACCGAATCCGCGAAAAAACGCAGCCCCATCTGCGTCACTACGCCTTTGACCTGATCCGCTTCGACGATCAGATCATCCGCTGCCTGCTGGAATATCCACAGATTCGGTTGGTTTTCCAGAATCTCACGCACAGCGGCTTTGTAGAGCACACGGTCAGCCTGGGCGCGGGTCGCACGCACGGCCGGTCCTTTGCGGCTGTTCAGCACACGGAATTGAATACCGCTCTGGTCAGTCGCAATCGCCATGGCACCGCCTAGCGCATCGATCTCCTTGACCAGATGGCTTTTCCCTATACCGCCGATGGCCGGATTGCAGCTCATCTGGCCGAGGGTCTCGACGTTATGCGTGAGCAGCAATGTCTTCACGCCGATCCGAGCGGCTGCCAACGCAGCTTCGGTACCGGCATGGCCACCGCCGATCACGATGACATCAAAACGGGAAGGGAAATCCACCACGCACCTCGTGCCTGTTCAGATGAGTTCTGGGAAACGGGCAAGTATAGGGCCAGGTGGCCCGTGAAAGAAGGGCTTTGCACAAAAAATGACCAGCTGGGCATACGAAGCGCTGGACTCAAGATAGATAGATAAGAGAAAAGTTATTTAAAGCTTATTTTTATGTTTATAAATAGGAAAAAGATTCCTGTGGATAGAGCGCTGTGTACCTTGTCTTCTGCGGGCTACAGCGTTTCGAAACCCTGTGTCGATCCTGGGCCGCGCCGGTGTGTTACCCGTTCATACCCTGTGGATGGAAACAGGTGTTATCCACAGGGGGATTATAAGCACGCTTGGTCCACCGCTTATCGACCGTCCTCAGGATGGGTTGTCCACAGGGCTTAGGTGGCCGGACTATGGCAATAACGTCAGGCAATCAGGCTGAAGCGGTCGCATGGAGTCAGATGGGGCAGCGAAACAGGAACGCTTCCGGGCTGTAAATCGGCGTGAGCACGCCCTGCGTGCCAGGGCGACACGTTTGTCGGGCGACCATCGGTCCGTTTCGTCACACGGGTGCCGGCAGGCGCGCTGGGCTATTTTCCGATGCAGAAGCTGGAGAAGATGCGGCCTAGCAGGTCATCGGAGCTGAAGGCCCCGGTGATTTCACCGAGCGCCTGCTGTGCCTGACGGAGATCTTCGGCGAGGAGTTCGCCGGCTCCGGCGAGCGTGAGCTGGGCATGGCCATGATCCAGGTGTTCGGCCGCCTGCCGTAGGGCATCCAGATGCCTGCGGCGTGCACTGAATCCACTCTCCGCGGTCTGGTCATATCCCATGCAGCTTTTCAGGTGCTCACGAAGCGCCTCCAGACCATCCCCCGATCGCGCTGACAGGCTCAAGGTGGTGTAGCCGTCGGGATCGATCGAGATCGTGACGTGCTCGCCTGTCAGGTCGGCCTTGTTGCGAATGAGCGTGGTCTTGCTTCGGTCGGGCCTGACCGCGAGGAACTCCGGCCAGTCGGAGCTGCCGGCGTCGGTGGAGGCCGTGCTGGCGTCCACCACCAGCAAGATGCGATCGGCATCCTCGATCGCCTTGATTGCCCGCTCGACGCCGATACGCTCGACCTGATCGTCGGTGTCGCGCAAGCCTGCAGTGTCGATGACATGCAGGGGCATGCCGTCGATATGGATGTGTTCGCGCAGCACGTCGCGCGTAGTGCCGGCGATGTCCGTGACGATGGCGGCTTCGCGCCCGGCCAAGGCATTGAGCAGGCTGGATTTGCCGGCATTTGGGCGGCCGGCGATCACCACGTTCATCCCCTCACGCAGCAAGGCGCCCTGCCCGGCTTCGCGAATCACTTCGCCCAGGTCCTGTCTGACCGCTTGCAGCAAGGCCAACACGCGGCCGTCCGCCAGGAAGTCGATCTCTTCTTCGGGAAAATCGATCGCGGCTTCGACATAGATGCGAAGCTGGATCAGTGCCTCGGTCAGCTGATGAACACGGCGAGAGAATTCGCCCTGCAACGAACGAACGGCGTTGCGGGCGGCCTGGGCCGAACTTGCTTCGATCAGATCGGCAATCGCCTCGGCCTGTGCCAGATCCAGCTTGTCGTTGAGGAAGGCACGTTCGCTGAATTCCCCCGGTCGCGCCAGGCGTGCGCCGAGTTCAACGCAGCGGCGCAACAGCATATCCATCACCACGGGGCCGCCGTGGCCCTGCAATTCGAGCACATCTTCGCCGGTGAACGAGTTCGGCCCCGGGAAGAACAGCATGATTCCCTCGTCGATGACCTCGCCGTCATCGGCATGGAACGGCCCGTAGTGAGCATGACGCGCCGCTGGCTCACGCCCGCTGAGGGTAATGGCGACCGCTTTGGCTCGGGGCCCGGAAACCCGCACGACACCGATCCCGCCTCTTCCCGGAGCGGTGGCGACTGCGGCGATGGTCTCGCGATCTGGGCTCATGCGTCTTACCTCCAGGCGGATCAATAAAGCAAAACGCCCCAATCAAGGGGCGTTCTGTTCACTCGGCAGATCAGGCGGCGCTCTGTTTCTCGATCTTGCGGGTAATGTACCACTGCTGTGCGATCGACAAGACGTTGTTGACCACCCAGTACAGCACCAGGCCAGCGGGGAACCAGAGGAAGAAGAAGGTGAAGATGACCGGCAGCAGCTTCATCACCTTGGCTTGCATCGGATCCGGCGGCGTCGGGTTGAGCTGCTGCTGGATGAACATGGTCACGCCCATGATGATCGGCAGGATGAAGAACGGATCCTTGATCGACAGGTCGGTGATCCAGAACATCCACGGTGCCTGGCGCATTTCCACGCTTTCCAGCAACACCCAGTAGAGCGCGAGGAACACGGGCATCTGGACCAGGATCGGCAGGCAGCCTCCGAGCGGGTTGATCTTTTCCTTTTTGTACAGCTCCATCATCGCCTGGGACATCTTTTGGCGGTCATCGCCAAACTGTTCCTTGAGCGCCTGCATCTTTGGCGAAACCGCTCGCATGCGCGCCATCGATTTGTAGCTGGCAGCCGATAGCGGGAAGAACGCCAGCTTGATCACGATGGTCAGAACGATGATCGACCAGCCCCAGTTGCCCAGCAGCGCATGGATGTTCTGCAGCAACCAGAAAATCGGCTGCGCGATGAACCAAAGAATTCCGTAGTCGACCGTCAGACGCAGGCCGGGCGACAATTCTTCCAGTTCGTCCTGGCTTTTCGGGCCGGCATACAGGGTGGCGGTCGCCTCGCCCTGCGCACCCGGCGCGACGGTGATCGCCGGACCGGTAAAGCCGATGATGTAATTGCCCTGGCTGTCCTTGCGGGTCTGCACCTGATTGGTCTGATCCGGAGAGGGAATCCACGCCGTCACGAAATAGTGCTGCAACCAGGCGATCCAGCCGCCCTCGACGGTTTTCTTCAGGTTCTTGTCGTCCATGTCACCCATGGACACCTTGGTATAGGGCTCGTCCTTGGTCCAGAGCGCAGCGCCCAGATACGTCGCGGTGCCCGTTGCCGTGCTCGACGAGGGATCGCCGCTGTCGTCGCGCTTGAGCTGGCCGAACATATAACCGGTCCACGGCTTGCCGCTCTGGTTGTCGATCAGGTAACTGACCGACATGTCGTAGTCGCCCCGGTCGAAAGTGAAACGCTTGATGTAGTTGACGCCGTTATCACTGTATTTCAGATCGACGACCAGCTGGTCCTGGCCCTCCGACAGTTGGTACTGCTGCTGCTCACTGCTGTACAGCGGCCGACCTGTCGCCTTGTCGGGACCGTCTCCAATCAAGCCGCTCTGGGCCTCATAGGTGCGCTCGCCACTGCGTTCGAACAGTTGGAAGGGAACGTCCGGTCGATCCTGGCGGCGCGGGAATTCAGGCAAGCGCAGGTCAACGATGTCGCCGCCGCGCGGGTCGATCGCGATGTCGAGCACGTCGGTGCGTACGCGGATCAGTTGCGAGCTTGCCTGCGTTTCGGGAAGTGCACTGGCCGGTTGTTCGCCGGCAACCGAAGGAATGTCTTGCTGTGCTCCATCGGCGGTGGCGGCAGGCGACGTATCGGGTAGCTGGGCGGCCGAAGGGTGTTGCTGAGTGGTCTCGGCAGGCAAGGCGGCTTGGCCGTAGTCCTGGTTCCATTGAAGGACCATCAGGTAGGCAACGACTGCCAGGGCGACAAGCAGGATCGAGCGTTTGATATCCATGGTTACTCGGTCATCGAAGATGAATTGGAGGTGTGGTTGGAAGGCACGGGATCATAGCCGCCCGGATTCCATGGATGGCAACGGCCGAGCCTGCGCAGGCTCAGCCAGCCACCGCGCAGCAGGCCATGGTTTTCTATGGCCTCTTGTGCGTAGCAGGAGCAACTTGGGTAGAAACGACAGTGGCTTGCCATCATGGGACTGATGGCATACCGGTAGATCCGAATGGGGATCAGAGCCAGTTTACGCATGGGCGGGTTTGCCCTGTTCCGGATCGCTGGCGTGCTGTGAAGGGGTGCGAGACAACCGCCTCCAGAGCTTGGCGAATTGCCGTGCCAGTTCTGGATTATCCAGATCAGCCAATCCTTTGCGCGCAATAACCACGATGTCCCACCCCGTCAGTTCCATCTGGTGGAGACGAAAGGTTTCACGCAGTTGCCGCTTGATGCGATTGCGCTCGACCGCGAGCTTGACGCTCTTCTTGCCGATCACCAGCCCGATACGGGGGTGTGGCAGTCCGTTCTCGCGCACCAGGATCAGAACATTTCTGCCCGGCAACTTGCCGGAAGGGGAGTCGAAGACCGCTTTGAACTGGCGCGGGGTCAGCAGTCGCTTTTCCCGAGCGAAGTCTCGACTCACTACCTGTTCCGACGTGTTCAGACCGCCAGGCGCTTACGACCTTTGGCGCGACGACGCGACAGTACGGCGCGGCCGTTCTTGGTGGCCATGCGAGCACGGAAACCGTGGGTACGAGCGCGCTTGAGGGTGCTGGGTTGGAAAGTGCGTTTCATGATGCGTTACCTGGTGATCCGTTGCGGGCCGGAATGGCCCCCTTTTAAGAGACCGGCGATTGTAGAGAAGCTGCGCGGTGAGGTCAATTTCCAGCCAGCGATGAACAGAGAAAATAATAGATAAGAGAAAAGGTATTAAAGCTTTCTAGATACAGTGCTTATAGATGGTAAACGAGGTTTCTGTGGATAACCCGCTGAAGCCCCCGACGTCCGGGCACTACGCCGATCCTGAACGTTCTGCGCAAACGGTGCGCCGGCGGTGGGAATGCGCTGGATGACCTGTGGATGATTTCTGAAGTTATCAACAGGCCGCGGTATCAGCAGGCTATGCACAGGCTTATCCGGAGCTCTCATCCTCGGTTATCAACAGCCTTTATTCACGCGGCGGGTGACGGTCATTGCGCTATTTGACTTCGAATCGCCGGGCGCACTGTGGATAACCGCGTAGCCGAGGGCTACAATGGCTGCCGTTTAAATGCTCGACAGCGTCTAGGAGATTCCGTGTCGGTGGAACTTTGGCAGCAGTGCGTTGACCTCTTGAGGGATGAACTGCCGGCCCAGCAATTCAACACGTGGATCCGTCCGCTGCAGGTCGAAGCCGAGGGAGAGGAGTTGCGTGTCTACGCGCCCAACCGGTTCGTGCTCGATTGGGTCAATGAAAAGTACCTGTCTCGATTGCTCGAGCTGCTGTCCGAGCGCGCGACTGGCTTGGCGCCCTCGCTGTCGTTGCTGATTGGCAGCAAGCGGACCGCTGCCGCGGCGCTTCCCTCGGCATCCATGGCGCGTGCCCAGCAACCCCAGCAGGCGGCGGTGCCTTTGTCGGTACCCTCTTCATCTGAACCCGTGGTTGCCGCAGAACCGGCAATCGCACCGCCGACGGTCCGG
This sequence comes from Stutzerimonas stutzeri, assembly GCF_009789555.1. NCBI lineage: Bacteria > Pseudomonadati > Pseudomonadota > Gammaproteobacteria > Pseudomonadales > Pseudomonadaceae > Stutzerimonas > Stutzerimonas stutzeri. The sequence continues at coordinate 781,333 of NZ_CP046902.1, forward strand.
GCGGAACGCAACGTTCAGGTAGAAGGTGGGCTCAAGCACACCAGTTACCTCAACCGGACCTTTACCTTCGAGAATTTCGTCGAGGGCAAGTCGAACCAGCTTGCCCGTGCGGCCGCCTGGCAGGTTGCCGACAACCCCAAGCACGGCTACAACCCGCTGTTCCTGTATGGCGGCGTTGGTCTCGGCAAGACCCACCTGATGCACGCGGTCGGCAATCATCTACTGAAGAAAAACCCCAACGCTAAAGTGGTCTATCTTCACTCCGAGCGTTTCGTCGCCGACATGGTCAAGGCGCTGCAACTCAACGCCATCAATGAATTCAAGCGTTTCTACCGTTCGGTGGATGCGCTGCTGATCGATGACATCCAGTTCTTTGCCAAGAAGGAACGGTCCCAGGAAGAGTTCTTCCACACCTTCAATGCGCTGCTTGAAGGTGGGCAACAGGTGATCCTGACGAGTGACCGCTACCCGAAGGAGATCGACGGGCTGGAAGAAAGGTTGAAGTCGCGCTTTGGCTGGGGCCTGACCGTTGCGGTCGAGCCGCCGGAGCTCGAGACGCGTGTGGCGATTCTCATGAAAAAGGCGGACCAGGCCAGTGTCGACCTGCCACATGACGCGGCGTTTTTCATTGCGCAACGGATTCGATCGAATGTCCGCGAACTTGAAGGCGCATTGAAGCGTGTGATCGCCCATGCCCATTTCATGGGCCGTGATATCACCATCGAACTGATCCGCGAGTCGCTCAAGGACCTGCTGGCCCTGCAAGATAAGCTGGTGAGTGTCGATAATATCCAGCGGACCGTCGCCGAATACTACAAAATCAAGATATCCGATCTGCTATCGAAGCGACGTTCTCGCTCGGTGGCAAGACCGCGCCAGGTCGCGATGGCCTTGTCCAAGGAGTTGACCAATCACAGCCTGCCCGAGATCGGCGACGCGTTTGGTGGGCGTGATCACACGACGGTGCTGCATGCCTGTCGTAAAATCGCTGAACTTCGCGAATTGGATGCGGATATCCGCGAAGATTACAAAAATCTGCTGCGTACTTTGACAACTTAACAGACTGCGGCCAATTAATAGGCAAGGGACCAGACCATGCATTTCACTATTCAGCGCGAAGCCCTGTTGAAACCTCTGCAGTTGGTGGCTGGCGTCGTCGAGCGACGCCAGACCTTGCCGGTGTTGTCCAACGTGTTGCTCGTTGTGCAGGATCATCAGCTTTCGCTTACCGGAACGGATCTGGAAGTCGAACTGGTGGGCCGTGTCGCACTGGAAGATTCATTCGAACCCGGCGAGATCACGGTGCCGGCTAGAAAGCTGATGGACATCTGCAAGAGTCTGCAGCCTGATGCGCTGATCGACATACGTCTGGATGAGCAGAAAGTCGTGATCAAGTCGGGGCGCAGTCGCTTCACGCTCTCGACCTTGCCGGCCAATGATTTTCCCACTGTCGAAGAAGGCCCCGGCTCGCTGAATTTCAGCGTCAACCAGGGAAAGATGCGCCGCATGATCGAGCGCAGCAGCTTCGCAATGGCGCAGCAAGACGTTCGCTATTACCTGAACGGGATGCTGATCGAAGTCTCGAGCGGCATGTTGCGCGCCGTTGCGACCGATGGTCACCGTCTGGCGATGTGTTCGATGCAGGCAGGTATCGAGCAGCCGGATCGCCATCAGGTGATCGTGCCGCGCAAGGGCATCCTTGAACTGGCACGTTTGCTGACCGACCAGGACGGAGAGGTCAGTATCGTGTTGGGCCAACATCATATTCGAGCCACGACGGGCGAGTTCACCTTTACGTCGAAACTCGTCGACGGCAAGTTTCCCGACTATGAGCGCGTTCTTCCTCGTGGAGGCGACAAGCTGGTCGTGGGCGAACGGCAGACGCTGCGTGAAGCGTTCAGCCGCACGGCGATTCTCTCCAATGAGAAATACCGTGGCATTCGCCTTCAACTCGAAAGCGGGCTGTTGAAAATCCAGGCGAACAACCCGGAGCAGGAAGAGGCGGAAGAAGAAGTTGCCGTCGACTACAACGGCGGTTCGCTCGAGATCGGATTCAACGTCAGCTATCTTCTCGACGTGCTGGGCGTCATGACCACGGACAAGGTTCGGTTGATCCTGTCGGATGCGAACAGCAGCGCGCTCGTGCAAGAGTTCGATAATGATGACTCGGCTTACGTCGTCATGCCGATGCGCCTGTAATGTCCTGCTGAATGTCCCTTAGCCGCATCTCCGTCACCGGCATCCGCAATTTGCAGCCGGTGACGCTGCACCCCTCCCCTCGGATCAATATCCTCCACGGCGACAACGGCAGCGGAAAGACGAGCTTTCTCGAAGCCATCCATCTTCTCGGGATGGCGCGCTCGTTCCGTAGCACACGCCTGAACCCGGTCATCAGCCACGAACAGACCAGTTGCACCGTCTTCGGCCAGGTCGAGCTGGGCGATCAACAGGCCAGTGCCTTGGGAATCTCTCGTGATCGGGGGGGCGAGGTGCGTATCCGCATCAATGGGCAGAGCGTGCGCAGCGCTGCGGAATTGGCCGATGCCCTGCCGCTTCAGCTCATCAATCCGGACAGTTTCCGCTTGCTGGAAGGTGCACCCAAACTTCGCAGGCAGTTTCTCGACTGGGGCGTGTTCCACGTGGAACCTCGCTTTCTTCAGGCCTGGCAGCGGCTGCAGCAGGCGCTGCGGCAACGAAACTCCTGGCTGCGGCATGGTACACTGGACGCTGCTTCGCAGGCCGCCTGGAGCCGTGAGCTGAGTGCCGCGAGCGACGAAATCGATAGCTACCGGCGCGCCTATATCCAGGCGTTGAAACCCGTGTTCGAACGCACGCTGGCCGCGCTTCTGGAACTCGAAGGTTTTCAGTTGAGCTATTACCGCGGCTGGGACAAGGACCGTTCCCTCGCGGATGTGCTAGCGGCGTCGATCGAGCGCGACAGGTTGATGGGCCATACCCAGGCGGGGCCTCAACGGGCTGATCTTCGCTTACGGATCGCTAGCCACAACGCGGCGGAAACGCTGTCTCGCGGTCAGCAGAAGCTTGTTGTATGTGCGCTGCGCATCGCTCAGGGACATCTGGTCAGCGAGGCCAAGCGAGGCCAGTGTATCTATCTGGTCGATGACCTACCGTCCGAACTGGACGATCAGCACCGGCTTGCGCTGTGCCGGTTGCTGGAACAACTGAATTGCCAGGTTTTCATCACCTGTGTCGATTCGAATGTATTGCGAGAAGGCTGGCGTGACGATACGCCGGTCTCAATGTTTCACGTGGAACATGGTGCGATAGCCCAGACCACGGCCCCTCGGGAGTGAAGGCATGAGCGAAAACCACACGTACGATTCGTCCAGCATCAAGGTGTTGAAGGGCCTCGATGCAGTACGTAAACGTCCCGGCATGTATATCGGCGACACGGACGATGGTACCGGTCTGCACCACATGGTCTTCGAAGTGGTGGATAACTCGATCGACGAGGCTCTGGCCGGCCACTGCAGCGATATTAGCATCACTATTCATGTGGACGAGTCCATCAGCGTTCGCGACAACGGTCGCGGAATTCCGGTGGACACTCACGAAGAGGGCGTATCGGCGGCCGAAGTCATCATGACCGTGCTGCATGCCGGCGGTAAGTTCGACGACAATTCCTACAAGGTTTCCGGCGGCCTGCATGGCGTGGGTGTGTCGGTGGTCAATGCCCTTTCCGAGGAGCTGGTACTGACAATCCGTCGTGAAGGAAAGGTCTGGGAGCAAACCTACCGTCACGGCGTGCCGCAGGCCCCGTTGGCCGCTGTCGGCGAAACCGAGGACTCCGGTACTGAGATCCATTTCAAGCCTTCTGCCGATACGTTCCAGAATATTCATTTCAGCTGGGATATCCTGGCCAAGCGTTTGCGTGAATTGTCCTTCCTGAATTCTGGTGTGGGTATCGTGCTGCGCGACGAGCGCAATGCGAAGGAAGAGTTGTTCAAGTACGAGGGCGGCCTCAGCGCGTTCGTGACCTACCTCAACACCAACAAGACGCCCGTGAACGAAGTGTTTCACTTCAATGTTCAACGCGACGACGGCGTGGGTGTCGAAGTGGCGCTGCAGTGGAACGACAGCTTCAACGAGAACCTGCTCTGCTTTACCAACAATATCCCGCAGCGCGACGGAGGCACGCATCTGGCTGGCTTTCGTTCGGCGTTGACCCGCAACCTGAACAATTACATCGAGCAGGAAGGCCTGGCGAAGAAACACAAGGTTTCTACCACGGGCGACGATGCCCGCGAAGGACTGACTGCCATCATTTCGGTGAAGGTGCCCGATCCCAAGTTCAGCTCGCAGACCAAGGACAAGCTCGTGTCGTCCGAAGTCAAGACGGCCGTGGAACAGGAGATGGGCAAGCATTTCGCGGATTTCCTGCTAGAGCATCCCAATGAGGCGAAAGCCGTCGTTGGAAAGATGATCGACGCGGCCCGCGCGCGCGAGGCAGCACGCAAGGCGCGTGAGATGACGCGTCGAAAGGGTGCGCTGGATATCGCGGGTTTGCCCGGCAAGCTCGCCGACTGCCAGGAAAAGGACCCTGCCCTGTCTGAACTCTACATCGTGGAGGGTGACTCCGCAGGCGGGTCTGCCAAGCAGGGACGCAATCGCCGGACGCAAGCGATCCTGCCGCTCAAGGGCAAGATTCTCAACGTCGAGAAGGCTCGCTTCGACAAGATGATTTCTTCGCAGGAAGTCGGCACGCTGATTACCGCGCTCGGCTGCGGGATAGGACGCGACGAATACAACATCGACAAGCTGCGCTATCACAACATCATCATCATGACCGACGCCGACGTGGACGGTTCGCACATCCGCACGCTTCTGTTGACGTTCTTCTTCCGGCAGCTTCCTGAGTTGATCGAACGCGGTTATGTGTATATCGCCCAGCCGCCGCTCTATAAGGTCAAGCGGGGCAAGCAGGAGCAGTACATCAAGGATGACGAGGCCATGGACGAGTACCTGACTCAGTCCGCGCTCGAGGACGCCAGCCTGCATGTGAATGAAGGCGCACCCGGCCTGTCAGGCGAAGCATTGGAGCGCCTGGTCAATGACTACCGTACCGTGATGAAGACGCTGCAACGGTTGTCCCGCCTGTATCCACAGGAATTGACCGAGCATTTCATCTACCTGCCGCGAGTGAGCGTCGAGCAGCTCGGCGATCAGGCTGCGATGCAGGCCTGGCTGGAACCCTACGCCGCGTTGCTGAAAGGCGTCGAGCGCTCTGGCCTGACGTACAAGGCGAGCTTGCGTGAAGACAAGGAGCGCAATCTTTGGCTTCCGGAAGTGGAGATCATTTCCCATGGGCTGGCCAGCTACATCACCTTCAACCGTGATTTCTTCGGCAGTAACGATTACAAAACGGTAACCGTGCTGGGCGACAAGTTGAATAGCCTTCTGGAAGAAGGCGCTTATGTTCAACGGGGCGAACGCAAGAAGCCGGTGACGACCTTCAAGCAGGCGCTCGACTGGTTGATGACCGAGGGAACGCGTCGCCACAGCGTGCAGCGTTATAAGGGATTGGGCGAAATGAACCCTGATCAGCTGTGGGAAACCACGATGGATCCTGCGGTTCGCCGCATGCTCAAGGTCACCATTGAGGATGCGATCGCAGCGGATCAGATTTTCAACACGCTGATGGGCGATGCGGTGGAGCCCCGCCGCGATTTCATCGAGTCCAATGCATTGGCGGTATCCAACCTCGATTTCTGATTTGACCGTACCTTGACCTCAAAACCCGGCTTTGGCCGGGTTTTTTGTTCCACGTGGAACATCAGATGGCGGCTGATAGCTTCGGTCAATGCGGGCGCTATGTTTAATCAATTTTCGAAATGTCCCTGTGCGTCGTAAGCTTTTCCCATCGAATCTTTCGGCTTCAGCTCCTTGAAGGGGCTTACTGACTAATGGGGTATCCAACATGCTCGACAGCAACCTGAAATCGCAACTGAAGTCCTACCTGGAAAAGGTCACCCAGCCGTTCGAGATCGTTGCGTCCCTCGGTGAGGGCGCCAAATCCCAGGAAATGCTCGGCCTGCTGGAAGACATCGCCAGCCTGAGCGACAAGATCACATTGCGTACCGATGGTGACGATGCACGTCGCCCGTCGTTCGCGCTCAACCGCATCGGTGGCGACATCAGCCTGCGTTTCGCCGGCATCCCGATGGGGCATGAATTCACTTCGCTGGTCCTCGCCCTGCTACAGGTCGGCGGGCATCCCTCGAAGACCGCGCCGGAAGTCATCGAGCAGATCAAGAACCTCGACGGCGAGTACAACTTCGAAACCTATTTCTCGCTGTCCTGCCAGAACTGCCCTGACGTGGTCCAGGCGCTGAACCTGATGGCCGTGCTCAACCCGAACATCCGCCACGTCGCCATCGACGGCGCGCTGTTCCAGGATGAGGTCAATGCGCGCCAGGTCATGTCGGTGCCGAGCATCTACCTCAACGGCGAACTGTTCGGCCAGGGCCGCATGGGCGAGGAAGAAATCCTCGCCAAGCTCGACACCGGCGCCGCGGCGCGCGATGCCGAGAAGCTCAGCGCCAAGGATGCCTTCGACGTGCTGGTAATCGGTGGTGGGCCGGCGGGCGCCGCAGCGGCGATCTACGCGGCGCGTAAAGGCATTCGTACCGGTGTCGCCGCCGAGCGTTTCGGCGGGCAGGTGCTGGACACCATGGCCATCGAGAACTTCATCTCGGTGACTGAAACCGAAGGCCCGAAACTGGCCCGTGCGCTGGAAAACCACGTGCGCGAGTACGACGTCGACATCATGAACCTGCAACGCGCGGCGGCGCTGGTTCCGGCGTCGAGCGAAGGCGGACTGCACGAAATCAAGCTGGAAAACGGCGGTTCTCTGAAAGCCAAGACACTGATCCTGGCGACCGGTGCCCGCTGGCGCGAAATGAACGTGCCGGGCGAGCAGGAATACCGCGGTCGCGGCGTGGCCTACTGCCCACACTGCGACGGCCCGCTGTTCAAGGGCAAGCGAGTGGCGGTGATTGGCGGTGGTAACTCCGGCGTGGAAGCGGCCATCGACCTGGCCGGTATCGTCGCCCAGGTGACGCTGCTCGAATACGACAGCCAACTGCGTGCCGATGCGGTGCTGCAGAAGAAACTCTACAGCCTGCCGAACGTCACCGTGATCACCAGCGCGCTGACCAGTGAAGTCACCGGCGACGGGCAGAAGGTCAACGGCCTGGTCTACAAGGACCGCAACTCCAGCGAATTCAAGACCCTGGAGCTGGAAGGCATCTTCGTGCAGATCGGCCTGCTGCCCAACTCCGACTGGCTGAAGGGCACCGTGGAGCTGACCTCGCGCGGCGAGATCATCGTCGATGCGCGTGGCGAGACCTCGCTGCCGGGCATCTTCGCCGCCGGCGACGTCACCACCGTGCCGTACAAGCAGATCGTCATCGCGGTCGGCGAAGGTGCCAAGGCCTCGCTGAGCGCCTTCGACCACCTGATCCGCAGCTCTGTCGCCGACTGAGCCTGACGGTAACGAAAAGGGGGAGCAGACTCGCGTCTGCTCCCCCTTTTCGTTCTGGTGCCCTGCCCCGCTGCGATCAGGCGTTGTTCTCCAGCTGTCGAACCGTCGCGTTTACCCAATCCTCGGCGCGCTGATTGAGTTCAGCCACTGCACGCGGCCCTTCGCTTTCGGCACGCATGGCCGGACCGATAACCACCTGGATAGTCCCGGGCCGCTTGCCCCAGCCCGACTTCGGCCAGAACGTCCCGGCATTGTGCGCGATAGGCAACACCGGCAAGTTCGCGTTGACCGCCAGCGCCGCCCCACTGCGGGAAAACTTCCCTGCCTGGCCAACCGGCACACGCGTGCCTTCGGGGAAAATCAGTACCCAGGCGCCCTGCTCCAGCCGCTCGTGACCCTGCTTGGCGACCTGCCGCAATGCTGCCTTGGGGTTATCGCGATCGATGGCGATGGGCTTCAGCAGCATGATCGCCCAACCGAAGAAGGGCACATGCAGCAGCTCGCGCTTGAGCACCTGGCTCAAGGGTTCAAAGTACGCCGAAAGGAAGAATGTCTCCCACGTGCTCTGGTGCTTGGAAAGTATCACGCAGGGCTTGTCTGGAATGTTCTCCTGGCCACTCACTTCGTAACGCAAGCCGACGATGGTCCTGGCCAGCCATACCGCGCTGCGGCACCAGGTCTGGACCACGAATCGATAGCGCGTACGGAACGACATGAATGGCGCGACGATCAGGCTGACCAGACACCACACGAATGCGGTGAATGCCAGCAGCAGATAGAACAGCGTGATGCGTACCGGCAGCAATACGCTCATCGTTCGGCTCTCAATAAGTGGTCGACCACCGCCGCCAGGTCGTCGAAGACCTGCGTGCCGGGGGGTAGGGTTCCTTCCTGCGTTTTCATTCCCTTTCCGGTGCGAACCAGATAAGGCACGCCCCCGAGGCGCATTCCCGCATGCAGATCCCGATGGCTATCCCCGACTACCGGCACCCCTTTCAGGTCCTGCAAGTGGAAATGCTCGGCGATCTGGTGGAACAGGCCAGGCAGCGGCTTGCGGCAATCGCAGCCCTCGTCTGGACCGTGCGGGCAATGCACGATGAGGTCGATTCGACCGCCCAGCTCCATGACCCTCTGTTGCATCTTGAAATGCATGTCGCCGAGCGTGGTCGCGTCGAACAGGCCACGCGCCAGCCCGGACTGGTTGGTGGCCACTGCCACCGTCCATCCGGCCTTGCATAAGCGCGCTATGGCCTCCAGTGAACCTGGGATTGGAATCCATTCGTCCAGCGTCTTCACGTACGCATCGGAGTCCTCGTTGATGACACCGTCGCGGTCGAGGACTATCAGTTTCACCGGCTTAGCCAAGTGTGGAAATATCGGCAACGCCAAGGAACAACCCCCTCAACCGGGCTAGCAAGGCATAGCGGTTGGCCCGTACCGAAGCATCTTCGGCATTGACCAGTACCGCTTCGAAGAACGCATCCACGGGCCCGCGCAGGTGCGCCAGGCGTTCGAGCGTTTCACGATACTGACGCGCAGCGGCCAATGGCTGTACGGCCTGTTCGGCTTGCTGAAGCGCGGAGTACAGCGAAAATTCGGTGGCGTTGTCGAAATAACGAGGTTCGACAGTGTCCGGCAGCTTCGCTTCGAACGTGTTCAACAGGTTCGAGACACGCTTGTTCGCAGCCGCCAGGGCTCCCGCTTCAGGCAGATTGCGGAACGCCTGGACAGCCTGTACCCGCTGATCGAAGTCCAGTGCGGAACCGGGCTTCACGGCGCGCACCGACAGGTAGCAGGCGACTTCGACGCCCTCGTCTTCGTAGCGCGCCCGCAGGCGATCGAAGATGAAGTCCAGCACCTGATCGGCCAAGCCCTCGGCCTTGATCTGGTTGCCGAACTGGCCGATGGAAAAGCGCACGGCCTCGACCAGATCGAGGTCGAGCTGCTTTTCGATCAGGATGCGCAGAATCCCCAAGGCTGCACGGCGCAACGCGTAGGGATCCTTACTGCCCGTGGGCAGCATACCGATGCCGAAGATGCCAACCAGGGTATCGAGCTTGTCAGCCACGGCCAGAACAGCGCCCGTCTGGGTGGCCGGTAGTTCGGCCCCCGCTCCCCGAGGCATGTACTGCTCGTTCAACGCCAGCGCAACATCGTTGGGTTCGCCATCGTTCAGGGCGTAGTAATAACCAGCGATGCCTTGCATTTCCGGGAACTCGCCGACCATCTCGGTCGCCAGGTCGCATTTGCTCAGCAGCCCCGCTCGGGCGGCCCACTGTGGGTTGCCTTCGGTGCGCTCGGCAATGAACGCCGCGAGCCTGGAAACCCGTACCGCCTTGTCGTACACGGTGCCCAACTGCGCCTGGAAGACCACGTTCTTCAGCCGCTCGTTGAACGAATCCAGCGCCTGCTTCTTGTCCTGCTTGAAGAAGAATTCGGCATCGGTCAGGCGCGGACGCACGACCTTTTCGTTACCCGCGACGATCTGCGCCGGGTCCCTGGATTCGATGTTGGCCACGGTGATGAAACGTGGAAGCAGCTTGCCGTTGGCATCGAGCAGGCAGAAATATTTCTGGTTGTCCTGCATCGTGGTGATCAGCGCTTCCTGCGGGACTTCGAGGAAGCGTTCCTCGAAGGAGCAGACCAGCGGCACTGGCCATTCGACCAGCGCGGTGACTTCATCCAGAAGCGCCGGCGGTACGATGGCGCTTCCGTTCTGCTCGCCTGCCAGTTGCTCGACGCGCTTGGCGATCAGTTCGCGACGCTCGGCGAAATCAGCGATCACGCGGGCACCGCGCAGGTCTTCCAGATAGCTCGTCGGTCTGGAAATGCGAACCGGGCCGGGGCTATGGAAACGATGACCCCGGGATTCGCGGCCAGCGCGCTGGGTAAGGATCGTGCAATCAATGACCTGGTCGCCCAACAGCATCACCAACCACTGGGTTGGCCGGACGAATTCTTCCTTGCGCGCGGCCCAGCGCATGCGCTTGGGAATCGGAAGATCGTTCAGCGACGTTTCAACGATGCCGGGCAGCAGCTCGGCGGTCGGTTGGCCGGGTATCGAGCGGCTGTAGCGCAGTTTCGGCCCGCTGCGATCGATTTCAGCGAGGTCCACACCGCATTTCCGAGCGAAACCCAGGGCGGCCTGGGTCGGTTCGCCGTCGGCGTCGAACGCGGCCTGCATAGGCGGCCCGTCGAGGTTGATGCTGCGGTCGGGCTGCTCACTGTCGAGTTGTTCGATCAGTACCGCAAGACGCCGCGGCGCCGCGAACGCCTGCACCCGACCGTGCCGCAGGCCGGCCTCTTTCAAGCCTTTCTCGATACCGGAACGAAAAGCGTCGGACAGCTTGCCCAAGGCTTTGGGCGGCAGCTCTTCGGTGCCCAGTTCGACAAGGAAATCCAGTGCACTCATTGCGCAGCCTCCAGCTTGGCCAATACTTCGTCACGCAGATCCGCAGTGGCCATCGGGAAGCCGAGCTTGGCACGTGCCTGCAGATAGCTTTGCGCCACCGCTCGCGCCAGGGCACGCACACGGAGAATGTATTGCTGGCGCGCCGTCACCGAGATGGCCCGGCGCGCGTCCAGCAGGTTGAAGGTATGCGAGGCCTTCAACACCATTTCATAGGTGGGCAATGGCAGCTCCAGCTCGATCAGCCGGTTGGCTTCCGACTCGTAGAAATCGAAGAGTTCGAACAGCTTGTCGACATTCGCGTGTTCGAAATTGTAGGTCGATTGTTCCACTTCATTCTGGTGGAACACGTCGCCGTAGGTGACGGTGCCAAACGGGCCATCGGTCCAGATCAGGTCGTAGACCGAATCGACGCCCTGCAGGTACATCGCCAGGCGCTCCAGGCCATAGGTGATCTCGCCGGTCACCGGGTAGCACTCGATGCCACCGACTTGTTGGAAGTAGGTGAACTGGGTCACTTCCATGCCGTTCAGCCAGACTTCCCAGCCAAGTCCCCAGGCGCCCAGTGTCGGCGATTCCCAGTTGTCCTCGACAAAGCGGACATCGTGCACCGAGGTGTCCACGCCGATGTGGCGCAAGGAGCCCAGGTACAGGTCCTGAATGTTGTCGGGATTGGGTTTGAGCACGACCTGAAACTGGTAGTAGTGCTGCAGACGGTTCGGGTTTTCGCCGTAACGGCCGTCGGCCGGACGGCGTGAAGGCTGGACGTAGGCCGCGTTCCAGGTCTCTGGCCCCACGGCGCGCAGAAACGTGGCGGTGTGAAAGGTACCGGCACCCATCTCCATGTCGTAGGGTTGCAGGATGACGCAACCCTGCTCCGCCCAGTAACTTTGCAGGGCGAGGATCAGGTCTTGGAAGGTGCGCACGGCAGGCGTAGGCTGAGTCAAAATTTCACCTGTGCTGGCTTCGACAGAAAGCCTCGGAGTATACCCGATAACGGCTCCGGCCCGTGGTGGCGCTTGCCTTTCCGGTGGCGTTGCGATGCGAAAGGCTACCCGCTCGGCGACCTGTTCAAGGATAAGAAAATGCCACGTTGCGCCTGGTGCACCGATGATCCGCTGTATATCGCCTATCACGACGGCGAATGGGGTGTTCCGACACGTGACCCCCAGGTCCTGTTCGAATTTCTGATCCTCGAGGCCTTCCAGGCCGGCCTGTCGTGGATCACCGTTCTGCGCAAGCGCGAGCGTTATCGCCAGGTGCTGTTCGGTTTCGACCCACAGCGTCTGGCTCGGATGACCGATGCGCAGATCGATGCCTGCATGCTCGACGCGGGGATCATCCGCAACCGCCGCAAACTCGAAGCGGCACGGCGCAACGCACAGCTGTGGCTCGAACTGGACGACCCGGCTGGCTGGCTGTGGTCGTTCGTCGGTGGCCAACCCAAGGTCAACCACTTCGACTCGATCAGACAGGTCCCGGCCGTCACCGCCGAAGCCGAGGCCATGAGCCGCGCGCTGAAGAAGGCGGGCTTCAGCTTCGTGGGCCCGACCATCTGTTACGCCTACATGCAGGCCTGTGGCATGGTCATGGACCACACCACCGATTGCGACCGCTACGCGGTGCTGCGCGACGCATCGCTCGGTTCATCGCGCGCAGGCGGGCTTGGCGGGTAGCGCAGCGCCGGAGCAGTTACACTAGCGCCTTTGGTTTTTCGGGAGAGATCCTTGGACAAGTTCAAAGGAGCGCTATTGGTCGGCTTCCTGCGCCTGTTCGCGCGGCTGCCATGGGGCGCGGTACAACGCTTGGGTAGCTTCATCGGCTGGTTGATGTGGAAACTGCCCAATCGTTCGCGTGAGGTCGCCCGGATCAATCTGGCCAAGTGCTTTCCCGAACTCGATGCCGCTGGGCAGGAACGCCTTCTGGGGCAAAGCCTGCAGCAGATCGGCAAGACGTTCACCGAGAGCGCCTGCGCATGGATCTGGCCGGCTGACAAGACGTTGCGGCTGGTCAAAGAGGTCGAAGGGCTCGACGTGCTGGAACAGGCCCTGGCCTCCGGCAAGGGTGTCGTGGGCATCACCAGCCATATCGGTAACTGGGAGGTGCTCAATCACTTCTACTGCGCCCAGTGCAAACCCATCATTTTCTATCGCCCGCCGAAGCTCAAGGCCGTAGATGACCTCCTGCAGCGCCAGCGCGTACAGCTGGGCAACAAAGTGGCGCCCTCCACCCGTGAAGGCATCATCAGCGTCATCAAGGAGGTTCGCAAAGGCGGCGCCGTGGGTATCCCGGCCGATCCGGAGCCCAGTGAGGGTTCGGGCGTCTTCGTACCGTTTCTCGGCACCCAGGCGCTGACCAGCAAGTTCGTGCCTGGCATGCTCACCGGTGGCAAGGCGGTCGGGGTCTTCCTACACGCGTTGCGCCTGGAGGACGGTTCGGGCTACAAAGTGGTGCTCGAAGCGGCGCCGCCAGCGATGTACGACGAAGACATCGAAGCGGCCGTCGCGGCCATGAGCGGCGTCGTCGAACGTTATGTCCGCACCTGGCCGAGCCAGTACATGTGGACCATGAAACGCTTCAAGAAACGCCCGGCAGGCGAACGCCGCTGGTACTGACCCACACTGCTAACGAAAACAACGAGAACGTCAGATGGAAAACCAGCGCCAGCATCCACGCGCGCCCATGAAGTGCCGGATACGCATCACGCATGAGTCCTTTGGCGAGGTGTTCGCCCATACGCGTGATCTGTCGGACGGCGGCGTCTACGTCAGGCATCCGCAACTGACCGAACTCCGGCTCGGGATGATCGTCAGCGGTCAGGTCCAGGATTTGCCTATCCCGGCGCCCGTGCTGGAGATGGAAGTCATGCGCGTCGACGGCGAAGGCGTCGGCTTGCGTTTCGTTCAGGGCTCCTGAACAACCGTAACCGCTTCGTGCATACCCCGGAACGCTAGACGCCACTCTGCTTGTCGAGCTTGCGCAGGAATACCGTCATTTCCTTCTCGGCCTGCTTGTCGCCGTGCGACTGCGCCGCGACCAGGCCCTGCTGCCACGCCTGTTTCGCCCCCGCTACATCGCCGTTGGCCTGCAGCGCCTTGCCGAGCAGCTTCCATGCGGCGGAATACCTGGGGTCCTGTTCGACGCAGCGCTGCAGGTGCAAGGCGGCCCGAGGCGCGTCGCCGGCGTCCAGATAACCCTTGCCGAGGCCAAAGCGCAGCATTGGATTGTCCATGCCCTTGGCGAGCATCTTTTCCAGCGATTCGAGCATCGAGTTCCCCTTTACAGCCCATCGCACGCACGCCCTGATCGTACCCGTCGCGGCGTGCTGCGGCCTAGCTCGCCTGGGTTACCGCACTGAGGAATTCCCGTGTGCGCGCCTCGCGAGGGTTGCCGAACAGTTCTTCGGGCGTGCCCTGTTCGTGGATACGGCCTGCATTAAAAAAGCATACGCGGTCTGCGAATTCGCGGGCGAATCCCATCTGGTGCGTGACCATCAACATGGTCAGGTTGTGCTCTTCGCCCAGTTGCCGGATAACATTGAGTACTTCGCCACAGAGTTCGGGGTCCAGTGCCGAGGTCACTTCGTCAAACAGCATCACCCTCGGGCGCATCGCCATGGCTCGTGCGATGGCGACCCGTTGTTGCTGGCCACCGGAGAGCTGCGCCGGATAATGCTCGAGCTTGTCTTCAAGCCCGACCATGGCCAGCAACTCGTCGGCACGCTCGCGCGCTTCGCGCTTGGACAGCCCCAGCACCTGCACCGGCGCTTCCATCACGTTCTGCCGAGCATCCATGTGAGGGAACAGGTTGAAGCTCTGGAATACCATGCCGACCTTGCCGCGAACGTGGCGCTGATAACGGCCACTGGCCGGAACCAGGTGCCCGTCGGACGCGGGCATGTGGGTCAACGGCTCTCCGTCGACTTCGATGACACCCTCGTCAATGGTCTCCAGCGTCATCAACGCGCGCAGCAGCGTCGATTTGCCCGAGCCGCTTGGACCGATGATCGCGACCTTCTCACCGTTGGCGATTTCCAGATCCAGATGATCGAGCACGGTCAGGCTGCCGTAGCGCTTGGTTACCTGATCGAAGCGCACCAGGGGTTCGGCCATGCCGTTGCCGCTGTGAGTCGGGGTGTCGAGTTGCGGTGAGGTGTTCATCGGGCAACCTCCAAGTGATTTTCAAGACGGCGAACGCACCAGGCCAGCGCCAGGCTGAGCAACAGGAAGAACAACCCGACCATCGTGATCGGTTCCAGGTAACGGAAGCTTTCGGAGCCAATGTTCTTGGCCTGCTGCATGATTTCGACCACGGTGATTGCCGAAAGCACCGGCGTATCCTTCAGCATCGCCACCAGATAATTGCCGAGCGCCGGCAGGATCGGGCGCAGCGCCTGCGGCAGAATTACATCGCGGTAAGCGGTCAGTGGCGTCATGTTCAGGGCGGTCACCGCTTCCCACTGCCCGCGCGGGACGGCGTCGAGTCCTGCCCGGTAGACCTCGGCGGTATAGCACGCGTAGTGCACCGCAATGGCGATGATTCCGGCCTGCAGGGCACTGAGATTGATGCCGTAGTTGGGGAATACGTAGAAGAGGAAGTAGGCCTGGATCAGTAGCGGCGTGCTGCGGATGAATTCGATCAGGCCGGTCGCAGGCCACGAAATCCACATCGTCCGGCTCCGGCGCGCGACCGCCAGCAGCAGGCCAAGCACGACGGCGATGGCGAAGCCGGCCAGGGTGATGCCGATGGTCTTCAACGAGGCCTGTAGCAACTGCGGGAGGATATCCAGGGCAAATTGCCAATCGAAGAAGCTCATGCCAGGCCTCCCTTGATTCGGCCCCGGCTCAGACGCCGTTCGATCAGGCGCATGGCGAGGTTGATCGCCTGGGCCATGACAAAATACATGAGCAGCGCCATACCGAAGATTTCAAGGGTCATGAACGTCGCCTGGTCGAGCTGGCGCGCCCGGAAGGCCAGATCCGAAATGGTGATCAGAGAAACCAGCGAGGTGTTCTTCAGCAGTTCGATCAGCAGGTTGGTTCCCGGCGGAATGGCAGCCAGCAGCGCTTGCGGCAGGATGATACGGGTGAAGCGTTTCAGCGGCGTCATGTTCAGCGCCACGCAGGCTTCGTGCTGGCCGCGTGCCACCGAGCGGATGGTGCCGCGCATGACTTCCGCGCCATAGGCGCCGATATGAAGCCCGAGGCCGAAAACCGCTACGGTGAATGCGGACAGTTCCACGTGGAACGGTGGCATGGGCAGTACGAAATACAGCCAGAACAGCTGCACCAGCAGCGAGGTGCCTCGGAACACTTCTATGTAGGCGATCGAAAACCAGCGCAGCGGAGCGAACGGCGACAAGCGGCCCAGGGCGCCGAGTACCGCACAGATGATCGCCAGCAGCGACGCCCAGAAGGTGATCTGAAGCGTTACCCAGGCACCTTGCAGCATCAGGGGAAGGAGTTCTCCCATGGGTTCGGTACCTCTATCTCGGGAACGAAACCACGCGAACGGACAGCGCCGCGCCATCGCGCAGCACGGCGCTCCGAACGCGGATCACTGGGCGCAGAGCTGCGCGGCGGTCTTGTCGGTGATGTTGGACTCGTCGAAACCGAACGGCGCGACGGTCTTGAGGTGATCCTCACTGCCCAGCCACTGTTTCAGCTCCGCGTTGACCGCATCGCGCAGGGCGGTGTCTTCGGGTCGGAACGCCAGCGCGCCGTAGCCGGTATGCGCCGGATCGTCCTTGAATTCGCTGATCGCCTCGAGCGAATCGCCGCCCTTCTCGGCCAGGCCTTTCATGGTCAACTGGGTGCCGACTGCTGCGTCGGCACGCCCGCTGCGCACTGCCTGCAGCTGCGCGGTGGTATCCGGGACCTGGAGTATCTGGTCATCGCTGATACCGCCATCTCGTGCATAGGCGAGGTTGACTGTACCGGACATGATCGCCAGCTTGGCGCCGCTCTTGGCGATGTCTTCGTAGCTGTGCAGGTCCTTCGGATTACCTGCCTTCACCAGCAGGGTGTCAGGCAACTGGTATTGCGGGTCGGTAAAAATGACCTGCTTGCAACGTTCTGGCGTGATGTACATGCCGGCCGCGATCAGGTCGAAACGGCCGGCGCGCAGACCCGGAATCAGCGAGCCCCACTCGGTAAGGACGGGCTTGATGGTTTCGATACCCATGCGCTGGAAGATTTTTTCGACGATTTCGGGGGATTCACCGGTCACGCTGCCGTCGGTAGCGGTATAGGCAAAAGGGGTTTCGTTGGCGTAGCCAATGCGCACGCTGTTGCTTTGCTTGATCTCATCAAGGGTGTCGGCCTGGGCGAGAGTCGAGAGCGAAAGGCTGGAGGTGACGGCGCAGGCCAGCAGAAGCTTGCCTAATCGGAAGGGGTTTGCGCGATTCATCATGAATTCTCCTGTGCTTTTATGGTTCGCAGCCGGAGCTGCTATTTAGGAGGGCAGTTTCAAGAGCATCAGGACAGGGCGTTTCCTGCCTCAGCGCGGCTTTGGACTTCTTCTTGGGTGAGAGGTGCGCCGCGTTTCGCCGCTGGAGCATAACAAAACGAGTTTTCTCCCTGGGATTGCACTAGGACAATTGCATGACACTGCGCTTCAGTCGATCCTGTCGGCTCGACTGAAGGTGGAACGTCATGCGCAACTGGAAACAGGCCTTGCTCGCTGCCCGTAGTGGCGCGTCCAAATACAAGCTGCTGGTTACCGCCATTGCAACCGACATCGAACAGGGCAATCTGCAGGACGGGCAGCGCCTGCCGCCGCAGCGCTTGCTCGCCGAGCAACTCGACATCAGCGTGCAAACGGTGACCAACGCCTACAAGGAGTTGGAGCGTCAGGGCTGGGTGCGTTGCGAGGTCGGGCGCGGCAGCTTCGTCAGCCGGCGCATCAGTGAACGTGTCGCCAGTTCGATGCTCGATCGCGGCGAGAATTCGCTGCTCGACTTCTCCACGGCGCGCATCGTGCGTACCGAGACCCATGACCGTTTCTGGCGGCAGACCTGCGAGGAACTGGCGGCCGAGCATGAGCAGCCGTGGATCCACGCCTGCCGGCCGATCGCCGGTTTCGAGCATCACCGCGAAGTCGGCGTGCAATGGCTCGCCGGGCTGGGGCTGACAGTGGAGCTACAGGATCTGCTGCTCACCAATGGAACCTCCCACGCAATTTTCCTCGCCCTCGCCTCACTGGCCGGGCCCGACGATCTGGTCCTCTGCGAAAACTGTACCGACCACGGTGTAATCGGCACCGCCCAGGTGCTCGGCTTCACCCTGCAAGGCGTGGAGACCGACCGCCATGGTCTCGATCCGGAACATTTCGAGGACCTGTGCGGCAACGAGCGGGTCACCGCGCTGGTCTGTACGCCGAATCTGAATAACCCCACCAGCACCATAATGCCGGACATGCGTCGCCGCGAAATCGCTGAGATCGCCCGCCGCTACGGCGTCTATGTGATCGAGGACGACGTGTACGGCCCGCTGCTCGGCGAGCATCGCGAAGCCTTGCCGATCAGCCATTACCTGCCGGAGTTGTCGTTCTACTGCACCAGCCTGACCAAGTCGGTACTCACCGGCCTGCGCATCGGCTATCTCGCCATGCCGCGGCGGCTGGCGTTGCGCACCGAAAGCATTCTGCGGGTAAACAGCTGGATGGCCGCACCCTTGCTGGGCGAAATTGCCACCCGCTGGATCGAACGGGGGCAGGCCAACGAACTGGTGCACCTGCAACGCGAGCTGATCGCCTCCCGTCAGGCCGCGGTGACTGCCGAACTGGGCGATTACCTGCGCGGCAGCCACCCCGCTTCCCTCAGCGCCTGGCTCAACGTGCCCGAACATTGGGAACTGGATGCGCTGCAGCACGAGCTGCGGCGGCGCGAAATAGCCTTGACCCTGCCCGATCCTTTTTTGCCACCGGGTAGCCGTCGCCCACGGGCGATGCGTCTATGCATCGGTGCAGAGTGCGACGACGAACGCCTGCGTGAGGGGCTCTGCAGCATCCGCGAAGTCTTCGAACAGTTCCCCGAGATTCATGAATTTCGCGGCGCGCGCTGAAAGCGAGCGCACGGTACCAGGGCGCCTCATACAGAGTCTCCAGAGGTGCTAAAACAGGGCGCATCGGCCCTTTGGGGCGGCACAATTACAGGGCGAAAATAAAGAGTCCTAGTACATTGAGCTGGCGAAATGGCCGCTCCTACACTCGGCGACATTCACCAGCGGAATGTTCGCCATGCAGCCGATCCTTTTCGACCAGCTCCTCGACGCTCGCGAGCGCATACGCGGTCTCGTTCGGGAAACCCCCCTTGAGCGTTCGGCCACGCTCAGTCGGCTGACGGGCGTGCCGGTATGGCTGAAGCTGGAGTCACAGCAGACAACCGGCAGCTTCAAGCTGCGAGGGGCGAGCCATGCGGTTGCGAGACTGCCGGCGGCGCAGAAACGACTCGGTGTGGTGACAGCCTCTACCGGCAACCATGGCCGCGCGCTCGCCTTTGCTGCGGCGCAGCAGGGCGTCAGGGCGATTGTCTGCCTGTCGCAATTGGTTCCGGAGAACAAAGTACAGGCGATCCGCGAGTTGGGCGCCGAGGTGGTGATCGTTGGCCATAGCCAGGACGATGCTCAGGTCGAGGCCGAACGCATCGAGCGGGAACAGGGCGCCACCTTCATTCCCGCCTTCGATCATCCGCATATCATCGCTGGCCAAGGCACGCTGGGTCTGGAAATCCTTGAACAATGCCCGGACGTCGCCGAGGTGCTGGTGCCGCTCTCCGGAGGTGGGCTGTTGGCGGGTGTCGCCCTGGGCCTCAAGCGCCAGCGCCCGGATATCCGCGTGCATGGCATCAGCATGCGCCGTGGTGCGGCGATGCATGCGAGCCTCGATGCTGGCCATCCGGTCGAGGTTGAGGAATGCCCGAGCCTGGCCGATTCACTCGGCGGCGGCATCGGGCTGGGCAATCGCCACACCTTCGGTCTCGTCCGTGAGCTGGCCGATCACCTCCACCTGCTCGATGAGCCGGCCATCGCCGTCGGCATCCGTCATGCCTATCACCAGGAACGGCTGGTGCTCGAAGGCGCTGCCGCGGTAGGCATCGCCGCCCTGCTCGAACGCGTGATCGAGCCTCGTGGTTCGGTGGTCGTCGTGATCAGCGGCCGCAATGTGGATACCGGTCAGCACCTGCGCGTGCTCAACGGCGCAAACGAATAAGCCCACTCCACCCTCATCAACCTTGCTACCGGTGCGTCCGGTGTATTCCCGATGGAGATCAACATGGCCGAGACTCTGCTGCTCAGCGAAACCGATCTCCGCGCCTGCCTGGCCCTCGATCCGGCCAGCCTCGACGCGGTCGAAGATGCGTTCCGCCTGCTTGCCACCGAGGCGGTGGCGATGCCGCCGATCATGCGTCTGGACATTCCCGAGCACAACGGTGAGGTCGACGTGAAGACGGCCTATCTGCCGGGCCTGCCGCGTTTCGCCATCAAGGTCAGCCCCGGATTCTTCGACAATCCGGCGCTCGGGCTGCCCAGCCTCAATGGGCTGATGATGCTGTTCTCGGCGCGCACCGGACTGCTCGACGCGTTGTTGCTGGACAACGGCTTCCTGACCGCCGTGCGTACCGCTGCCGCCGGTGCGGTGGCAGCAAAGTGGCTAAGTCGTCCAAACGCCAGCCGCGTGGCGATCATCGGGGCTGGCGAGCAGGCGCGCTTGCAATTGGCAGCCTTGCGGCTGGTGCGCGACATTCACGAGGTGCGTATCTGGGCGCGAGATCCAGCCAAGGCGGCCGCTTTTGCCGACGAGCTTGAAGGACTCCATGCGCGAGTCGCCGACAGCCTCGATGCCGCGATGGATGGTGTCGATATCGCGATTACCACCACACCCAGCCGCACGCCCTTGATACAGCCGCGTCATCTGCAACCGGGCCTGCACATCACAGCCATGGGCTCCGATGCCGAACACAAGAACGAAATCTCCGCGGCCGCTCTGGTCGCCTGCGATCTATACGTCGCCGACCGTCTGAGCCAGACCCGGGTGCTCGGTGAATTGCACCACGCGATCACGGCGGGCCTGGTGGACAGCGATTCGTCGTCGCTGACCGAACTTGGGCAGGTGATCGCCGGCCATCATCCCGGCCGCACCTCGGCCGGTCAGGTCACCCTCTGCGACCTGACCGGCACCGGCGCGCAGGACACTGCCATCGCCAGCTTCGCCTTCGACCGGGCTCGCGCAGCGGGCAGGGGTTTCATCTTCAACCCCTGATCTGCAGACGCGAGCCTGTTCGCACCGCCATTCGTCGCGGCTTCGCGAGCCAGCTCGCCCCTGCAGAGCAAGAGCGGTCCATCCACGAGGGCAATGAAGATGTCCGAAATCGTCGTCAATCTCCCCTTCAGCCGGGAGGAATATGCGTTGCGAATCGCCAGGGTTCGGCAGGCCATGGCTGATCGCGGTATCGAGCTGCTGATCGTCACCGACCCGTCCAACATGGCCTGGTTGACCGGCTATGACGGCTGGTCGTTCTACGTGCACCAGTGTGTGTTGCTGGCGCTGGAGGGCGATCCGCTCTGGTTTGGTCGCGATCAGGACGCCAACGGCGCGCGTCGCACGGTGTTCATGGGAGACGACGACATCGTTGGCTACCCGGATCACTACGTGCAATCGAGCGTACGTCATCCGATGGACTACCTTGCATGCGAGGTCATCCCTGCGCGCGGCTGGGACCGCCTGGCCATCGGCGTGGAGATGGATAACTACTACTTCAGTGCAGCGGCCTTCCGCTCGTTGCAGGAGCACCTGCCGCGCACGCGCTTTATCGATGCCACCGCGCTGGTCAACTGGCGGCGGGCGGTGAAGTCACCTCAGGAAATCGAGTACATGCGCGTCGCAGCGCGCATCGTCCAGCGCATGCACGAGGCGATCTACGAGCGCATCGAGCCGGGCCTGCGCAAGAACGAACTGGTCGCCGACATCTACCGTGCCGGTATTCTCGGGGTTGACGGCCATGGCGGCGACTACCCGGCAATCGTGCCGTTGCTACCGACCGGCGCCGATGCCAGCGCGCCGCATCTGACCTGGAACGACAGCCCGTTTCGGCTGGGTTCGGGCACCTTCTTCGAAATCGCGGGGTGCTACAAACGCTACCACTGCCCGCTGTCACGAACTATCTACCTGGGCAAGCCGCCGCCGCATTTTCTGGAGGCCGAGCAAGCCGTGGTAGAGGGCATTTCCGCTGGCCTCGCGGTGGCGCGTCCGGGCAATACCACGGGGGACATCGCCCGGGCGTTCCTTCGGGTGCTGGACAAGTTCGATATCCAGAAAGACAGCCGCTGCGGCTACCCGATCGGCATCAGCTACCCTCCCGACTGGGGTGAGCGGACCATGAGCCTGCGCCCAAGCGATGAAAGCGTGCTCGAACCGGGTATGACCTTCCATTTCATACCCGGACTGTGGATGGACGATTGGGGCCTGGAGATCACCGAGAGCATCCTGATCACCGAGACCGGGATGCAAACCTTCTGCGACCTGCCACGCAAACTCTACGTCAAGGACTGAGCCATGAGCGAAACACCCTTGCGCAACCCGATCAGCCCCACCGTCGACTTCGAGCGCGACGGTGTCCAGCACGGTTATCTGCGACTGCCCTACTCGCGCGATGATTCGGCCTGGGGCGCGCTGATGATTCCGATCAGCGTAGTGAAGAACGGCGCCGGGCCCACCGCGCTGTTCAGCGGCGGCAACCACGGCGATGAGTACGAGGGACCGCTGGCACTGAGCAAGCTGGCGCGCGGCCTCGATCCGGCGCGCCTGCGCGGTCGGGTGATCATCATCCCGTTCATGAACGCGCCGGCCGTATGGGCCGGCACACGCACCTCGCCGATCGATCGTGGCAACCTCAACCGCAGCTTTCCCGGGCGCCCCGACGGCAGCGTGACTGAGAAGATCGCCGACTATTTCCAGCGTCATCTGCTGCCGTTGGCCGACCTGGTGCTCGATATCCACTCCGGTGGCAAGACCCTCGACTTCCTGCCGTTCGCCGCCTGTCATGTCCTGGCGGACAAGGTCCAGCAGGCACGCTGCGAAGCGGCTATGCGCGCCTTCGCGGCGCCCTACTGCATGCGCATGCTGGAGCAGGACGCGTTGGGCATGTACGACACCGCGGCCGAGGCACTGGGCAAGATTTTCGTCACCACCGAACTGGGCGGCGGCGGCTCCGTCAGTGCCCGTAGCCTCGCCATCGCCGAGCGTGGCGTGCGCAACCTGTTGATCCATTTCGACTTGCTTGACGGGGAAGCCGAGCCATCCGAATCGGTCATGCTCGACATGCCGGATGAGGATTGCTACCTCTGCAGCGAAAGCGATGGCCTGCTTGAAATGTGCAAGGACCTGGGTGAGACCGTGCAGCGCGGCGAGCGGGTGGCGCGGGTCCACGATGCGCGCCGCACCGGTGTAGCGCCGGTCGAGTACCGGGCTCCGCGTGGCGGTCTGATCAGCGCGCGGCATTTTCCCGGACGGGTACAAAGCGGTGACACGCTGGCCGTGATCGCGCAGGTGGTGCTGTGAGCATGGAGCCTGGGTTTGCAGCGAATGGAGACTCGGCCGGGCAGACGATCATTGGCGCGCCGGGCGCTCTTTCTGGGGAGTAACCATGCACAAGCTCGACCGCTATGACCTGAAGATTTTGCGCATCCTGTCCGAAGACGGGCGGATCACCAAATCGGCGCTGGCCGAGGCCATCAACCTGTCGGTAACCCCTGCCTGGGAGCGCGTGCGCAAGCTCGAGGCCGCCGGACTGGTGCGCGGTTATCGCGCACTGATCGACTGGGGCGCGTTGTTCCGCACCCAGCAGGTACTGGTGGAAATCAGCCTGGCGCGGCACACCGCGCAGGACATGCGACGCTTCGAGCAACGACTGGCCGCGGCACCGGAGGTCGCGTTCTGCTACGCCACCGGCGGCGGCATCGACTACATCGCCATGATTCGAGCGCGCGACATCGACCACTACCAGCGCTTCATCGACATGCTGCTGACAGATGACCTGGGGATCGAGCGCTACTACACCTACATCGTCACCAAAGACATCAAACTCGACCAGGGCAATGCGCCCACGGCGTTCGACGAGCAAGCACAGGCGCTGCGGACGGCGCAGTCCTGACCGGCGTGACTATCTCCGCAGCCGAAATGGCACTAGAATGCGCGCCGCCTCGGCCACGTTGCCGGCAAATGGGTTCCCTCACCCCATCACGTTCAAAAAGGACATGTCATGCTGCAAATCCCTTCATCGGTCCGCCGGATCACCCTGGGCGGCCTGATCGCGTTTCACATACTGATCATCATCGCCAGCAATTATCTGGTGCAACTGCCGATCACCCTGTTCGGCTGGCACACCACCTGGGGCGCGTTCAGCTTCCCGTTTATCTTCCTGGCCACCGACCTGACGGTGCGCCTGCTCGGCAAAGGCCCGGCACGACGCGTCATCGCGCGGGTCATGCTCCCTGCACTGGTGGCCTCCTACGTCGTCTCGGTGCTCTTCCACCAGGGCGCATTCAGCGGCCTGGCCGCGCTCGGCGAGTTCAACCTGTTCGTGTTCCGTATCGCGGTCGCCAGCTTTCTGGCCTACGCGCTCGGCCAGGTGCTGGACATCCAGGTATTCGACCGTCTGCGACGGCTGCGCCAGTGGTGGATCGCGCCCAGTGCCTCCACCGTGTTCGGTAACCTGCTGGACACTTTCCTGTTTTTCTCAGTCGCCTTCTGGCACAGCGACGATCCCTTCATGGCGGCCAACTGGGTGGAGATCGCCAGTGTCGACTACGTGATAAAACTGGCCGTCAGCCTGGCGCTGTTCGTGCCGCTCTACGGCATGCTGTTGAACGCCATCGTGCGCCTGCTGCCGGGCCAGCCGACCGCCGCCGCGTCACGTTGAGCGTTGCCTGGGAGCGTCGGGCTGACCCGTCATCGGGTGCCCTTCGCTTCAGGCTGATCGGCAGCATTTTTTCTCGTTTCGACCCCGGCAAACGAAAAGATCCACCGGTCCACTCGGGCCGCTACGGAAAAGAACCCAAGCCGCCCTTTCCTAGCATGTCTCCCATGCCAATCGGCTTGGAGACACCGCCATGTCACTCGAACATCCGCTGCTGTTCAAATCGCTCTGCTACGTGGACGGTCAGTGGGTCCACAGTCGCGACGGTGCCAGCATCGCCGTGCAAAACCCGGCCAACCAGGCCGAAATCGGTCATGTGCCGATGCTCGATCGAGAGCAGATCAGCAGCGCGCTGGAAGCAGCCGAGCGCGCCTTCGAGGCCTGGCGTCAGTCCAGCCTGGACGAACGTGCAGCGATCCTGCGTCGTTGGCATGAGCTGATCCTGCGGCATCAGGAAGACCTGGCATTGATCCTTTGCGAAGAACAGGGCAAGCCGTTGGCCGAGGCGCGTGGCGAGATTCGCTACGCCGCGAGTTTCATCCCCTGGTTCGCCGAAGAGGCCCGACGGCTCTACGGACGGACCATCCCCAGCCATATACACGACGCGGAGCTGAGCACACGCAAAGTACCGGTCGGCGTCTGTGCCCTGCTCACCCCGTGGAATTTTCCCAGCGCGATGATCACCCGCAAGGCTGCCGCCGCGTTGGCGGCGGGCTGTACGGTGGTGGTCAAGCCTGCACACGAAACACCCTACTCCGCTTTCGCCCTGGCCCAACTCGCCGACGAAGCGGGACTGCCACCCGGCGTGTTCAACGTGGTGCTCGGCGAGCCGCAGATGACCATGCAGACGCTGGTGCAGGACCCCCGCGTGCGTTCGGTGAGTTTCACCGGATCGACCCGGGTGGGTCGTCTGATACTGGCCGCCGCCGCGTCCGGCGTGAAGAACGTGGCACTGGAGCTGGGTGGCAACGCGCCCCTGATCATTTGCGCGGACGCCGATCTCGAGCACGCGGTGCAGGTAGCAATGGATGCCAAGTTCCAGACCTCCGGCCAGGACTGTTGCGCAGCCAACCGCATCCTCGTCCATCGCGCCCTCTACGAAGCCTTCCTCGCACGCTTTGCGCGTGCCGTGCGGGAACTGCGCGTCGGCCCCGGGATGGATGAACGCAGCCAGATCGGCCCACTGATGCACCAGGCGGCATTCGACGCCACGGCCGCGCGGGTTGCCGACGCGCTCGATAAAGGTGCCCGGCTGCTGGTTGGGGGTGAGCCCCACGCCCTTGGCGGTTGGTTCTGGCAGCCGACAGTGCTGGCCGACGTCACGCCGACCATGCGTATCTACCGTGAAGAAAACTTCGCTCCGATCGCCGGCGTGCTGCCATTCGACAGCATCGACGAAGCGGTGGCCATCGCCAACGACACCGAATACGGGCTGGCCGCCTACATCTGCTCGAACCGCCTCGACGAGATCCATTCGCTCATCCGGCGGCTCGATCACGCGATGGTCGCGGTCAATGGCACGCGGTTCACCGGCCACCCGATCCCCTTCGGCGGGATGAAAGCCTCCGGCCTCGGCCGCGAGGGCGGCAGCGAAGGCTTCGAGCCCTTCGTCGAGACGCAGTACCTGTGCATCCATCATCAGGGCCAGCGCTACTGATGGGCGCCGCATTCGCCGCGGGGCGCGCCTCCCACAAGAGCGGGGACAAAGACCATGTGGCGCCTTTTGAACCCCTCGACCGCCTTCTGCTTTCTGGCGGGCCGGCTCGGGCGCGCGGGCCCATCTCGAACTGTGGGAGGCCCGCCCCGGGGCGAAGCGTTTGCCTTCGACCGCACCAGGGCACCGGACGCCCTGCAGCCCGCATTCGCCGCGGGGCGCGCCTCCTACAAAAGCGGGGACAAGGACCATGTGGCGCCTTTTGAATCCCTCGACCGCCTTCTGCTTTCTGGCGGGCTGGCTCGGGCGCGCGGGCCCCTCTCGAACTGTGGGAGGCCCGCCCCGGGGCGAAGCGTTTGCCTTCGACCGCACCAGGGCACCGGATGCCCTGCAGCCCGCATTCGCCGCAGGGCGCGCCTCCCACAAGAGCGGGGACAAGGACCATGTGGAGCCTTTTGAACCCCTCGACCGCCTTCTGCTTTCTGGCGGGCTGGCTCGGGCGCGCGGGCCCATCTCGAACTGTGGGAGGCCCGCCCCGGGGCGAAGCGTTTGCTTTCGACCGCACCAGGGCACCGGAGCCCTGCAGCCCGCATTCGCCGAGCGCGCGCCTCCCACAAGAGCGGGGACGAAGGCCATGCGGCCCCTTTTGAGCTCCTCGACCGCCTTCTGCTTTCTGGCGGGCCGGCTCGGGCGCGCGGGCCCATCTCGAACTGTGGGAGGCCCGCCCCGGGGCGAAGCTTTTACCTTCGACCGCCCCGGGGCACCGGACGCCCTTCAGCCCGCATTCGCCGCGGGGCGCGCCTCACGCGCGAGTCCGGAAGTGGAAATGTCTGGCAAACCAAACCATCCGATCACTGCAAATGGAGACGCCCATGAGTCATGACTACGACGCGCTATTCGCCCAGGACCGTGCTCACTTCATGCACCCGTCCACCCATGCCCACGACCATGCCAGCGGGGCGCTCAAGGGGCGCATCGTCACTGGCGCCTCGGGCATCCGCATCCGCGACCATGAAGGCCGCGAGCTGATCGACGCCTTCGCCGGGCTGTACTGCGTCAACATTGGCTACGGGCGTACCGAAGTGGCCGAGGCGATCTACCAGCAGGCCAAGCAACTGGCCTACTACCACACCTATGTCGGCCACTCGACCGAGGCCATCATCGAGTTGTCGCGCCGCATCATCGACTGGGCTCCCGAGGGCATGAAGAAGGTCTATTACGGGCTTTCCGGCTCGGATGCCAACGAAACCCAGATCAAGCTGGTGCGCTATTACAACAACGTGCTCGGCCGCCCGGCGAAGAAGAAGATCATTGCCCGCCAGCGCGGCTACCACGGTTCGGGAATCATGACGGGCAGCCTGACCGGCCTGGCCAGCTTCCACCAGCACTTCGACCTGCCGCACGCAGACATCAAGCACGCCGCCTGCCCGCATTTCTACAAGGCCCCGGCTGGCATGGACGAGGCGGCGTTCGTGCGCCATTGCGCCGCGGACCTGGAGCAACTGATCCAGCGCGAAGGCCCGGAAACCGTGGCGGCCTTTATCGGCGAACCGGTGATGGGCACGGGCGGTATCATCGTCCCGCCCAAAGGCTACTGGGACGCCATCCAGGCCGTCCTGGCGAAGTACGACATTCTGCTGATCGCCGACGAGGTGGTTTGCGCCTTCGGCCGTCTCGGCACGTCGATGGGCAGTCAGCTGTTCGGCATGAGGCCGGACCTGATCACCACGGCCAAAGGTCTCACCAGCGCCTATGCGCCGCTTTCGGCGGTCATCGTCGGAGAAAAGGTATGGAATGTTATCGAAGAGGCTTCTGCGCGCGACGGCGCCATGGGGCACGGCTGGACCTATTCCGGACATCCGATCTGCGCTGCAGCGGCGTTGGCGAATCTGGACATCCTGGAAAAAGAGAACCTTGCAGGCAACGCCGCCGAGGTGGGCGCGTACCTCAACGCTCAGCTGCGGCGGACGTTCGACGATCATCCGCTGGTGGGCGAGGTGCGCGGCGTGGGCATGCTGGCGGCGCTCGAATTCATGGCCGATAGGGAGGCGCGCACGCCCTTCGACGCGGCGCTGAAGGTAGGCCCGCGCGTATCGGCCGCTTGCCTGGAGCGTGGCATGATCGCCCGCGCCATGCCGCACGGCGACATTCTCGGCTTCGCGCCGCCGCTGATATTGACCCAGGCGGAGGCCGACCAGATCGTCGAAATAGCCCGAAGCGCGGTGGACGCGGTAGCCAGCGAGGTGCTTTGAGGCACCTCGCGGTCCTCAGAAGAAGGTCAGGCCGGCCTGGAACAGGCGCTCCACGTCGCGAATATGCTTCTTGTCGACGAGGAACAGGATCACGTGATCGCCGGATTCGATGACGGTGTTGTCATGGGCGATCAGCACCTGATCATCGCGAATCACCGCACCGATGGTCGTGCCGGGGGGCAAGGCGATCTTGCCGATGGCTCGGCCGACGGCCTTGCTCGATCGCGCATCGCCGTGGGCGATCACCTCGATGGCCTCCGCCGCGCCCCGGCGCAGCGAGTGGGCACTGACGATATCGCCCCGGCGCACATGGGTCAGCAGCGTACCGATGGTGGCCAGTTGGGGACTGATGGCGATATCGATCTCGCCGCCCTGGACCAGGTCAACGTAGGCCGGGTTGTTGATGATGCACATCACCTTGCGCGCGCCCAGCCGCTTGGCCAGCAGCGACGACATGATGTTGGCTTCGTCATCGTTGGTCAGGGCCAGGAAAACGTCGGCATCGTTGATGTTCTCTTCGACCAGCAGATCGCGATCCGAGGCGCTGCCCTGGAGGATGATGGTGCTGTCGAGGGTATCGGAGAGGTAGCGGCAACGTGCCGGGTTCATCTCGATGATCTTGACCTGATAGCGGCTTTCGATGGCTTCGGCCAGGCGTTCGCCGATGTGTCCGCCACCGGCGATGACGATCCGCCGGTAGGAATCGTCGAGCCGGCGCATCTCGCTCATCACGGCGCGGATGTGCCCGCGCGCGGCGATGAAGAACACCTCGTCATCCGCTTCGATCACCGTATCGCCTTGCGGCAGGATGGCCTGGTTGCGACGGAAGATTGCCGCCACGCGGGTGTCGACGTTGGGCATGTGATTGCGAAGCTGGCGCAGCTCCTGGCCGACCAGCGGCCCCCCGTAATAGGCCCGCACCGCCACCAGCTGCGCTTTGCCTTCGGCGAAGTCGATCACCTGCAGCGATCCGGGATGCTCGATCAGACGTTTGATGTAATTGGTGACTACCTGCTCCGGGCTGATCAGGACGTCGACTGGGATCGCCTCGTTGTTGAACAGACCGGAACGGGTCAGATACGCCGACTCGCGCACCCGGGCGATCTTGGTCGGGGTATGGAACAGTGTGTAGGCGACCTGGCAGGCGACCATGTTGGTTTCGTCGCTGTTGGTCACCGCGACCAGCATGTCGGCGTCATCGGCACCGGCCTGGCGCAATACGGTCGGAAACGAACCGCGGCCGACCACGGTACGGATGTCCAGGCGGTCGCCAAGATCCCTCAGGCGATCGGCATCGGTGTCCACCACAGTGATGTCATTGGCTTCGCTGGCGAGATTTTCGGCAAGCGTGCCACCCACCTGTCCCGCACCGAGAATGATGATCTTCACGCGATCACTCCTGATAGGCGGCTTCAGGCCGCCGCGTCCATGATTGGCCGAGGCCTTGTGCCTGGCGCATTTACGAATCCGGGCCGCTGGGTTGGGCCGTGATCTTGATCAGTTTGGCGTAATAGAAACCGTCGTGGCCATTTTCCTGCGCCAGCAACTGGCGTCCATGAGACTGCTCCAGGCCGAATTCGCTCGGCAGGTCTAATTCCCGAGCGCCGGGCATGCGCGCCAGGAAGGCTTCGATTACCTCGCGGTTTTCCGTCGGCAACACCGAGCAGGTTGCATACAGCAGCACGCCTCCAACGGCCAGGGTGGGCCACAGCGCGTCGAGCATTTCGCCTTGAAGGGTCGCCAGCGGCGCGATGTCCTCGGCCTGCCGGGCCAGCTTGATATCCGGATGACGGCGGATCACGCCGGTCGCCGAACAGGGTGCATCGAGGAGAATGCGCTGGAATGGCTGCCCGTCCCACCAGACTTCGGTCGCACGGGCATCAGCCGCGACCAGTTTGGCCTGCAATTGCAGGCGGTCGAGATTTTCCTGGACGCGCTGAAGTCGTTTCGGTTCGAGGTCCAGCGCGATGACCTCTGCCAGCTCAGGCTCGCGCTCGAGGATATGGCACGTCTTGCCGCCGGGCGCGCAGCAGGCATCCAGCACGCGTTGTCCCGGGGCGAGATCGAGCAGCCCTGCCGCTAACTGGGCCGCTTCGTCCTGCACACTGACGCGGCCTTGCGCAAAACCGGGCAACTGGTTGACATCGCAGGCCGCAGCCAGGCGGATACCGTCCTCGCTGTAGGCGCAGGGGAACGCTTCGAGGCCGGCGGCCTGCAGCTCATCGAGATAGGCATCCCGCTCGACCTGACGATGGTTGACCCGCAGCATCATCGGCGGATGGGCATTGTTCGCGGTGCAGATGGCCTGCCAGTGCTCGGGCCAGTGCGCTTTCAGGGATTTCTGCAACCAGCGCGGATGGGCGAAGCGAATCACCGGATCGCGCTCCAACTCGGCAAACAGCGCCTCGCCCTCACGCTGGGCATTGCGCAGCACCGCATTGAGCAGCCCCTTGGCCCAGGGTTTGTTGAGTTTTTGCACGCAACCGACGGTTTCGCCGATGGCGGCGTGGGGCGGAATACGGGTATGGAACAGCTGATAAAGGCCGACCAGCAGCAGCGCTTCGACGTCTCGGTCCGCCGCCTTGAATGGCTTTTGCAGGAGACGTTCGGCGAGGCCCGCCAGGCGTGGCTGCCAACGGGCAGTGCCGAACGCCAGGTCCTGGGTCAGCCCTCGGTCTCGGGCGTCGACCTTGCCCAGTACGTCCGGCAGGCTGCTGTTCAGTGAGGCCTTGCCGGACAGCACCACGCTGAGCGCACGCGCAGCGGCCAGGCGCGGGTTCATCGACATTATTCGAACACCTTGCCAGGCATGAACTGCTCGCGCCGACTGTTGTACAGATCGCTGAAATTCAGCGGCTTGCCATTGGGCAGCTGTAGTCGAGTGAGCAACAGCGAGCCTTCACCGCAGGCGACCTGCAGGCCGTCCTTGCTGGCACCGATGATCTGGCCGGGCGCGCCCTGCCCCGTCTCCAGCCGCGCCGCATGAATCTTCACCGCTGCTTCATCCAGACGGCTGTGGCAGATCGGCCAGGGGTGGAACGCGCGTACCAGGCGCTCCAGTTCGGCAGCCGGCCGGCTCCAGTCGATGCGCGCCTCGTCTTTGTTCAGCTTGTGCGCATAAGTCGCCAGACTGTCGTCCTGCACCTCGCCGCTGAGCGTGCCGGCTTCAAGCGCGGCGACAGCCGTGACCACGGCATCGGAACCCAGCGCGGCGAGCCGGTCGTGCAGGCTGCCGCCGGTGTCCTCGGCGTCGATCGGTGTGCTGACCTTGAGCAGCATCGGACCGGTATCCAGGCCGGCTTCCATCTGCATCACGGTGACCCCGGATTCGGCATCGCCGGCTTCGATCGCGCGCTGGATCGGCGCGGCGCCGCGCCAGCGCGGCAGCAGCGAGGCATGACTGTTGATGCAGCCCAGGCGCGGCAGGTCGAGCACGGCTTGCGGCAGAATCAATCCATAGGCCACGACCACCATCAGGTCGGCGCGCAACGCGGCCAATTCGGTCTGGGCCGCGGGGTCGCGTAGTGTCTGTGGCTGGTAAACCGGAATGCTGTGTTGCAGTGCCAGTTGCTTGACCGGGCTAGGCATCAGCTTTTGCCCTCGACCCGCAGGCCGATCCGGCTGGGTGTAGACCGCGATCACCTGCCGCCCGGCGTCGAGCAGGGCTTGCAGGTGCTGGGCGGCGAATTCCGGAGTACCGGCAAAAACGATGCGCATGAAGAGGACTCGTCAATGAATGGCTGGCTGCTCAGGCAGCATGAAACGGCTGCGCGCGGGTCATCTGAGTCAATGGCAGGCGTGTCCGCGAGACCCGTCGAGCACAGCCCGCTATTGGGTTGCCTGACTCGCTGCACTCGCCCCTGGGATCGCTCCTGGGTGCGCCAATCCCCCGGTCGTTGCGTCTGACCCTCGCTCGCTACGTTTCACACCACCGGCGATGCACGCCTTTGGGGTCGGTGATCAAGCCTGCTGACGGTGAAGCTTTTCCAGCTTCTTCTTGATCCGGTCGCGCTTGAGATTGGACAGATAGTCGACGAACAGTTTGCCGTTGAGGTGATCGCACTCGTGCTGGATACACACCGCGAGCAGGCCCTCGGCGATCAGTTCGTATGGCTGGCCGTCGCGATCCAGCGCCTTGACCTTGACCTTCTGCGGGCGGTCGACGTTCTCGTAGAAACCGGGCACCGACAGGCAACCTTCCTGATACTGCTCCATCTCGTCAGTCAGGAACTCGAACTCCGGGTTGATGAAAACCCGCGGCTCGGACCGGTCATCGGACAGGTCCATCACGACCACGCGCTTGTGCACATTGACCTGCGTCGCGGCCAGGCCGATACCCGGCGCGTCGTACATGGTCTCGAACATGTCGTCGATCAACTGACGAATGCCATCGTCGACCACGTCCACCGGTTTGGCGATGGTGCGCAGGCGTGGATCGGGAAATTCTAGGATGTTCAGGATTGCCATATGCGTTTGTGATGCACTTATGGAATAAAGTCAAAAGCCGCTGCTAAGATGCCGAGCAGCTTGTAAACGGCTTAACGCCGCTTTCCACAAGGGTTTCTGCGGCGCTAGGGCGCTTTACGTGAAGGCACATCATAAAGGGATTCACCACATGAGGAAATCACTACTCGCCCTGCTGTTGGTGGCGGTTGGCGGCATGGCACAGGCCGCTGTGCAGCTCAAGGATGATCATCCGGAGCAGTACACCGTAGTGAAAGGCGACACCCTCTGGGATATTTCCGGTCGTTTCCTGCGTGAGCCCTGGAAGTGGCCCGAGCTTTGGCACGCCAACCCGCAGGTGGAAAACCCGCACCTGATCTACCCCGGTGACAGCCTGAGCCTGGTCTATATCGACGGCCAACCGCGCGTCATGCTCAATCGCGGCGCGTCGCGTGGGACCATCAAGCTTTCGCCGACGGTCCGCACCACACCGATGGCCGAAGCCATCAGCACCATCCCGCTGGAAGCCATCAACAGTTTCCTGTTGAGCAACCGTATCGTCGACAGCGCCGCTGAATTCCAGGCCGCGCCCTATATCGTCGCC
The DNA here is from genome assembly GCF_009789555.1 of Stutzerimonas stutzeri. Lineage (NCBI taxonomy): Bacteria > Pseudomonadati > Pseudomonadota > Gammaproteobacteria > Pseudomonadales > Pseudomonadaceae > Stutzerimonas > Stutzerimonas stutzeri. The sequence continues at coordinate 815,114 of NZ_CP046902.1, forward strand.
GGCAACGCCGAGCGCGTCATCAGCGGCTCCGGTGATCGTGTGTACGGGCGTGGCGAGTTCCAGGAGGGTATCGGTGTCTATGGCATCTTCCGTCAGGGCAAAACCTATATGGACCCCGAGACCGAGGAGTTCCTGGGCATCAACGCCGACGACGTGGGCACCGCCGAGCTCCTCGACATGGAAGGCGATATCGCGACCATGATGCTCACGCGGGTCACCCAGGAAGCGCGCATCGGCGATCGCATGTTCCCTAGCGAGGAGCGTGCGGTGAACTCGACCTTCATGCCGAGCGAGCCGGAAGGCGAGATCAACGGCGTCATCCTCGACGTGCCTCGCGGTGTAACGCAGATCGGCCAGTTCGATGTAGTGACGCTGAACAAGGGCGCGCGCGACGGCCTGAGCATCGGTAACGTGCTGGCGGTATACAAGACCGGCGAAACCGTGCGTGATCGGGTGACCGGCGAGCAGGTCAAGATTCCGGACGAGCGTTCGGGGTTGCTGATGGTCTTCCGCACCTATGACAAGCTCAGCTATGGCCTGGTGTTGCAGGCCACGCGCTCGCTGGCGGTAATGGACAAGATCCGCAATCCCTGACACTGACAAGCCCCGCCGATGCGGGGCTTGTCGTTTCTGTGGTACGCCGCATGGATGCGGTGCGACGAAACAAGGACGGTTCCCATGGCCTCGATTTCTCCTGCCGAACTCGAAGCGCGCCTGCGCCTGCATCTGCTGCCAGAGCTCGGTCCGCGACGTCTGCATAAACTGCTGACGGCGTTTCCCAATGCGTCCTCCGCGCTCAGCGCACCGGCCTCCGCGTGGCGTGCGCTGGGATTGCCGCCCAGCTGTGCCGAACCCCGCCGCGCCCCGGCGATACGCGAACGAGCCGCCCAGGCGCTGAGCTGGCTGGCGCAGCCGGGTCATCATCTGGTGATGTGGGACGAGCCGGGTTACCCGGGGTTGCTGGCGCAATTGCCGGACGCGCCGCCGCTGTTGTTCGTCGACGGCGATCCCGCCCTGCTGGAGCGGCCGCAGCTGGCAATGGTCGGCAGTCGTCGAGCCTCGCGTCCCGGCCTGGATAACGCCACTGCCTTCGCGCGCAGCCTCGCTGGGGGTGGCTTCGTGATCACCAGCGGGCTGGCCCTGGGTATCGATGGCGCGGCGCACCAGGGCGCGCTGGACGTGAGCGGTGGAACGATCGCCGTACTCGGCACCGGACTGATGCGAATCTACCCGCGTCGCCACGTTGGGCTTGCCGAGCGAATCGTCGCCCATGGCGGTGCGCTGGTATCCGAACTGCCGCTGGATTGCGCGCCGCACGCGTCCAATTTTCCTCGCCGCAACCGCATTATCAGCGGGCTGTCGCTCGGCGTGCTGGTGGTCGAGGCCAGTCTTTCCAGTGGCTCGCTGATAACCGCGCGGTTGGCGGCCGAGCAGGGCCGTGAGGTGTACGCCATTCCCGGTTCGATTCATCATCCTGGCGCACGCGGCTGCCATCAGCTGATTCGTCAGGGCGCCGCGCTGGTCGAAAGCGTCGACGACATCCTTCAGGCGCTGCAGGGCTGGCAACGGACAACCGTAGAAAGTCCGGCGCACCCTGCTCGTCCGTCTCATCCGCTACTTGATCAGTTAGTCGCCGGATCGATGACCAGCGAAACACTTGCCGGCGCGCTGGCACAACCGCTGGCCCAGGTGCTGGCTGAACTGACCGAGCTGGAGATCGAGGGGTTGGTGGCCTGTGATAACGGCCTCTGGGTGGCGCGAACCGGTTAAGCACGGCTGTGCGGGCGCATGGGCTTGGGTACACTGCGCCGATCAGTCTCAGCGGAGGTGCGAATGGTCGGTAACTGGCGCGTGCAGCAGGCGGCCCGAGTGGTCAGGAGCGGCGGGGTCATCGCCTACCCGACCGAAGCGGTCTGGGGACTGGGCTGCGATCCGTGGGACAGCGATGCGGTGCACAGGTTGCTCGCGCTCAAGGAGCGGCCGGTGGAAAAAGGGCTGATCCTGGTGGCCGATTGCGTCGAGCAATTCGCGTTTCTCCTCGATGATCTGCCCGAGCGCTGGCTGGATCGGCTGGCGGGCAGCTGGCCGGGCCCCAATACCTGGCTGGTGCCGCATCGGCAGCGGCTACCGGACTGGATTACCGGCAAGCATGACAGCGTGGCCCTGCGGGTCAGCGATCATCCGCTGGTCGCACGGCTATGCGCGCTGAGCGGGCCGCTGGTCTCGACCTCGGCGAACCCTGCCGGTCGCCCTGCCGCGCGGTCGCGTCTGCGTGTCGAACAGTATTTCCCAGGCCAGCTCGACGGGGTGCTGGGTGGGCGCCTGGGTGGGCGTCGCAACCCAAGCACCATCCGCGACGTGCGTAACGGCGAAGTGATCAGGCCGTCCTGACGGCAACAGGACGGCCGGCGATGCTGCGTCAGGGCAGCAGAATGGTCGAACCGGTCGTCCGGCCCGCCGCCAGGGCGCGCTGCGCCTCGGCGGCTTCAGCGAGTGGGTAGCGCTGATCGATCTCGACCTTGATCTTGCCGCTGGCAATCATCTCGAACAGCTCGGCGGCCATCGTCTGCAGGCGCTCGGCGGTGTCCGCATAGCCGGCGAGCGTCGGCCGGGTGAGGTACAGCGAGCCCTTCTGCGCGAGCACTCCGAGGTTGACGCCGGTGACGGCGCCCGAGGCGTTGCCGAAACTGACCAGCAGGCCGCGCGGTGCCACGCAATCCAGCGAAACCTCCCAGCTGCTCTTGCCCACCGAGTCATAGACCACGGGGCACTTCTTGCCATCGGTGAGTTCCAGCACGCGTTGCACCACATCTTCCTGCGTGCGGTCGATGGTGGCCCAGGCACCCAGCGCCTTGGCCCGCTCGGCTTTCTCCGCGGAACCGACCACCCCGATCAATCGGGCACCGATGGCCTTGGCCCATTGGCAGGCGATCGAACCGACCCCGCCAGCGGCGGCATGGAACAGCACGGTCTCGCCTGCCTGCAGCGCGTGGGTCTGGCGCAACAGGTATTGCGTGGTCAGGCCCTTGAGCATGACGGCCGCCGCTTGTTCGTAGCTGATGGCCTCGGGCAGCTTCACCAAATGCCGTGCCGGCAGCGTGTGGTGCTCGCCATACGCGCCAAGCGGGCCGGTGGCGTAGGCCACGCGGTCACCGACCTGCAAGCCGCTGACACCCTCGCCGACCGCTTCGACCTGGCCAGCCCCTTCGGTGCCCAAACCGGACGGCAAGCTCGGCGGCACGTAGAGACCGCTGCGGAAATAGGTATCGATGAAATTCAGGCCGATGGCGTGGTTGCGTACTCGAACCTCCCCCGCTCCCGGCGCCGTGACAGGCGCGTCTACCTGTTCGAGGACTTCGGGGCCACCGTGCTGGCTGAACTGTATGCGCTGCGACATATCGACTCCTGGACAGATGCAAAAGAGCCTATCCAACGCTTCCCGGGCGTATTCGTCAATCGGCTGGGTGATATGCTTGCCGGCCCTCCCGCTGAAGCACTTCCTGGCCGGCCGCTGCCGCCGGGGCTGTGCCGCTATTTGCCAAGGTGATTTCGTGAACGAGCGTACCGAAGCCGTCAAAGCCTACCTGCTCGACCTGCAGGACCGTATCTGCGCCGCCCTTGAAGCCGAAGATGGCGCTGCCCGCTTCGTCGAGGATGCCTGGACCCGCCCGGCGGGTGGCGGTGGACGGACACGGGTAATCGAAAACGGGGCGCTGATCGAAAAAGGCGGTGTGAATTTTTCCCATGTACACGGCACCGGCCTGCCCCCTTCGGCCAGTGCGCACCGCCCGGAGCTGGCTGGGCGGGGCTTCGAGGCGCTCGGCGTGTCGCTGGTGATCCATCCGCAAAACCCCTACGTGCCGACCTCGCATGCGAACGTGCGGTTCTTCATTGCCGAAAAGGAAGGCGAAGCGCCGGTCTGGTGGTTTGGCGGCGGCTTCGACCTCACGCCCTACTACGGTAACGAGGACGATTGCGTGCACTGGCACCGCGTGGCGCGCGATGCCTGTGCGCCCTTCGGCGCGGATGTCTACCCGCGCTACAAGGAATGGTGCGACCGTTACTTCCACATCAAGCATCGCAACGAGCCGCGCGGCGTCGGTGGGTTGTTCTTCGACGATCTGAACGAATGGGACTTCGACACCAGCTTCGCCTTCATGCGGGCGGTCGGCGACGCCTATGTCGATGCTTACCTGCCGATCGTGCAGCAGCGCAAAGCGACGCCCTACGGCGAGCGCGAGCGGGAATTCCAGCAACTGCGTCGCGGCCGCTACGTGGAATACAACCTGGTCTACGACCGCGGTACGCTGTTCGGCCTGCAATCGGGCGGGCGTACCGAGTCGATCCTCATGTCGCTGCCACCGCTGGTGCGCTGGGGCTACGACAAGCATCCCGAGCCGGGCACACCGGAAGCACGCTTGACCGAGTTTTTCCTACAGGACCGCGACTGGCTGGCGGGACAGCCATAGCCCCGACAGGCTTCGCGTGCCGCTTACAGACGAGGACATCCATGGATCGCTACGCCGTTTTCGGCAACCCCATTGCCCATAGCAAGTCACCAGAGATTCATCGACTGTTCGCCGAGCAGACAGCGCAAGCGCTGGGTTATGAACCGTTGCTGGCACCGCTGGACGACTTTCCTGGCTTCGCTCGCACATTCTTCGAATACGGACTGGGTGCCAACGTCACCGTGCCGTTCAAGGAAGAGGCCTACCGCCTGGCTGATCGGTTGACTGAACGCGCGCGTCGCGCCGGGGCAGTGAACACGTTGAAGAAGCTCGACGGCGGCGCGTTGCTGGGCGACAACACCGACGGTGTCGGCCTGGTGCGCGATCTGCTGGACAACGCCGGTGTGCGGCTGCAAGGCAAGCGCATCCTGCTGCTCGGTGCAGGTGGCGCGGTACGCGGCGTGCTCGAGCCGCTGCTGGCAGAGCGGCCGGCAGCGCTGGTCATCGCCAACCGGACACTGAGCAAGGCCGAGCAACTAGCACGCGAGTTCGCCGAGCTGGGGTCAGTGAGCGCGAGCGCTTTCGAGCCGTTGGAAGGCCCGTTCGATGTGATCATAAACGGTACGTCAGCCAGTCTTGGCGGTGAACTACCGCGTCTGGCCGACGGCCTGGTCCGCGCGGACGCGACCTTCTGCTACGACATGATGTACAGCGCGACGCCGACGCCTTTCTGCCAATGGGCCGCTGGACTGGGTGCACGAACCCGCGATGGATTGGGCATGCTGGTCGAGCAAGCGGCAGCGGCTTTCGAATTGTGGCGCGGCGTGCGCCCGGCATCGGCGCCGGTACTGGCGCAGTTGCGCGGTCAGCTTGTCGGTTAGGCAACGCTTACAGGCGAAAGTGAACCTGCTGATGCAGGTGCTGCGGTCTTTCCAACTCATCCACCATCCCGGCGGCGATGCGCCGAAGCTGCACGCGACGATCATCGTCGCCAAGGCCTTCGAGATCGGCGAAGTCTTCGAGCGACAGGTCTTCGCCGTCGGTCTCGGCATCCACCAGGGTCCATTTCATCGGGTGCACGGCGATGCGTTGCAGGGCCGCCGCGACTTCGGGGGCCTCGCCATGGCTGGAGAGGTCGGCTACCAGCAGCAGCCGCTCGACGCCGACCTTGGGCAGCCCGGACAGTAAAGCGTCCACGGCCTGATAAAAATCCTGCCGCTGCGCCGTCGCCGGCGCACCCGATGCGGTGGGCACCGAAGCGCTTTCGTAGAGGCAGATCACCGCGTCCATGCCGGCAACGCTCTGCGACACGCTGACGGCATCGAACAGGTCGCCCGTCTTGGCGCGCAGGCCGGGGCGGACGGTCATCGAATTCAGATCGTCGACCAGTGCCACGACCTCATGCTGGCGGGTCAGCAGCTCGCATGTCACCGCGTTGCCCAGGCTCGAGTGCGCCCCGTACAAGGCGAACTTGAGTCTGGGCGTCTCAGCGTTGAGCATGCGCGGCTTGTCCGCTCAGCGCCGCGTGACCAGATAGCCGATCAGCGCAACCGCGCCGGCGGCTAGCGCCACGGTGCTCAGCGGGTGCTCGCGCACGCACTCCTTGGCCAGGCGGCTGGCGTCACGGCCCCGTTTGGACAGGTCACGGCAATGTGCGTCCCAGTCGGCGTCATGCCACAGCGACTCGGCGCGTGCGCGCAGGGCATCGAAGCGGTGCCGCGAACCGCGGGTCGCGTCGTGCTTGAGTTCGTCAAGGGCGGTCATGAGGTCCTGGATTTCGCGTTCGATCTCGGCGCGGGTGGTGGGCTTGTGGCTGAAGCGGGACATAGTCGGTCTCCCCTTTGAATGTGCTGATTGGACCGTGCGTGCGGCCGAAGGTGCAGCGTTGCGACGAAGGTTCTGCCAGGCAGCGGACCCGTGCGTGGCGTCCGGGTTCCCGTCCGTCGGGCCGATTGATACGTTGCGCGCGCGTGCCGATAGCAAGGCGAGCGGCGCGATTGCTGCTTCATCACGAGGCGCGAGGCGTTTGAAGCGCAGCAGTCGATGTTCTTCTACACTCAGATCGCTGCGCTATCACGCGCCCGGTTTCGTTCAGGCGCCGATGGGATGCAGCAAGCGAGACGCTCTTTGTGCAAGGGGCCGGGATGCGCGGGACAGGTCGAAATATCCTCGTGCAGGCGCGTGCTCCTCGCCTGGGTTCCCTATAATGCGCGCCGCTGGCGTCGACCTCGGCGCGCCATTTTTTTCACAGCCAATTCATCGGTGTTCATCTTGAAGTTTCGCCAATCCATTCTCGGTCTGCTGCTCGCGTGCGGCAGTCTCATACTGTCCCCAGCCGTGACCGCCGCGACTGCACCGGTCGTTCAGGAGCTCGCCTCCGGCAGCGCATTGCTGGTCGATCTCAAAAGCAATGAGGTCCTGTATTCGAGTAACCCCAACCTGGTGGTGCCCATCGCCTCGGTAACCAAGGTCATGACGGCGATGGTCGTGCTCGACGCCAAGCAGCCGCTTGACCAACGTCTGCCGGTCACCATCCGCGACGCGCGGGAGATGCAAGGTGTGTTTTCGCGCGTGCGTATCGGGAGTGAAATCAGCCGTCGCGAGATGCTCCTGCTGACGCTCATGTCGTCGGAGAATCGCGCCGCGGCGAGCCTTGCCCATCACTATCCGGGCGGTTATTCCGCCTTCATTCAGGCAATGAACGCCAAGGCGAAGGCGCTCGGCATGTCTCAGACTCGCTACATCGAGCCCACGGGGCTGTCCGAGCGGAACGTTTCCAGTGCCACCGATCTGGTCAAGCTGCTCAAGGCCAGCCAGGCCTATCCGCTGATAGAACAGTTCAGCACCACCTCGGAAAAGACCGTCGCCTTCCACAAACCCAACTACACGTTGGGTTTTCGCAACACCAACGCCCTGGTGCGCAAACCTGACTGGAGCATTCAGCTGACCAAGACCGGCTTCACCAACGCGGCCGGTCACTGTCTGGTGATGCGCACTGTCATGGATCAGCGCGAAGTGGCTTTCGTGGTGCTGGATGCGTTCGGCAAGTACACACACATCGCCGATGCGAGCCGACTTAAAAAGTGGCTGGAAACCGGCAGGGTGACGCCGGTGGCCCCCGCCGCGTTGGCCTACAAGCAGCAGAAGATGGCCCAGCGACAGCTGGCTGCCCAATCCGACGATGCATCCACGGTGGTAGCCGGCGCACGCTGAAGGGCGCGCCGGCACCGGGCGCGGGTTGCGAGTGGGTCGATCAACCAAAAAAGCGTTTCATCGCGCCTGACAGCCAGCCCTTGTCCTCAAGCAATTCGTGCATGTTGCGCCGGACGGATTTGACGTAGTCGACGTCATCGTTGCAGATGTGGTTGATCAGCCAGCGCGAGAGCAATTCCTTCAACTGATCGCCCACATCTTCGCCCTGCTCGAAGCGAGTCCGGTATTGCTCGACACGTCGGATAAAAAGTTCGTGGATTTTTTTATGTGCCCGCGAAAACTGATATTGCGCATCTTCCATCAGCGTTTCTTCGAAAGCGAAGTGTGACAGGGTATAGTCGATCAATTCTTCGATTACATTGCTGACCGCTTCTTTTTCCTGCCCCTGTTGCGCTTCGTGAAGTTCGTTGATCATATCCACGATACGCTTGTGCTGATTGTCGATGACATGAATGCCGGTATTCATACTATCTTTCCAAACTAGATACGTCATGGCGAAACTCCACTACAGGAAACAGGGCTTGAGATCGATTCGATCAATGGTAACGCTCGCCTGCGAGCTGGAATTTCGGATGTGGCCATTTTAAGAATCGTCTTAATTTTGCGATTCCACCGGGCAGCCAGCCCAGCCGCTCGAAAGTGACCCGTACAGCGTAACGACGCGCTATTGGGGCGGATGCCGCCGCGCGCGGGTATGGACCGACGCGAAGCCACTGCGCGGCAGCCAGCAAGGCGAAGGCCGTCAGCGGGGGTCGCCCATGGCTCATGCGCAAGCCCTTCCAGCCATGATGACACGTGCAACAACCACGAAGCCGCTGAGTATCTTGCGGCAGACCATATGGTTTTACGTAAAGTGTATTTATTTATTGAGTAGCGCAGTTTGTATGAACTGCTGCTGGTGTTTGTTATGTCCGGGACGGAATAACCCTATATTGAAACAGTTAGTGAATCCAGGCGGACATTCTGCTTTTAATGGGCATGTCGGCGGTGTGAGAGAGACTTGTTGTATCGAACGAGCCGGCGTATTCATTCACCTGATAGCGTTCGGTGACGGTTCAGTGACAGGCGCCGCTTGCAGCGGTCGATTCGTCGGCTATGGCACGACTGCCGGAACCAACCTTGTGTGGCTCGCCTCTGCTGAAGGGTGGTCCCGCCGACGCCGCCGGTACTGGCCGGCGCCCGGTTCAATCCCAGCGAGGTGAACAGACATGAACGATGAACAACGCATACGTGAACGGGCCTATCAGCTTTGGGAAGAAGCTGGCCGTCCAGAGGGCCAGGATGTCGAATACTGGATGCGGGCCCGCGACGAGATGGAACCCTTCTACAAGGAAGGCGACCCGCTGGCCGGCAGCGTTGAAAGCAGCGTCGCCATCCCGATGCCCAAACCGTCTGAGGAGTGAAGGCGGTCGCTTCCGAGCGATCCGGAACGCACAGCCCGTCGTCGACTGATGTCGTCCACAGCGGGCTGGCGGCCGTTCTTTTGCGCAACGCCGAGCCTGAGATCAATCGGCCCTGGGGGTTGGCGTTGCGGCTGACGGGCACTACCGTGTGGGGACGAGCTGCCATCGATGATGCGAAGGCGGCATCTGGACTTTGGAAGGAATGACAAAACCCATGAGCAAGCAAACCATGCGTCATGTAGAGCACCGCCCGGGTGGCGGTGCCGAGTGCCTGCGGCTGGTCGAAGGGCCGGTCCCCGAGCCGGGCCCGCACGATGTGCTGGTTCGCGTGGCCTATGCCGGAATCAATCGGCCCGACGTGTTCCAGCGCTCTGGCAGCTACCCGCCGCCACCGGACGCGTCGCCGTTGCTCGGCCTGGAGATCGCCGGTGAAATCGTCGCGCTCGGCGCCCAGGTGAGCCGCTGGAAACTGGGTGATCAGGTGTGCGCACTGACACCGGGCGGCGGCTACGCCGAATACTGCGTGGCGCCCGCTGAACACTGCTTGCCGGTCCCTGCCGGGCTCTCCTTGCTAGAGGCCGCGGCGCTGCCTGAAACCTATTTCACGGTCTGGAGCAACGTGTTCGAGCGGGGTGCCCTGCAGGCAGGTGAAACCTTGCTGGTGCACGGTGGTTCCAGTGGTATCGGCCTGACCGCCATTCAGTTGGCCAAGCAGTTCGGTGCCCGCGTATTCACCACGGTTGGCAACAGCGAGAAGGTGCAGGCCTGCCAGCGCGCCGGAGCGGATCGGGTGATCAACTACCGCGAGGAGGACTTCGTCGAGGCGGTCGCCCAAGCCACCGACGGCAACGGTGTAAACGTCATTCTCGACATGGTGGGCGGCGACTATATACCCCGCAATATCCAATCCCTCGCACTGGAAGGACGGCTGGTGCAGATTGCCTTCCTCCAGGGCAGCCGCGTGGAGCTGGATACTTCGCCGATCATGCGCAAGCGCCTGACCTTCACCGGGTCTACCCTGCGGCCGCGCAGCCGCGCGCAGAAGGCGGATATCGCCACGGCGTTGCAGGCGAAGGTTTGGCCGCTGCTGGAACAAGGCCTGTGTCGCCCGGTGATCCATTCCACCTTCCCGCTCGACGAGGTCGCGCACGCGCACCGACTGATGGAGAGCAGCCAGCATATCGGCAAGATCATGCTGGCGATCGCGCCCTGACGGCAGCGCTCGCACCGCCGGGTCGAGCCCTGTCGGGTGAGCTTGTCGAAGGAGCTGGGCCGGGGCGGGCAAGGCCGCGGTCTTAGCTGATGGGCCTGACGGCCGATCGCAGGCTCAGCCGACCACCGGCTAAACCGCTCTGGATCGAGGCTTGCAGCTCGAATTCAGACACTTGCGACGGCATTTCGTGTGGCGTCGCTGCTCCCTTATCCGCACCTCTGCAAACGGCATCTGTCTCAGGAGAAAGAGCCCTAAGTTGGGTCGATCCTGAAGCCGATGAAGCACGAGTTGGATTTCAAGGCCATCTTCGAGGCCTTGCCCGCAATCAATCTAGTCCTGTCCGCCGACTCAGACTTCATCATGCTCGCCGCCAGCGATGCCCGCCTGCGCGCAACGCACAAGCGCCGTGAGGAGTGCATCGGCCGTTCCATATTCGACGTCTTCGGCGAAAACCCCGATCAGCCCGAGGCGTTCGGCGCTGGCGCTCTGCGCGCCTCGCTGGAGCGGGTGCTGAAGACCGGCGTACCCGATCGAATGGCGGTCACTCGCTACGATGTGCCGCGACCGGCCTCCGAAGGTGGCGGCTTCGAGATGCGCTACTGGAGCACGGTCAATCTTCCGGTATTCGACAGGCAGGGCAAGATGTACTGCATTGTCCACAAGACCGAAGACGTGACCGACCAGGCGCTCAGCCAGGAAGAAGCCCGGGCGCGAATGCGCTATTCGGACGAGCGCTTTCGGGCAGCGCTGCTGGCTTCGGGTACCGGGACGTTCAACTGGTATCTGTGCGACCGCAGCCTTTACATCGATAGCGCGCTGGAGCAGATATTCAATCTCTCGCCTGGTCAGAAGCCCGATAACGACGACCGTTTCGTCGAGTGGGTGCATCCCGAAGACCGACCCCGGGTGCGCCTGGCTTTCGAGCACTGCCGCGACGGTCAGGACATGTCAGTGGAGTTTCGCTTGGCGCGTCCCGATCCCGAGCAATGGCTGGCGTGCAAGGCCAAGGTGTTCCGTAACGCGGCGGGAGCGCCTTCCCATGTCGCGGGCGCCTGCACCGACATCAGCGCGCGCAAGCATGCCGAACAGGGCCTGAGCATCAGTGAACATCGGCTGCGCCAGCTCAACGAGAATCTCGAAGCGCGCGTCGCATCGGAGGTTGCCGAGCACAGCCGAACGGAAAAAGCGCTGCGCCAGGCGCAGAAAATGGAGGCCGTGGGCCAGCTCACCGGCGGCATCGCCCATGACTTCAACAACCTGCTCACGGGCATCGTTGGCAGCCTCGACCTGATGCAGCGGCGCCACCACCGGGGCGAGCCGTTGGACCTAGACCGCTACATCAGCGCCGCGGCCAGCTCGGCCCAGCGCGCCGCGGCGCTGACGCAACGTCTGCTGGCTTTCTCCCGCCAGCAGGCGCTGGACCTCAAACCCGTCGATGTCAATCAGATGGTGCGCTCGCTGGAGGATCTGCTGCATCGCACCACGGGCGAAAACATCGAGGTCGTGACGGACCTCGCGCCCGATCTGCGACCCGCCTGCATGGACGTCAACCAGTTGGAAAGTGCCGTGCTCAACCTGGTCATCAATGCGCGCGACGCCATGCCCAGCGGCGGCAGAATCACCCTCGCGACGAGCCGTTTTCATATGGACGAACCGCCCGATCCGCAGATGCGAGGCCTGGGCGCGGGTGACTATGTTCTTCTGACCGTCACCGATACCGGCACTGGCATGACGCCGGAGGTCATGGCCCGTGCGTTCGAGCCCTTCTACACCACCAAGCCCATCGGCCAGGGCACCGGGCTCGGTCTGTCGATGGTGTATGGCTATATCAAGCAGGCCAAGGGCTACGTGCACATCAAGTCCCAGCCGGGCAGCGGTACGACGGTCTGCCTGTACCTGCCGGTCTACAAGGGCAAGGCCGCCCCCTTGCCAGTAGAACCCGAGCTGGCGCCACAGGGCGCGGGCGAAACCATCCTCGTCGTCGAAGACGAACCCGTGGTCCGCTCCCTGGTGGTCGAGGTACTCAACGACCTGGGCTACCAGACCCGCGAGGCCGGCGATGCCGCCGAAGCCTTGCGCATCTCCGAAAGCGGCCAGCGCATCGACCTGTTGGTCAGCGACGTCGGCCTGCCCGGCATGAATGGCCGCCAAATGGCGGAAATCATTCGTCAGCAGCGCCCCGGCCTCAAGGTTCTCTTCGCGACCGGCTACGCCGAAAGCGCCGCTGCCAGTGATTTCCTCGGGCCGGACATGGCGGTCATCACCAAGCCTTTCGCCATCGACGCGTTCGCGATCAAGGTGCGCGAGATGCTGGGCGCGCAGGACCGTTGAGACGGGCCGCTCGCCTGGCTGCGACCCCAGGTGGTCGCAGCGGGTGAACGCGCCTCTGCTCGACCGGTCGGTATTAGCAACGACCGGGAGACGATGCGTATGACCCTATCCAGCAATCTGTTCTGGGGTGCCTTGGCGCTTGGCGTGGTAACGGGCATGCGCAGCATGCTGGCGCCGACGATGGTCAGCCGTGCGCTGGCCGTGCGCGATGACCGCGATCACCTGGACGAGCCGGCGCGCACGCTGGGCTTGCGCCGTGCACGGCAATTCCTGGTGCCGTTGGCCGCCAGCGAGTTGCTGGGCGACAAGCTGCCTTTCGCCCCGGATCGGACGATCCCGCCGTCGATGCTGGTTCGCGCGTTGTCGGGTGCCGTGAGCGCGGCAGCGTTGGCCAATGCGCGGCGGGAATCGGTCTGGCTTCCGGCGCTGATAGGCGCGTCGGCGGCGTGCGTCTCGGCAAAGATCGGGCTCGACCTGCGCAAGCGCTATGGCAGCGCCGGAGGCATGAGGAACGCGGCGTTGGGGCTCACGGAAGATGCCCTGGCGCTGGCCATCGGTACTGCCGGGCTGAAACGGACCCTGGACCCCGCCCGAAGCCGTCGGTGAGACGACAGGGGCAGGGCGGGCTCCAGCGCCTCGGATGGCCGGCCACCGGCAGGCAGGCGTGGCGCCTGCAATGGCTGGTCATGGGATGCGCGGTGCCCAAGGGTTCGGCCCGCGTCCCGGTGGCGCCGGCAGGGTGGAACAACCGCTGCGGTTCCACCCTGGCTATAGCCGAGCCGTCAGTCGAGGTCTGCGGCGTCGTGACGTTCAGGCACCTGCTGCGATTCTTCACCCCAGGTGCGGTTGACCTTGCGACCCCGAATCACGGCCGGTCGTTCGCCGATCTCGGCGGCCCAGCGCTGCACGTGCTTGTAATCGTGTACCGAGAGAAACTCACCGGCTTCGTACAACTCACCACGCACCAGCCCGCCATACCACGGCCAGATCGCCATGTCGGCGATGGTGTAGTCGTCACCGGCGATGTAGCGACGTTCGGCCAACTGGCGGTCGAGCACGTCAAGCTGCCGCTTGACCTCCATCGCGTAACGGTTGATCGGGTACTCGTACTTTTCCGGTGCATAGGCATAGAAATGGCCGAAGCCGCCACCCAGGAACGGCGCAGACCCCATCTGCCAGAACAGCCAGTTCAGGGTTTCGGTGCGGGCGCGGGGCTCGGTCGGCAGGAAGGCGCCGAATTTCTCGGCCAGATAGACCAGGATCGAACCCGACTCGAAGACACGCACCGGCGTGCCCTCGCTGTGGTCGGCCAGCGCCGGAATCTTGGAGTTCGGGTTGATCTCCACGAAGCCGCTGCCGAACTGGTCGCCGTCACCGATGCGGATCAGCCAGGCATCGTATTCGGCACCGGCATGGCCGAGCGCCAGCAGCTCTTCGAGCATGATGGTGACCTTCACACCGTTGGGCGTGGCCAGCGAGTAAAGCTGCAAGGGATGCTTGCCGACCGGCAGCGGCTTGTCATGCGTGGCGCCGGCGGTGGGGCGGTTGATGCTGGCGAACTTGCCACCCGAGGGCGCTTCGTGCGTCCAGACCTTGGGCGGGATGTAAGGGGTATCAGGCATGACGATCTCCAGGCGCTGCATAGAGGTAACAGGTGGCTGGGCGCGCTTGATTCGCCAACACCAAGGCGAGCCGAACACAGCCCGAGCGATGACGAAGCCTGCCACTTCTGACTGCATGAAGTCGATGATTACGTCAGCCCGGTCGTAAGCGCTATCTGACGACCATCGGCGATGGCTGAGAACCAGTCCATAAAAAAACGGTGCGCCGTTTGCGCTCGCCAACACGCGTGCAGCAAGGTTCCAGTTCAAATACCGAAAAGGAGATTGGTATGGCTGGCATCCCCATCGTTCACCGGGGGGCCCATGACGTGCGCCCCATAATCGGACAGGGCAAAACGTCCATTCGCAGTGGTGCATGGGCCGTGATGGCGGGAGGCCCGGCATGAGGCGCTACCACATCACGGTTGGCTCACCGACTACCGCAGGCGGCAGCGTAGTCACCGGTTGGGAACGTAGCACCCTCAACGGCAAGCATCTGGCACGCGAAGGCGACACGGTCGCCTGCCCGGCGTGCGGGGCCACGGGCACCATCGCCTGCACCGGCCCACGGCATGAGGAAACCTTCGAAGGGCGGCTGGCCGCGCTGGAAGGTGATCTCTGCCTGTGCAAGTGCAGCCCGCCGCCACGGCTGGTCGCCAACCAGACGCTGCGTTACCAGACGCTCGGTGACAGCCCGGCGAGCCGGGCTGGTGCGCCGTTTGCCTCACCGCAGACAGCACCTGTCGGCTCGCAGCAGGCCGCCCCGCAAACGGAAAGCCATGGTCTGCAGGAGGAGGAAGAAGAGGAAGAAGAACTGACCGGCATTACCCTGCGCTTGGGGCTGTTCTTCGACGGTACCGGCAACAACCAGTCCAACAGCGAGGCCGCAGCGGGCTGCCGACCCCGCGACGTGGGGTTGACGGACGAGGAGGCCGAGGACATTCGCCAGCGCTGTGTCGAGTATGGTTTCGATGCCGAAGGCAACGTGCCGGACAACAGCTACGGCAACCACGTCACCAATATTGCGCGACTGCATGGTCTTTATCCGGATCAGGCGGATGAGCCATTACCCGCAGGTGCTGATAGCGCCCATTTGGCCGTCTACATCGAGGGAATCGGCACCCTGAGCGGCGGGCCGGACTCGCTGTATGGCAAGGCGACAGGGCGGGGCGCTACCGGGGTGGTGGCGCGTGTCGAACAGACACCCGGTCTGATTCTGGATCAACTGCGGCGTTTACAAGTCGCCAACCCCGATGTCCAGATTCGGCGTATCGAGATCGACCTGTTCGGCTTCAGCCGGGGCGCGGCGGCGGCCCGCCACTGCGCCAACGATCTGCTCAGGGGCGCGGACAGTCTGCTGGCCAAGGCGATTCCCGCTGGAACCGTAGGCTTGGTAAACGGCTTCTCCTGGCGGCACAAGCGGGATTTCGAGCTCAACTTCATTGGGCTGTTCGACACCGTGGCCGCCATCTTCGACCCGTGGAGCGGTGATCTGAGCCCGGCCAATGCCGCCAATCCCGGTCTGGAGCTGCGTCTGGCACCCGGTTGTGCCCGCAAGGTGGTGCACCTGGTCGCCAACACCGAGTGGCGACACAATTTTCCGCTGGTCAAGACCGACAACGACATCCAGGCTCCAGGTGCGCACTCGGACCTTGGTGGCGGCTATCCACCTGTCGTTCAGGAAACGATCCTCCTCGACAAGCCGCTCAGCAACCTCGTCAGCCGAAATACCGCCGAAGAAGACACCGCGGTCTACCAGCTCCGGCAGCTTCTGGAGCAGGACATGCCCCTGTTGCAGGACTATGTGCAACGCATGGAGGTTTATACCTGGTCAGTAGATCAGCCCTACGACAGGCGCGATCATCTGCCCCCGCAAAAACGAGTGTATGCGGCTGCTCGCAGCATCCGAGAAGTGCGTGGCGAACTGTCGCTGGTCTACCTGCGTGTCATGTGGGATCTGGCGGTGCGCGCTGGGGTGGCATTCGAGCCGATACTCGACACCCCGGATTTCGCCCTGCCTGAGGAATTGCAGCCGATCTCCGAGAAATTTCGGGCACAGGCGCTGGGTGACTCCACAGTCGATTTAACGGCTGAAGAAGCGGCGCTGCTGCGTCGGCGCTATATACACCTGTCCGCCCACTGGAACGCGAGTCACAACAGTGCGCTGGAAGTATTGTTTATCAATCGACCAGCCGAGAATGCACTGCGCAAGGTCTACCCCAATGCCTAGATTCGGATGGATAGGCCCCTGGTTGTTGGCCCTGTGCCTGAGCGGCTGTGCCAAGGGCTCCGAGTTGCCCTATGAGCGTATTCCTGCCTGGTATCTGGGTTTTCTGGCACCCAACTATATGCAGGTATGGATCGAGACCGCCGATGCGGTCGATGTCAATGACCGGGTGTTCCGCCGGGCCATGAGCGGAGTGTCAGCGATCCAGGCACCGCCGAATCTTGCGGGCGATCCCAGAGGCTGGCCGGAGCGTCCCGGGGGGGGGAAAGGCAAGCATGTATTCGGCGCAGCGTTGCCACGGCTGATCTATGTGCGCTGGCAGTCCCTGGCGGAGCCGCAGACCTATCAGGCCTATATCGTGATTCCCGAGGCGACCCGACAGGTCATGATCAAGCCCGAAAGAACCTATTGCGCTTTCGACGATAAATGGATCACCGACTATCGCAATATGCTGACCATAGGCTTGGCTCCCGGTGGCATCACCAAGACCTGGATTTCCGGTCCATGTCTGGAGCCGATCGAAGTGGCGCGGGTCGAGGGCGAGGTGGTGAAGCGCGGGCCTTATGGGGGGCGATCCAACGGCATGTACGCTTTGCCACTCAAGCCAGAGTCCAAAGCCTATATCGAGAAGTACGGGATTCCGTATGACAGTTGGTAAGGCAGCGGAGCCACAGTTTTCTGAGTTCAGATTGTTCATCAATCGGCCAGCCGAGCATGCACTGCGCAAGGTCTACCCCAATGCCTAGATTCAGATGGATACGGCCATGGCTGTTGGTCCTGTGCCTGAGCGGCTGTGCCAAGGGCTCCGAGTTGCCCTACGAGGATGTGCCTGCCTGGTACCTGGGCTTTCTGGCACCCAACTATATGGAAGTGTGGATCGAGACCGCCGATGCGGTCGATGTCAATGACCGGGTGTTCCGCCGGGCCATGAGTGGAGTGTCGGCGATCCAGACACCGCCGAATCTTGCGGGCGATCCCAGAGGCTGGCCGGAACGTCCAGGTGGGGGGGCTGGCAAGCATGTATTCGGCGCAGCGTTGCCACGGCTGATCTATGTGCGCTGGCAGTCCCTGGCGGAGCCGCAGACCTATCAGGCCTATATCGTGATTCCCGAGGCGATTCAAAAGGAGATGGTCAAGGGAGAGAAAGGCTATTGCGCCGCGACAGGGCGGTGGAAAACTGATTACCGCAATATGCTGACCATTGGCCTGGCTCCCGGAGGCATCACCAAGACATGGCTCATGGGCCCGTGTCTGGAGCCGATCGAAGTGGCGCGGGTCGAGGGCGAGGTGGTGAAGCGCGGACCATCCCAGGGCTTGACTGACGGCAGATATGCCTTGCCCTTGGAGCCTGAGTCCAAAGCCTATATCGAGAAATATGGGATTCCGTATGACAGTTGGTAAGGCAGCGGATTTCGCCCTGCCTGAGGAGTTGCAGCCGATCTCCGAGAAATTACGGGCACAGGCGCTGGGGGATTCCACAGTCGATTTAACGGCTGAAGAAGCGGCGCTGCTGCGTCGGCGCTATATACACCTGTCCGCCCACTGGAACGCGACTAGCAACAGTGCACTGGACATATTGTTCATCAATCGGCCAGCCGAGCATGCACTGCGCAAGGTCTATCCCAATGCCTAGATTCGGATGGATAGGCCCATGGCTGTTGGTCCTGTGCCTAAGCGGCTGCGCCAACGGCTCCGAGTTGCCCTACGAGGATGTGCCTGCCTGGCGCTTGGGCTTTCTGGCACCCAACTATATGGAAGTATGGATCGAGACCGCCGATGCGGTTGATGTCAATGACCGGGTGTTCCGCCGGGCCATGAGTGGAGTGTCAGCGATCCAGACGCCGCCAAATCTTGCGGGCGACCCCAGAGGCTGGCCGGAACGTCCAGGTGGGGGGGCTGGCAAGCATGTATTCGGCGCAGCGTTGCCACGGCTGATCTATGTGCGCTGGCAGTCTCTGGCGGAGCCGCAGACCTATCAGGCTTATATCGTGATTCCCGAGGCGATTCAAAAAGAGATGGTCAAGCCGGAAAGGACCTATTGTGCTTTCGACGATAAATGGATCACTGACTATCGCAACATAGTGACCATTGGCCTGGCTCCCGGAGGCATCACCAAGACATGGCTCATGGGCCCGTGTCTGGAGCCGATCGAAGTGGCGCGGGTCAAGGGCGAGGTGGTGAAGCGCGGACCGTCCCAGGGCTTGACTGACGGCAGATATGCCTTGCCCTTGGAGCCTGAGTCCAAAGCCTATATCGAGAAATATGGGATTCCATATGACAGTTGGTGAAACCGCTGCTGCTGATAGCGGCGCAGCGGTTCTCGCTCGAGAGGTTTGACAGTTAGTTACGAGCGTCTCTAACGCCTTCGCTCAGCTCGCGGCACAAGCCCAGCACACCCTCGATCGCCTGTGGGCCGCTTTCGGCCTTGGCGATCTGGTCGATCAGGGCGGAGCCGACCACGACGCCGTCTGCGCGGCGCGCAATGGCCGCGGCCTGTTCCGGTGTGCGGATGCCGAAGCCGATGGCAATCGGCAGGTCGGTGTGGCGCTTGAGCCGGGCGACGGCTGTTTCGATGTGTTCCAGCGTTGCCGAACCTGCGCCGGTCACACCCGCGACCGAGACGTAGTAGACGAAGCCCGAGCTGCCGTCGAGCACGGTCGGCACGCGTTTGTCGTCGGTGGTCGGGGTGGTCAGGCGGATGAAGTCGATGCCCGCGGCCTGGGCCGGGTCGCAGAGGTCTTCGTTGTGTTCCGGCGGCAAGTCGACCACGATCAGACCGTCGACGCCCGCTTGCACTGCCTCCTGGATGAAGCGCTCGACACCCATCTTGTGGATGGGGTTGAAGTAGCCCATCAGCACCAGCGGCGTGTCCTGATTGCCCTGGCGGAATTCACGAACCATCTGCAGCGTCTTGGCCAGGTCCTGCCTGGCGGCCAGGGCGCGGATGTTGGCCAGCTGGATCGCCGGGCCGTCGGCCATCGGATCGGTGAAGGGCATGCCCAGCTCGATCACGTCGGCGCCGGCGGCGGGCAGGCCCTTGAGGATTTCCAGCGAGGTGGCGTAGTCCGGGTCGCCGGCTGTCACGAAGGTGACCAGCGCGGCGCGGTTTTCCTGTTTCAGCTGGGCGAAGCGCGTCTGCAGGCGGCTCATATATGTTCTTCCTGTTCGTCGTAGTGGTGCATGACGGTCTGCATGTCCTTGTCGCCGCGGCCGGAGAGGTTGACCACCATCAGGTGATCCTTCGGCAGGGTCGGCGCGCGTTTGAAGACCTCGGCCAGCGCGTGGGCGCTTTCAAGGGCCGGGATGATGCCTTCGAGCCGGCAGCACTTATGGAAGGCGGCGAGCGCCTCCTTGTCGGTGATGGAGGTGTACTCGACGCGGCCAATCTCGTGCAACCAGGCATGCTCGGGGCCGATGCCGGGGTAGTCGAGGCCAGCGGAAATCGAGTGGGCGTCGATGATCTGGCCATCCTCGTCCTGCAGCAGGAAGGTGCGGTTGCCGTGCAGCACGCCAGGCACGCCACCGTTGAGGCTGGCCGCGTGCTGACCGGTTTCGATGCCGTGACCGGCGGCTTCGACGCCGATGATCGCGACGCTCTGGTCGTCGAGGAAGGGGTGGAACAGGCCCATGGCATTGGAGCCACCGCCGATGCAGGCGACCAGCGAATCCGGCAGCCGGCCCTCTTGGGCCTGCATCTGCTCGCGCGTTTCCTTGCCGATCACGGCCTGAAAATCACGGACCATGGCCGGGTAGGGATGCGGGCCGGCGACCGTGCCGATCAGGTAGAAGGTGCTGTCGACATGGGTCACCCAGTCGCGCAGGGCTTCGTTCATCGCATCCTTCAAGGTACCGGTGCCGGCGGTGACGGGGATCACTTCAGCGCCCAGGAGCTTCATGCGGAAGACGTTGGCCTGCTGGCGGTCGATGTCGGTGGTGCCCATGTAGATCACGCACTGCATGCCGAAGCGCGCGGCCACAGTGGCGGTTGCCACGCCGTGCATGCCAGCGCCGGTCTCGGCGATGATGCGTTGCTTGCCCATGCGCTTGGCCAGGAGGATCTGGCCGATGCAGTTGTTGATCTTGTGCGCGCCGGTGTGGTTGAGCTCCTCGCGCTTGAGGTAGATCTTCGCGCCGCCGCAATGCTCGGTCAGGCGCTCGGCGAAATACAGCGGGGAAGGGCGGCCCACGTAGTCGCGCTGAAAATAGGCCAGCTCTTCGGTGAATGCCGGATCGCTCTTGGCCTTTTCGTATTCGGCTGCCAGCTCATGGATCAGCGGCATCAGGGTTTCGGCGACGTACTGCCCGCCAAAGTGGCCGAACAGGCCCTTGGCGTCAGGGCCGTTGCGCAATGAGGTCATGGTCGTCTCCTGCAGGAAAGCGGTAGCGGAATGCGCGATGGATTGGAACTTAACCGACCTGGGCGGCGAGAAAAAGCGATAAGATCGCCGCAACCTGTCAGGAATACTCACAAATGCCGCAAGACCTTCCGCCCCTCAACGCGCTACGAGCATTCGAAGCGGCGGCCCGCTTGCAGAGCGTAAGCCAAGCGGCAGCCGAACTCAGCGTGACCCACGGTGCGGTGAGCCGGCAGATCCGGGTGCTTGAAGAACACCTCGGCGTTGCGCTGTTCAGCAAAGAGGGTCGCGGCGTAAAACTCACCGATGCGGGCGTGCGGCTGCGTGAGGCGGCAGGCGATGCCTTCGAGCGTCTACGCAGCGCCTGCCGCGAGCTGCGTCAGCAAACCGCCAACGCGCCGTTCGTGCTCGGCTGTCCGGGGAGCCTGCTGGCGCGCTGGTTCATCCCGCGGCTCGACCGGCTCAATCGGGAGCTGCCGGACCTGCAACTGCAGTTGTCGGCCAGCGAGGGCGAGCTGGACCCTCGAAAGCCAGGTCTGGATGCGACCTTGCTCTACGCCGAACCGCCCTGGCCGGCTGACATGCGGGTATTCGAACTGGCCAGCGAATGCATCGGCCCGGTTCTCAGCCCACATCATGCGCACGGCGACGCGTTGCGCCAGGCGCCGGCGGCGGCCTTGTGCAATGAAGCCTTGCTGTACACGGCTTCCCGACCGCAAGCCTGGCCGGCGTGGGCGCGCGCGCATGGCATCGATCCGGCCATGCTGCGCATGGGGCAGGGTTTCGAGCATCTGTACTTTCTGCTGGAAGCGGCGCTGGCGGGGCTGGGCGTGGCGATCGCCCCTCGGCAATTGGTCGTCGACGATCTGCGCCAGGGGCGCCTGCTGGCGCCTTGGGGGTTTGTCGAAACGCAGGCGCGGCTGGCGCTCTGGGTACCCGCGCGCCGCTCCGATCAGCGTGCCGAACGGCTGGCCCAATGGCTGCGCAACGAACTGGCCAGTGTCGAGCCGGCGGCAGAGTCGCCTCGCAGCGCGCCATAGCAGCGCGGGCCCGCTACAGGCTCGGCGGTCAGCTGGCCAGCGCGGTTTCCGCCGTTTCGCCGTCCTTCGCCGCAGCCGTTTCCACCGCGTAACCCTTGGGGTTGCGGCTCTGCCAGCGCCAGGCATCGCTGAGCATGGTGAGCAGGTCTTTTTCAGCCTGCCAGCCAAGATCGTTGCGGGCCTTGGTGGTGTCTGACCAGCATTGGGCGATGTCGCCCGGACGGCGCGCCTTGAACACGTGTGGCAGTGGCCTGCCGATGACTTCCTCGAAGGCGGTGATCATCTGCCGCACCGAGTAGCCACGGCCGGTGCCGAGGTTCCATACGCAGACGCCATGGACCAGGTTGAGCCGCTCCAGCGCCTTGAGGTGTCCCTTGGCCAGATCGACCACATGGATGTAATCACGCACGCCGGTTCCGTCAGGGGTCGGATAATCGGCGCCATAGACGTTGAGCTGCTTGCGCCGGCCGACCGCGACTTGAAGCATGTAAGGCAGCAGGTTATTGGGAATGCCGTTGGGGTCTTCGCCGATGAGCCCCGACTCGTGTGCGCCGATGGGATTGAAATAGCGCAGCAGGGCAATCGACCAGCGCGGGTCGGATTCGGCCAGCCCCTTGAGAACGTTCTCGGCCATCAACTTGGACTGGCCATAGGGATTGGTCGGGACACCGGTTGGGCAGTCCTCGGTGATCGGCATGCGTGGGGAGTCGCCATAGACGGTCGCCGATGAGCTGAACACCAGTTTGAAAATGCCGGCTTCGGCCATCGCCTGACACAGGGCGATGCTGCCGCTGACGTTGGTTTCGTAATAGCGCAGGGGTTCTCGCACGCTTTCGCCAACCGCCTTGAGCCCAGCGAAATGCAGCACGGCTGTCACCGGATACGAGGCGAACAGCGCGTTGAGCAGCGAGCGGTTGCGCACGTCGCCCTTGATGAACTGGACGCGGCGCCCGGAGAGGGCTTCGACCCGATCCAGCGCGCTTTTGGAACTGTTGCACAGATTATCCAGCACCAGCACGTCGTGGCCCGCCAGGAGCAGCTCCAGCACTGTATGGGACCCGATATAACCAGCTCCTCCCGTTACCAGAATCATGTTTCTACCTCGCATACCGGAATTATTCGACGCGCACGGGAGAGACGCGGCTGGCCGTATGAGCGCGGCCGCTGCATGCATCTCCAGGGTTGGGTTCGGCGAAACGGGCGGTGCTTCCGACTGCTGAAGTACGCAGCGCCGATACCGGGATAAATCAGGCGTCCTGAGATAAGGACGGGGAGAAGGGCGGCCAAGTTCCACTGGGCCGACGGCCAGCCGATGACCGACCTTTGAAGGGGGTCGTAGGGAACCTTGCCTTGTCCCGCGTCGTCCATAGCCCGCGGGCTGCGCTTGGTGTCGCGATGATCGGCTGGCGCTGCAGCGAACCCGCTTTTCCTACACCTGCGCAGGCTGCGCGGGATTATGCGATGCGGCAGAAGGGACTCTGGAGGACTTCGCCATCAGCGAGAGGTAGCCATGAGCTGGGCCGGCCCTTATCAATACGAGATTGGAAAATCACCCGACAAGCAGCAAACGCCGCCCGAAGTCGTTTTCGATGAGCTGGTTCCAACGCTGCTGTGTCTGTCGCATCTACGCTGGAGCTTCGTCTACCAGCGTCCACAGCACCTGATGTCCCGGTTTGCACGGGATTTCAACGTCCTGTTCTTCGAGGAACCGATTCCGACCGAAGACGCTCAGCCCTGGCTGGAAGTGCGTCCCGAGGAAAACGGCGTGCAAGTGCTGGTGCCGCGCCTACCGCATGGCTGTGAAGGCGAGACGGCGCTGCGGATTCAGCGCGATCTGCTCGACGGCTACCTGCAAAAGCTCGGCGTCAACGAGCTGATGCTCTGGTACTACACGCCAATGGCGCTGGGTTACGCCGGGCATCTGCAACCGAAGCTCACGGTGTACGACTGCATGGACGAGCTCTCGGCATTCCGTGGCGCGCCGCCGGAGCTGGTGGAGCGTGAGCGGGAGTTGCTGCAACGAGCGGACCTGGTCTTCACCGGCGGCTATAGCATCTGGGAAGCCAAGCGTGCCTTGCACGACAATGCCCACGCCTTCCCCAGCAGCGTCGATGTGGCCCATTTCGCCGAAGCGCGGCGGACCCAGGCCGATCCGGACGATCAGGCCGAAATCCCCACGCCACGCCTCGGTTTCTACGGGGTGATCGACGAGCGCTTCGATATCCAGCTGGTCGCGGAGATCGCGGCAAAGCGCCCTGAGTGGCAATTCGTGCTGGTCGGGCCGGTGGTCAAGATCGATCCGGCCGAGCTGCCGCGCCGCGACAATATCCATTACCTGGGCGGCAAGACCTACGACGAGCTGCCGCGTTATCTGGCCGGTTGGGACGTGGCGATCATGCCGTTCGCAATGAACGAATCGACGCGCTTCATCAGCCCGACCAAGACCCCCGAGTACCTCGCCGGCGGTTGCCCCGTGGTGTCCACGCCCATCAGGGACGTGGTACGCACCTATGGCGACACCGAGATCGTCTACATCGCCGATACGCCCGAGGCGTTCATCGCCTCGGTGGAGCGAGCGCTTGCCGATGCCGAAGACCGTGACCGACTACTGAAGATCGCCGACGAGATTCTCGGCGACATGTCCTGGGACCATACCTGGGCGCTGATGAAGGAGAAGATGCAATGCGCGATCTAAGCCTGCGAGACAGCCATCCCGAACACGCAGGCGGAGGCGCCAGCGCCAACCCCTCCGGCGGCCGGCGCGGCTTCGACTACCTGATCGTTGGCGCCGGATTCGCTGGCAGCGTACTGGCCGAGCGCCTCGCCGCCGGGCTGAACAAGCGCGTGCTGGTGGTCGACCGCCGCCCGCACATTGGCGGCAATGCCTACGACCACTACGACGAGGCGGGCGTGCTGATCCATCGCTACGGACCGCATATCTTCCATACCAACGCCCAGCGCATCGTCGACTACCTTTCCCGGTTTACCGAGTGGCGGCCCTACGAGCACCGCGTGCTGGCGCAGGTAGACGGCCAGCAGGTACCGATTCCGATCAACATGACCACACTGAACGCGCTCTACGGCCTGAACATGACCACCGAAGAGGAGGCGGCGGCATTCCTCGCCAGCCGTGCCGAGCCGGTCGAACACATCCAGACCAGCGAGGACGTGGTGATCAACGGCATCGGTCGCGAGCTGTACCAGAAGTTCTTCCGCGGCTACACCCGAAAGCAGTGGGGACTGGACCCCTCGCAACTGGACAAGTCGGTGACCTCGCGCATCCCCACGCGAACCAATACCGATGATCGCTACTTCACCGATACCTTCCAGCAGATGCCCAAATACGGCTACACCAAGATGTTCGAGAAAATGCTGGCGCACCCGAACATCAAGGTCATGCTCAACACCGATTACCGCGAGATCCGCGACGAAGTGCAGCATGATCATCTGATCTTCTGCGGGCCGATCGACGAGTATTTCGATTACCGCTTTGGCAAGTTGCCCTATCGTTCGTTGAAGTTCGAGCACAAGCAGCTCGATCAGGCGCAGTTCCAGGCGGTCGGAACGGTCAACTACCCGAGCGAGGACGTGCCCTACACACGTATCAGTGAGTACAAGCACCTGACCGGCCAGGTTCACCCGAAGACCAGCATCACCTACGAGTATCCCTCGGCCGAAGGCGACCCCTACTACCCGATTCCCCGCCCCGAGAACGCCGAGCTGTACAAGCGCTACCAGAAACTGGCCGACGAGACGCCCGGCGTCACCTTCGTCGGCCGCCTCGGCACGTACAAGTACTACAACATGGATCAGGTGGTCGGGCAGGCGTTGGCCCTGTACAAGCGTATCGAGGAAGCCGAACTCGGCACCGAGCCCGGCGAGGGCGCCGAACACAGTCAATCGCTGGCCGAACAAGCACCCTGAGACGAGGCCGAAGATGCACCAGCCGACGCTGTTCAAGAGTTTTTTCATGGGTGGTTTCGAGTGCTCGAATCATCGCCGCAGCGACGGTCGACGGCTCGACCTGATTGCAGCCACCGGCCATGACCGCTGGGCCGCGCACGATTACGCCGTGCTGCACCGCCATGGCTTGCACAGCGTGCGCGATGGACTGCGCTGGCACTTGATCGAGCGCTCGCCACGCCAGTACGACTGGTCGAGCTTTCTGCCGATGCTGCAGGCCGCGCAGCGTCAGGGAACGCAGGCGATCTGGGACCTGTGCCACTACGGCTGGCCGGACGATCTGGACATCTGGCGACCGCAGTTCGTCGAGCGCTTTGCCCGTTATGCCGCGGCGGCGGCGCAATTGGTCAAGGATGAGACCGATACGGTGCCGTTCTACGCGCCCCTGAACGAAATCTCGTTCTGGGCCTGGGCAGGCGGTGACGAGGCCTACTTCAACCCGATGGCCCGTGGCCGTGGGTCCGAACTCAAGCACCAGTTGGTCCGCGCGACGATCGCAGCGATGCAGGCGATCCGGGATGTCGAGCCGCGGGCACGCTTCGTCCAGGTCGATCCGGCCATCCATGTGGTCGCGCCCAATGACAGGCCGGGGCCGCAGCGCGATGCCGAACGCTTCCGACAATCCCAGTTCGAGGCCTGGGACATGTTGTGCGGCGAGGCCTGGCCCGGCCTGGGTGGCGCGCCTGAATACCTCGATGTGCTGGGCGTGAATTATTACTCGGACAACCAGTGGTACCACGGCGATGGCCGTACGATCGAACGCGACAACCCCGACTATCGCCCATTCAAGGGCATCCTCACGGAAATCTGGCAGCGCTACAAACGACCGCTGCTGATTGCCGAAACCGGTGCCGAGGGCGACGTGCGCGGCGATTGGCTGCGCTATGTCAGCGAGCAGGCCGGCCTGGCCATGCAGCGCGGCGTCCCGGTCGAAGGCATCTGCCTGTACCCGGTGCTGGACTACCCTGGCTGGACCGACGACCGCCACTGCCCGGTCGGGTTGCTGGGTTTCCCGGACGAAAACGGCAACCGCCGCGTGCATGAGGGCCTCGCCGACGAGCTGCGTCTTCAGCAACTGAGGTTCAATCAGTTCAACAGCCGCTTGCCACTCGCCGAAGCCCTGTCATGAACGCCCCCGCCCAGGCTCCCAAGGCGAAACCGCAGGCGGCGCCGCTACCGAGCCGGCCGGTCGCGTTCCTCTGGCACTACATTTGTGCCCGGCCCTGGCATTTCGGCGGCCTGCTGGCCCTGATCATCGGTGCCTCCAGTTGTGCCGTGGCGGTGCAGTACGGCATGAAACTGCTGGTCGACTCCATGGCCCAGGGAGGCTCGGATCGCAGCGCCGCCAACGTCTGGTTCCCGCTGGGGCTGTTCATCAGCCTGATCGTCCTCGAAAACGTGTTCTGGCGACTGGGTGGCTGGCTCGGCTGTCGCACCGTGGTGGCCAGCGTGGTGGATTTGCGTGTCGACCTGTTCAAACATCTGACCGGCCATCCGATGCGCTATTTCACCGAGCATTTTGCCGGTTCGCTGGGCAATCGGATTTCCGCGGTAGGGACCGCGGCGGGCGCGATCTATGGCGGTCTGGCGTGGAAAATCGTACCGCCCATCGTCGATTTCCTGGGCGCGGTGGTGGTGTTGCTCACCGTCGATGTACGCATGGCCGTGGCGCTGATTCTCTTCGTCGCCATCGTCGCCGCACTGATCACCGGCTTTGGCATCCGTGGCCGTGCCAAGCACCAGCGTTTTGCCGCCCAGTCGGCCCGCGTCGGCGGCGAACTGGTCGATGCGGTATCCAACGTCTGGACCATCAAGGCGTTCTCGGCCCGCGACCGCGAGGCTGAACGGCTGGCCCAGGAGATCGGTTACGAAGCGCGTGCCCAGCGACGCAGCTGGATGTATCTGGAAAAAGCGCGGGTCATGCACGACGTCTGCCTCTCGGTGATGGCCGGCGGCATGCTGATCTGGGCAATCAACCTGTGGATCGCCGGTTCGGTGACCGCGGGCGACGTGGTGCTGGTCAGCGCGCTGACGTTCCGTATCCTGCATGGCTCGCGCGACCTCGCGCTGGCGCTGGTGGATGCGACGCAGCAGATCGGGGCGATCGACGATACCTTGCGCATCATCGTCCAGCCGCATGGTCTGGAAGACAGCGATGCGCAGCTGTTACTCGCCGAGGGCGATATCACCTTCAATGACGTCAGCTTCAGCTACGCCGACCGTCGCACCGTGTTCCACCACCTGGAGCTGCACATTCCCGCCGGACAGAAGGTCGGGCTGGTGGGCTCGTCCGGCGCGGGCAAGTCGACGCTGATCAACCTGATCCAGCGGCTCGATGACGTCCAGGAAGGGCGCATCCTGATCGATGGTCAGGACATCCGCAGCGTCAGCCAGGACAGCCTGCGCGAGAAGATCGCAGTGGTCCCGCAGGAAACCGCGCTGTTCAATCGCAGCATCCGCGAGAACATCCGCTACGGTCGTCCCAGCGCGACCGACGAAGAGGTCGTCGAGGCGGCGCGCAGCGCGTTTTGCGACGGCTTCATTCGTGAGCTGCCGCAGGGATACGACACCCTGGTCGGCGAGCGTGGCGTGATGCTCTCCGGCGGCCAGCGCCAGCGCCTCGGTATCGCCCGTGCGTTCCTCAAGAACGCGCCGATCCTGATCCTCGACGAGGCGACGTCGGCGCTCGATACCCAGTCCGAAGCCGAAATCCAGGTCGCGCTCAACGATCTGGTGCACAACCGCACCGTGGTCGCCGTCGCGCATCGGCTATCGACCCTGTCGAGTTTCGACCGGATTCTCGTGTTGCGCGACGGTCGCATCGTCGAGGATGGCCCGCCGCATGAGTTGCGCAGCCGTGGCGGGGAGTTCGACGCGCTGTGGCGCATGCAGGCCGAAGGCTTCAAGCAGCGGCCCGACCCGGTCGCATGAAGCGCGTGGCGGTGACGTCGCGCAGCCTGCGTTCGCTGGGCTACGAGCCGGACCAGCAGGCGCTGGAGGTGGAGTTCCACAACGGCTCGGTCTACCGCTACGAACAGGTGCCGGCGTCGGTGGTGCAGGCGCTGCTGGCGGCCGACTCCCTGGGTCGCTATTTCAACCAGGTCTTCAAGGCCTGCGACTTTCCGTATCGACGGATCGAATAAACCGTTGCGCTGAACTTCCATGCGCCTGCGCGGGCCTCAGATAGACAGGACGCGTCATCACCGAGCGGAGGCTCCTCAGATCGCAAAGGGGAATTTATCTATGTCGGATCATCACACCTACAAGAAGATCGAGATCGTTGGCTCTTCGCGCACCAGCGTCGACGAGGCGATTCAGAACGGCGTGGCGGAGGCCTGCAAAACGCTTCGGAACGTCGAGTGGTTCGAGGTCGGCGAAATACGCGGTCACGTCGAGAATGGCCAGATCGGGCATTTCCAGGTCACCATGAAGGTCGGTTTCCGTCTCGCCGACAGCTGACCGCTCCCAGGCCACCGGCAGCGATGGCGGATCGACTGCCCGGTGCTCGCGCGCGGCGGGCTCGTCAGGCGCTGCTGGGGTGTTGATCGCGGCTGCGCTCATAACGGCGTAGCAGCGGTTGCGTGCTGAGGCCGTGGACCAGAATGCTCAGGGCCACCACTGGGATGACCAGTTGAATGACGTGCTCCGCCTCGTCCGGCAGCAGACCGTGGGTCACCGCGTAGCTCAGGTAATAGAGGCTGCCGATACCGCGGATGCCGAACCACCCGACGGTCAGGCACTGGATGCGATCCAGGTAGCGGCGCGGCATCAGCAGCCACACGCTCAACGGTCGGATCACCAGAAACAGCGCAAGCGCCAGCGGTACCGCGCGCCAATCCCAGTGCACCGATACCAGCACGCCAAGCATGGTCACCAGCAACACCTCCAGGCTGCGCTCCATTTGCCCGCCGAAGGTCAGGATGTCGCCCATCATCACTCCTGCGGCCACCTTGGGCTCGGCGATGCGGTCGTTTGCCAGCGGCAGCTCACGGGGCGAGAACCCACCCTCGGTCAGATGCGGGACGGCGTGCGCGATCAATTCTTCCGAGGGCGTTTCGGATTTCTTCGCCACCGAGACTTCTGCACGCCGCAGGCCAAGCCCGGCGGCGAACACGGCGAGAAACCCCCAGGCGCCGATCAGCTCGGCACCGACATAGGCGAGGGCGATCAGCGCCAACGCCAGCGAATCGTTCGGCGACATCGAGGTGTCGGCATCGCGGGTGCGCAAGTAGATCGCCAGCTTGCCGATCAGCTTGCCGAGCATGTAGCCAAACAGCAGACCCGCCGGTACCGCCCAGACCAGCCGGTGCAACGCCCACTCACTGACCCAGCCCAGCGCCAGGGTTTGTTGCTCGATCAGCAGCAGACCGAACACCACGAAGGGAAACGCCGTGCCGTCGTTGAAACCGGCCTCGCCCGACAGGCCATAGCGGACATGGTCGCTGTCGCGTGCATTGTTGACCTGCACCAGACTGGCCAGCACCGGATCGGTCGGCGCCAGGATCGCACCGATCAACACCGCGATGCCCCAGCCAAGGCCCAGCAGGTAATGGCAGAACACAGCGACGCCGGCGATGCAGGCGAGCATCACCGGGCCGGCGAGGATGTACGTACTTCGCCAGGCGGGATGGCGTAGCGGCATGCGCAACTGCAACCCACTGACGAACAGCGAGATCAGTACCACCACTTCCGTCAGGTGCTCCATCCAGCCGGCGATGAGCAGAAAATCCATTTCCCACAGGCCCACTCCGAGCTGCCCGATGAGCAGCCCGAAACCGAGATAGATCAACGAGGTGGTGACTGGCAGCCAGCGCAGATAGGCCGATGCCAGCGCCAGGATTAGCAGGAGAATGCCGAGCACCGCCATCCATTCGAGAAAATTCATTCAGTCTTCCGCAACCGAGCGTGACGCGCCGAAGTGCGCATGGATGGTGGTTCGATCGGAAGGATTCGATGGGGTTCAGCTGCGTTCGTCGAACAGGATTCCTTGCGAATCCATACAAACGGCCCGCCCCGGGGCGGAGCTTTTGCTTTGGCTTTGGCTTTGCCTTTGCTGTGCTGTGCTGTGCCTTTGCTGGGCTTTTGCTTTTTGTGGGAGGCCCGCCCCGGGGCGAAGCTTCTGCTTTGGCTTTGCTTTGGGGGAACCCCGGACTCGGTGCCCAGCAAGCCAGCAGGCCTGCGGCCTGCATTCGCCGCAGGGCGCGCCTCCCACGCAAGCGGTGCGTGTGGGGCGCAGCGGCGGTGCTGACTCGCCTTTACCCCCACGCTTTGCGGCTAGGCTTTGCTTCTGATGCTTCTGATGCTTCTGATGCTTCTGATGCTTCTGATGCTTCTGATGCTTCTGATGCTTCTGATGCTTCTGATGCTTCTGATGCTTCTGATGCTTCTGATGCTTCTGGCTTTGCTTTTAGATCCTGGCTTTACTTCTGCTTTCTGCTTTCTGCTTTCTGCTTTCTGCTTTCTGCTTTCTGCTTTGCTTTTGTGGGAGGCCCGCCCTCGGGGCGAAGCTTGGGTTAGCAACGCCCTTTGGTCGGACTCAACGCAGTCCGGCGAGGATATCGAAGGCGCGGTGGCGATCTGCGGTTTCGTAGAAATCGCAGGTGAAGATCAGTTCGTCGGCCTGGGTCTGTTCCAGCAGTATCTCCAGCCGCGCCCTAATCTTCTCGGGCCCACCGATCAGTGCCATGCCCAGGAAGTTGCCCACCGCGTCCTGCTCGTGAGGCAACCACTTGCCCTGCATGCTCGGCACTGGAGGAACCAGAACCAGGCTTTGGCCACGGATCAGCGCAAGGATGCGCTGGTAAGCGGTAGTTGCCAGGTATTCGGCATGCTCGTCGGTATCGGCAGCCATCAGCGGCACGCCGAGCATCACGTAGGGTTTGTCCAGCACCTCGGAGGGCCGGAAATTCTCCCGGTACAGGCGAATCGCTTCATGCGCGTAACGCGGTGCGAAATGTGAGGCGAAGGCGTAGGGCAGGCCCTTGGCCGCGGCCAGTTGGGCGCTGAACAGACTGGAGCCGAGCAGCCAGATCGGCACCTGGCTACCGACCCCGGGCATTGCGATCACCCGTTGATTCGGCTGGCGCGGGCCGAGCAATCGCTGCAATTCCTCCACGTCCGCCGGAAAGTCGTCGGCACTGCCCATGCGGTCGCGGCGCAGCGCGTGAGCGGTGAACTGATCGGCCCCCGGCGCGCGGCCCAGGCCCAGCTCGATGCGCCCGGGGTAGAGGGCTTCGAGCGTACCGAACTGTTCGGCAATGACCAGCGGCGCGTGGTTGGGCAGCATGACGCCCCCGGCGCCCAGGCGGATCCGCGAGGTGCCGGCGGCCAGGTAGCCGATCAATACGGAGGTGGCGGCGCTGGCGATGCCGTCCATGTTGTGGTGTTCGGCGACCCAGAAGCGTTCGAAGCCGAGCGTCTCGACGTGCTGGGCCAGGGCCAGGGAGTTGCGCAGGGCAAGGCCGGCGTCGCCGTCATCGCGGATCGGCGCCAGGTCGAGGGTGGAAAAACGGGTGTGTTCGATACGGGACATGTCTCTCTCTCTGCTGGCGGAACGGGGGTCGAGACGACTCAGCGACAGTGCTCGGCCTCGGCACGGGCCAATACGTTGTGCTGTTCGTCGCGCAGCCATCCCTGTGGCGTGAAGCCCAGCGAGCGCGCCTGGAATAGATAGCGCCGCCCGGCCTGGAAGTCGTCATAGCGGATGACCATGGTACAGCGCATGTACTGCGTGTCGCCGAACTCGCCCAATCCGCCGCTGCTGATTTCGAATTCGTAGCGTGCCTCGAGTTCATGCGCGCCGGGGCCGACCTGGAAATAGCGACCATCGGGGGTGCGTTTGTTGTCCAGACGGTCCGACATGAAGATATCGCTGGGTTGTGCGCTCAGGTCGACCCAGGCCAGGTCTGGATCGGGCGCAGGTAACGGGCCGGCGCAACCGGACAGGCCCGCGGCCAGAAGCAGTGCGAGTGGCAGACGCATGAGTGTTCCTCCGGAAGCCGCAAGGTCCAGCCCATTGCTGGCGCGGTCGCCTGCTGAGCCTGAGCCAGTCGCGGCGCTTTTTCAACGCGTGCGCTTGACGAGGCTCGCTCGAATGGCGCGATCAGCGTGTAGCGACCCCGCCGCAGCCGCGCTCGGTGGCCTTGGCCAGCAGCTGATCGTGTTGATCGTAAAGCCGTGCCCAGGGTCGGAAGCCATAGCCGCCGGCCACCAGCCGGTATCGCGCGCCGGCATCGAAACTGTCGTATTCGAGCGTCAGGCGGCAATCGCGCTCCAGCGCTTCGCTGTCGCGCCCGATGTCGGCTGCGCCTACTTCGAAGCGGTAGCGCATGCCCAATTGATGGCTGCCCGGCGTGACCTGGAAGTAGCGGTGATCATCCAGCGGGCGCTGGTCGACGGCAACCGCCTTCAGCTCGGTTTCTTCACGCGGGTCCAGTTCGATCCAGGCCTGGTTCGGGTCAGGCCTGGGCATCCACAGGGCGCAACCGCCGAGAGTGGACAACGCAAGGGCAAGAATCAGGGTTCGCATGGATGGCTCTCCGACCGCGCCGGGCGGTCTGGCTGCAAGGCTCGGTGCCTCGATGGTTGGGTGGGCTTCGATGTCGTTGTAGGCTTCGGTGCACCGACCGGAAGGTCTTCAAGGCGAGCAGGCGCTTGTTCATTTCGAAGCTGAAAACCGCCCTAATCGACAATCGCAACGGCCGTTGGGTTCCGCTGCTACTGGTCATTGGTCTGAATGGCTGCAGTACCTATTATGGTCAGCTGGCACTTGGCCAGCTTGAGCTGCTGCGCCTGCGTGAGCCCATTGCCGACCTCATTGCCGACCCACAGCGCGACGCCCGGATGCGGCAACGGTTGAGCCAGGCGCTGCAGGCCAGACGCTTCGCCAGCGATACACTGGGCCTGCCGGACAACGGCAGTTACCGGGTCTATGCCGACATTCAGCGGCCTTACGTGGTGTGGAATCTGTTCGCCACCGAGGCGTTTTCGGTAACGCCCCTGACCCATTGTTTTCCGATCGCCGGTTGCGTGGCGTATCGCGGTTATTACCAGCCGGGGCACGCGCGGGGCGCGGCAGCACGGCTTCAGGCCGAAGGCTACGACACCCTGGTGACCGGCGTGCAGGCGTACTCGACCCTCGGCTGGTTCGACGACCCGCTGCTCAGTTCGATGCTGCGTTGGGACGACGAGCGTCTGGCCGGGCTGATCTTCCACGAACTGGCGCACCAGCGGCTTTACGTGCCGGGCGACACGGCGTTCAACGAGTCCTATGCGTCGTTCGTCGAGCGCGAGGGGCTGCGCCAATGGCGCGCCAGCCGTGGCCTGCCGGCAACAGACGAAACAGCGTGGCATCGCTATGCCCAGTTCAGTCAGTTGATGCTGGAGACGCGGGATCGACTGGCCACGCTGTATGCCTCTGAGCTGAGCGAGCCGGCCAAGCGTGACGCGAAGGCAGCGGAGTTCGTGCGTCTGCGACAGGCCTATCGCCGGCTGCGCGACCTGAGTTGGGACGGCGATGGACGTTTCGATCGCTGGATGGCCCAGCCGCTGAACAACGCCAGCCTGTTGCCGTTCGGCCTTTACGACCGTTGGGTGCCCGCGTTCGCGGCACTTTTCCAGCAACTGGACGGCGACTGGTCGCGCTTTTACGCGCGGGTCGAGGCTCTGGGACGCCTGCCGACCGACGAGCGGACAAGCCTGCTGGACGCGCTTCGCTGAAGGCGTGCCCGCTTCGCTTCATCGCGCACCGAGCAAGGCCGCGGGGTCAGTGAGCTGCCAGCGCGATCGCGTCTGTTCAAGGCGTTTGGGACCCTGCCGCTGGTCGATTTCTGCGTCATTGGGCGCAATATCACGGAATTGTTTTCCGCTTGCCTCCGTCCATTTTCTAGCCAGGCCGTGAGCCCGGCCGACCCGTGATGTAGCCGTACGGTCCCGTACGTCTGACTAAGAAAAGCCGTTTAAACGGAGGCTCCATGGATAACCTGTCCGGCATTCTGGATAACAAAGGCACCCCGCTGGAAAAGCAGAAATTCACCTGGAAGGAAATGGCTGGCAAGCCGATCAGCAAGCTCGATGACGACGCGTTCACCCGCGTGCGGATCATTCTGATGAACGGGATCGAGACCGACGCGCTGCGCCTCAAGCATGGCATCGCCCGCATCACCGGCCAGCTACGCGGCCCGTTGGCCGAGATCCGTCGCGTCGAGCAGCACCAGGCGACGATGATCAACTGGCTGATCTCCGCCGACCACTCGCCGCTGGAAACGACCGTGGCTTATGAGCAGGTTGCGATCGAAGTGACGGCGGCAGTGGCGCAGACCGAACCCGATCCATATCAGGCGCAAACCTACCGCTTCGGCCTGCTGGAAGATTTCGATCACCTGTATCGCTATTCGGCCATGCTCGACCGCCTCGAAGGCAAGGATGCGAACAACATCCTGCAGGGCTACACCGACATCGTGCCGGGTCGGCAGACCTCCGAACATCATCGCCACCCGCTGAACGACCTGCGTGAAAGCTATGAGAAGGAGCAGGCCGCGCTGATTACCAAGATCCACGCGGCGATGATCACGGCGGCGGAATTCCAGACCCACGACTACTACATGAACATCGGCCCGCTGTTCGCCGATCCGCTCGCGCGTCAGTTGTACGCCGAAATCGCCTCGGTGGAAGAGCAGCACGTTACCCAGTACGGCTCGCTGGCCGATCCCCAGGAGTCGTTCATGGAAAAGTGGCTGGTCCACGAAGCCATGGAAGTCTATGCCTATGCCAGCTGCGCCGAGCAGGAAACCAACCCCCGCATCAAGGCGATGTGGGAGCGCTTCCTGGACTACGAGCTGGGCCATTTGAACATCGCCTGCGAGCACTTCAAGAACATCGAGCGCCGTGATCCGGCTGAAATTCTCGGAGGACCGTTGCCGAAGATGATCGAATTCAAGAGCCAGCGCGCGTTCGTCCGCCAGGTGCTGGCCGCCGAAGTGAACCTGCGCACCAGCGGCACGCAATATGTGGACAAGAGCGAAGAGCCGCAGAACTCGCTCGACTACCGCAACCAGGTCAACGCCGATGGCATCGCGTCGAACATCGTCTCGGCGGGCTACCAGTGGGCGCCAGGCGGCGAACTGATGCGTAAGGCTTCCTGAGGAGAACGGACATGGCAACTGCAGCAAAAGTAGGTACCAATTTCACCGGCGTCCAGATGTCGCCCAAGGACACCAAGAGCCTGATGGAAGCGGTCAACGAGATTCACCCCGACGTGCCCGGCGACGAGAAAGGCTTGCTGCTCGAACGCGCCTTGCGCAGCGAGGAAGCCGAGCGCATCGGCTCGGTACCGGTGCCGGGATCGGCGAAGGGCATGCTCAAGACCACCTTCGACATGGCCATGGGGAAAAGTCCTGAAATCCTCATCGACAAGCTCGGCGAGCGGTTGGCGTTCGAGCGCAGTGGCGTGCGCCTGTACGACGCGATGATTGCCAAGGCCAAGGCCCTGGGCACCGCCGAATCCGATCTGATACAGGTGCTCGAGCACATTCGCGGTGAAGAATTCGAACATATGCAGATGGTGGCCGAGGCCATTGAAACGCTCGGCGCGGATCCGACCGCGCAGACGCCGTGTGCCGACGTTGCGGCCGTCAAATCGATGGGCGTGATCCAGGTGCTCACCGACCCGCGTACCAACATCGCACAATGCATGAATGCGCTGTTGACCGTGGAGCTCGAGGATAACGCGGCCTGGGAACTGCTGATCGAGCTGGCCGAAGCCGGCGGCCATCCGAACATCGCCAAGGGTTTCCAGAAGGCAAAAGACCAGGAGGACGATCACTTGATAAAGGTCAAAACCCTCCTGCGCCGAGACCTGATCAGCCAGATCAAATAGATACGCGTGCGCTTCAAAGCTTTGGCGCGCCTTCGGGCGCGTCTTTTTTATCGGGGTCCTGTTTGCCCTAGCGGGCGATCGGAGCCGCTCTGGGCGGCACGCTCACGGCCACGGCCGGCTTGAAGAACAGCGTGGCGCCTCGAGCGAGGTCGGTCAGGCTGGCGTGGTCGTGGGCGACTTCCGCCTCGATGGGGTGCGGCTGGCCCACCACCCTGAGCGTGACCCGCGTGACGGCGCCTAGCAGCCTGATATCGCGGACCACCGCTGGCTGGTGATCGTCCGCCATGCGGCGGGACAGGTGGACCTCGTGTGGTCGGAACAGAACCTGCCGCTCGCCGATCTGCAATTGGTTGGCATCGCCCAGGAAGTGATAGACGAAGTCGCTGGCCGGCTGCCGATAGACCTCGGCCGGCGAGCCGATCTGCTCGACTACGCCCTTGTTCATCACCACGATGCGGTCGGCCACCTCCATCGCTTCTTGCTGATCGTGGGTGACGAACACCGACGTCAGGTGCACTTCTTCGTGCAGGCGTGCCAGCCAACGACGCAGCTCCTTGCGAACCTTGGCGTCCAGGGCGCCGAAGGGTTCGTCGAGCAGCAGCACCTTGGGCGCCACCGCCAGCGCCCGGGCCAGCGCGATGCGTTGGCGCTGGCCGCCGGAAAGCTGGTCGGGGTAGCGCCCGGCGAGCCAGTCAAGTTGGACCAGTTCGAGCAGCTCGAGGACTTTATCCTTTATCTGGTGCTCGCTAGGGCGCTCACGCCGCGGCTTCATGCGCAGGCCGAAGGCGACGTTGTCGAACACCGTCATGTGGCGGAACAGCGCGTAGTGCTGGAACACGAAACCGACGTTGCGATCGCGCACATCTCGCCCGGACACGTCCTCGCCATGGAACACGATGCGCCCGCTGTCGGGGGTTTCCAGCCCGGCGATGATGCGCAAAAGGGTGGTCTTGCCGCAGCCAGAGGGGCCGAGCAGGGCGACCAGTTCGCCGCTGGCGATGTTCAGATCGATCTCGTTCAGGGCTTTGAACCGGCCGAACTGCTTGCTGACGTGGCTCACTTCGATGGACATGGACTCACTCCTCGCCGACGGCGGTTCTGAGATGTTGAAGGCGCGATTCGCTCCACTGCTTGAGCAGCAGGATCAGCAGCGCCAGCAGCAACAGCAGGCTGGCCACGCTGAAGGCAGCGACATGGTTGTATTCGTTGTAGAGAATCTCGACATGCAGCGGCAGCGTGTTGGTGTAGCCGCGGATGTGCCCGGAGACGACCGACACCGCGCCGAACTCGCCCATCGCCCGGGCGGTACAGAGCACCACGCCATAGATCAGGCCCCAACGGATGTTGGGCAGGGTCACATGCCAGAACATCTGCCAACCGTTGGCACCGAGCAGCCGCGCCGCTTCCTCTTCCTGGGTGCCCTGCTCCTGCATCAGCGGAATCAGCTCGCGCGCGACGAACGGCACGGTCACGAACACCGTGGCCAGGACGATGCCGGGCAGGGCGAAGATGATCTGAATGTCGCGGTCGGCCAGCCATTGACCGAAAAAGCCCTGGGCCCCGAAGAGCAGCACGTAGATCAGCCCGGCGATGACTGGCGAGACCGAGAAGGGCAGGTCGATCAGCGTCACCAGCAGGCTTTTGCCGGTGAACGTGTATTTGCTGACGCACCAGGCCGCGGCCACGCCGAAAACCAGGTTGAGCGGTACGGAAATCCCGACGGCCAGCAGGGTCAGTTTCAGCGCGGCGAGGGCATCGGCTTCGAGGATCGCGCCGAAGAACGTGCCGAGGCCGAGTTTCAACGCTTCGCCCAGCACCACCAGCAGGGGCAACAGCAGGAACACCGCGAACGTCAGCCAGGCGGCTACGATCAGCAGTCGCTGCGCCAACGGGGTGCCCTGGCG
The DNA here is from genome assembly GCF_009789555.1 of Stutzerimonas stutzeri. Taxonomy (NCBI): domain Bacteria; kingdom Pseudomonadati; phylum Pseudomonadota; class Gammaproteobacteria; order Pseudomonadales; family Pseudomonadaceae; genus Stutzerimonas; species Stutzerimonas stutzeri. The sequence continues at coordinate 853,688 of NZ_CP046902.1, forward strand.
GGCTCTGCCAAGCGGTACGGCGATCAGGGTCGTGGCGGTCATCAGGCGATCCTCAACCATGGGATAGGCGGCGCTGCAGCAGATTGATCGCCAGCAGCAGGACGAAAGACACCAGCAGCATCAGCACACCGATGGCCGTGGCGCCGTGGTAGTCGTACTGGTCGAGCTTGACCATGATCAGCAGCGGCAGGATCTCGGTCTTCATCGGCATGTTGCCGGCGATGAAGATGACCGATCCGTACTCGCCCACGCCCCTGGCAAACGCCAGGGAAAACCCCGTCAGCCAGGCCGGCAATAATGCCGGTAGCAGCACATGACGAGCGATCTGCAGCGGTTTGGCGCCCAGGCATGCGGCGGCTTCCTCCACTTCGCGTGGGATGTCGGCCAACACCGGCTGCAGCGTGCGGACGACGAAGGGCAGGGTGACGAACGTCAGCGCCAGGGTGATGCCGATCGGGGTATAGGCGATCTTCACGCCCAGTTCGGCGGCCAACCGGCCGATCACGCCGTTGGGTGCATACAGGGCGGTCAGGGCGATGCCCGCCACGGCGGTGGGCAAGGCGAAAGGCAGGTCTATCATCGCCTCGATGATTTTGCGGCCGGGGAAGCGATAGCGCACCAGCACCCAGGCCAGCAGCGAACCGATCACGCCGTTGATCAGCGCGGCGACAAAAGCGGTAGCGAAGCTCAGCTTCAGCGCCGCGACCACGCGTGGCGCGGTGACGATGGCCCAGAACTGGTCCCAGGTCAGCTGTGCCGCATGGACGAACAGGGCACCGAGTGGGATCAGTACCAGCAGGCTGAGGTACACCAGGGTGTACCCCAGCGTCAGCCCGAATCCGGGTATGACGGGGGACGTGCGGGTAGACATCGAAAAGGTCTCGGTCAGGGTAAACGCAAGCCGGCAAACGCGGGCGGTGCGAACCGCTCCCGCGTGGGCGTCCAGCTGGACATGTCAGTGCGCCTGGTAAATCTCGTCGAACACGCCGCCATCGTTGAAGAACTTCGGCTGGGCGTTGCTCCAGCCGCCGAAGTCCTGGTCGATGGTCACCAGCGTCAAGGCTGGAAACCGATCGGCGAACTCGGCTGCGACCGCCTGGTTGCGGGGACGATAGAAGTGCCTGGCGGCGATGCGCTGGCCCTCATCGCTGTAGAGATAGTTCAGGTACGCCTGCGCCACTTCGCGAGTCCCCTTGCGCTCGACATTCTTGTCGACCACCGCAACCGGAGGCTCGGCGAGGATCGACAGTGACGGCGCGACGATTTCCAGGGCATCGCCGCCCTCTTCCTTGAGCGCCAGGAAGGCTTCGTTCTCCCAGGCCAGCAAGACGTCGCCAATCTGGTTGTTGACGAAGGTGATGGTCGAGCCACGCGCGCCGGTGTCGAGCACCGGCACCTGCTTGTAGAGTTGGGCGACGTACTGCTTGGCTTGCTCTTCGCTGCCGTACTGCTGCCTGGCCCAGGCCCATGCGGCAAGGAAATTCCAGCGCGCGCCGCCGGAGGTTTTAGGATTCGGGGTGATCACCTCGACGCCAGGCTTGACCAGATCGTCCCAGTCCTCGATGCCCTTCGGGTTGCCCTTGCGAACCAGGAATACGATGGTCGAGGTATAAGGTGTGCTGGCATCCGGCAGGCGGCTCTGCCAGTCGGCAGGGATCAATTTTCCGATCCGGTGCAGCTCATCGATGTCGCCCGCCAGCGCCAGCGTCACCACGTCGGCGCGCAGGCCGTCGATCACCGCGCGGGCCTGCTTGCCCGAGCCGCCATGGGATTGCTGAATGCGCAGCGGTTCGTGGCCCTGCGCCTGCCAGTGTTTGTTGAAAGCGGCGTTGAAATCGACATACAGCTCGCGTGTCGGGTCGTAAGACACGTTGAGCAGTTCGCTGGCGGCAACTGCCTGGCCGACGATGAGGGTGCTGGCCAGAACGGCCAGGATGGATTTTCCGATGGACATGACGGCTCCTTCTCGCATCCGTGCGGACGCGTTGATGTGATGAGGTTGCAGCGTGGTCTGGCGGCGTCAGGGCCGCATTCGGCAACGACAAGGATGCGTCTGAAGGGCTTTTCGATATGGCGTGGACATGGTCTGGCTTCCTGGGTGATTGCGCATGTCACGCCCTCCGGTGGTCCGGTCGGGGTGGGCTGGGTCAGGCCTGCTTGCCGGAGGGCTGCAGGCGGAATTTCTCTTTTCGCTCGATCTGTACGACCAGGCCGTTATGCAGGGTGATCTCCACCGAGCCGAACCTGAGGTCCTGCAAAGCGCTGCGGATTTCACGCAGGACGCTGGCATCGTCCTGACTCTCCGGCGTGCGAAGCGTGTCGTTCATTGTTGTTTCCTCTGGGTATGCAGCCACACGATGGCGCGACGACTGGACCGGGGCAGGGCAAATCATAAAAGCGGTTACTTATTCTTTAAAATAATGTTTAGTAACATTTATAGACTGTTTTGGAATATATGGCTCGCGCGCGGGTCGGCCAACCCCGCGGGGTTCGTTACACTCGGGTTCCCTCGCCCGTCACCATGAGTTGTTGCATGCCCAATCCCGCGCCGTCCGATGCCGTTACGACTCTGCCGCTTGTGCTCGCCGGCCCGATCCTGCGGCGGCTCGAGGCCGGACGCCTGGTGCTCTGGCTGGTGGGCAGCGAGTCGCTGTCGCTGCGTCTGGCGCTGCACCCGGAGGGCGAGGCGGCGCGTGTGGTGACGCTGGACGAAGAGGGTTGCCGCCGCCTACGCCTGGGCACCTCGGCCTGGCTGCATCTGGTGGACGTTCGTCTGGAGGTGCCGCTGCCCCGGGATCGCCTGGTCGAGTACGACGTCCTGGTGGCGCGCAACGGCGTCACCCGGGGAGTCGCCGATTGGGCGCCGCACCTGATTCACGGGGGCACCGAACGTCCGGCCTTCGTCATCCGTTCGCGCTATGACGACCTGCTGCACGGCTCCTGCCGCAAGCCGCATTATCCAGCGGCGGATGGGTTGCTGGTGGTCGACGCGCTGGTGGCCGACGTGCGCCAGGACCCGCTGCGTTGGCCCGCGGCGCTTCTGATGACCGGCGATCAGGTCTACGCAGACGATGTCGCCGGGCCAACCCTGGTGGCCATCCACGCGCTTATCCGCCGTCTGGGCCTGTATGGCGAATGCCTGGAGGGGGCGGTGGTCGCCGACAGTGACGAGCTGATGACCCATCCGGCGACTTACTACCGGCGCGAGCAATTACTGCCGGCGTTCAAATCCAACGAGGCCTTGCGCGAGCGCTTCTTCGGCGGCGTGGAGAAGCCGGTATTCACGACCTCCAATGCGCATAACCATCTGGTCTCGCTGGGGGAGGTACTGGCCATGTACCTGCTGGTCTGGTCGCCGCTGCCCTGGCAGCTGATCGAGCTGCAGGCGCCGCCGCTGGACGGCGACCTGGCCGAGCGCTATGCCCGAGAGGCGCGCTGCATCGAGGCCTTCCGCGCAGGCCTGCCGCAGGTCGCGCGGGCCCTGGCACATCTGCCGTCGCTGATGATCTTCGATGATCACGACATCACCGACGACTGGAACCTTAGCGCGCGCTGGGAACAGACCGCCTACGGTCACCCGTTTTCGCGCCGTATCATCGGTAACGCGTTGCTTGGCTATCTTCTCTGCCAGGGCTGGGGCAATGCGCCCGATGGCTTTGCCGCACCGCTGGATGCAATCGAGACGCTACTGGCGAGCGGCGACGATGGCAGGCTCGACTGCGCCTTGCATGATCGGGTGGTGGACGAGGTGCTGCATCGTGGTGACTGGGGCTACGTACTGCCCAGCGATCCGCCGCTGGTGGTACTCGACACCCGCACCCGCCGATGGCGCAGCGAGCGCAACCTGAGCCGCCCGTCGGGCTTGATGGATTGGGAAGCGCTCACCGATTTCCAGCAGGAACTGCTCGATCATCGCTCGGTGATCATCGTCTCGCCGGCACCGATGTTCGGCGTCAAGCTGATCGAGACCGTGCAGCGTGTGTTCAGTTGGGCCGGGCTGTCGCTGTTGGTCGACGCGGAAAACTGGATGGCGCATCGCGGTGCTGCCCAGGTGATGCTCAACATCTTTCGGCATACCCGCACGCCGGGCAACTATGTGATCCTCTCCGGCGATGTGCATTACTCCTTTGCCTATGAGGTGCGCATTCGCGGCCGTGCTGAAGGGCCGCGCCTGTGGCAGATCACCAGCAGCGGGGTGAAGAACGAATTTCCGCGGCGCCTGCTGGATTTTTTCGACCGCCTCAACCGCTGGCTGTACTCGCCCCGTTCGCCGCTGAACTGGTTCACCAAGCGCCGCCGTGTCCGGGTCCAGCCGTGGCTGCCGAGTCGCAGCCAGTCCGGCGAACGGTTGTGGAACGGCGCCGGTATCGGGCGCGTCCGGCTCGACGCCGAGGGTCGGCCGGTGCGTGTGGAACAGCTCAACGCCGACGGCTCGCCCCCGGTGGCTTTCGCGCCCGAGCGCGATGAGCGCAACCTCAGCTGAACGCGTCGCGCAGCTGCGCAAGTGTCGCGTAGTAATAGGCGGGCGACTCGGCCATCAGTTCGGCGTGGCTGCCGAAGCCGTAGCCCACCGCCGCCGCGCGCAGCCCGTTGCGGTGCGCCCCGATCAGATCGTGCTTGCGATCGCCGATCATCAGGGTCTGGTCCGGCTCGAGGCGTTCCTCGGCGAGCACGTGGCGAATCAGTTCGCCCTTATCGGTGCGGGTGCCGTCCAGCTCGCTGCCGTAGATGACCTTGAAATGGTGATCGAAGGCGAAATGCCGGGCAATCTCACGGGCAAATACCGATGGCTTGGAGGTGGCGACATACAGTGTCCGCCCTTGGCCGCGCAGGTGCTCGAGCAATTCCAGGACGCCTTCGAACAGTAGGTTCTCGTAGAGTCCCAGCGTCTGGAACCGCTCACGGTAGAAGCCCACCGCCTGCCACGCGCGCGTTTCGTCGAAGTCGTAGAACTGCATGAACGCCTGTAACAGCGGCGGGCCGATGAAGGGCTCAAGCTTGCCCAGGTCAGGCTCATCGATGTCCAGCTTGGCCAGCGCGTACTGGATGGACCGGGTGATGCCCTCGCGCGGGTCGGTAAGTGTGCCGTCGAGGTCGAACAGAAGGGTGGGCTGGTGCATGGATTGACTCGTCGAGATGTGGGCGTCTGGCTGGCTTGCGGCACTGGATGGCTTCAGGTGCCTTCGGCCATGTGCAGGTTCTTCAACTTCACGTAGTTGCCGGCGGTGTAGCTGAAAAAGCTGCGCTCCTTGTCGGTCAGTGGGCGTGCCTGTTTCACCGGGCTGCCGACGTACAGGTAGCCGCTGACCAGCGTCTTGCCTGGTGGCACCAGGCTGCCGGCACCGATGATCACCTCGTCCTGCACCACGGCGCCGTCCATCACGATCGAGCCCATGCCGACCAGGATGCGGCTGCCCAGCGTACAGCCGTGCAGGGTGACCTTGTGGCCCACGGTGACCTCGTCGCCAATGGTCAGCGGAAAACCGTCCGGGTTGAACGGGCCGGCATGAGTGATGTGCAGCACGCTGCCATCCTGGATGCTGGTCCGCGAGCCGATGCGGATGCGGTGCATGTCGCCGCGGACCACGGTCAGCGGCCATACCGAACTGTCTGCGCCGATTTCGATGTCGCCGATGAGTACCGCGCTGGGGTCGACGAACACCCGCTCTCCGAGTTTCGGGGTGTGATCCTGATAGGTGCGTATGTTCACGGGCATCTCCTGAGGTCGCAGCGGGGTCATCGGCGAGCGGCCGATACCGGACGGTAGCCTGCGCGATGATTAATTGACACGGCCGCCTGGCACGCCGGGGCGAAAGAATTCGCCTGGCGTGGCGCCGAATTGTTCGCGAAACGCGGCGATGAATGCCGATAACGATTCGTAGCCGCAGCCCAGCGCCACGTCGGTCACGCGTTCGCCGCGCTCCAGAGCGGGCAATGCGCTGAGTAGCCGCAGGCGCTGGCGCCAGGCGCGAAAGGTCAGCCCGGTTTCGCGCAGAAACAGCCGGCTCAACGTGCGTTCGGACACGTTCAACGTGCGGCTCCAGTCAGCCAGCCCTTCCTGGGAGTCGGGATGGGCCTGCAGACGCTTGCACAGCCGTTGCAGGCGCGGTTCGGCCGGCAACGGTAGCACCAGCTCGACTTCCGGTGCGCAGCCAAGCTGATCGAGTAGCACCTGCACCAGCCGACCCTCGGCGCCGTCTTCGGCATAGGCTTCGGGCAAGGTGCTGAAATGGCGGATCAACTCGCGCAGCAGGGGGCTCACTTGCAGTACACGGCAATGCGCCGGTGCATCGCCTGCCACGCTGCGATCGATGTACAGGCTGCGGATGCAGGTGTCCGGCGCGCAGAATACCTGGTGCGAGACCCCGGCGGGTATCCACACGGCGCGCAGCGGCGGCGCAATGAAGCGACCCATCTCGGTGCGCACTTCGAGTACCCCTTCTACCGCATGGGACAGCTGCACCCAGGGGTGGCTGTGGCGATAACCCAGCTTGAGATTGGGCGGTGAGTCGAGTTGTCCATAGACAGGGCGAGGAAGCCGTTCGAGTTCGCTAAGGCGCGCCATCAAGGCGAGACTGTGTCCGTTTGAAGACATTTCGTGCCTGCTTGGCGTTAGTCGGAAACTGGCGTCCACGTTAAGGTCCATTTTCGTTGCCCGCAAGCCCTGAGGAATTCGTAGATGGCCAAGCTCCGCATACTGTTCGACAACTTCACGCTCGCCCTGCTCGCGGTCATGGCGATCGCCACGGTGTTCCCGTGTGAAGGTCGGGGCGCGGTGTTCTTCGATTGGCTCACCACGCTGGCGATTGCGCTGCTGTTCTTCATGCATGGCGCGAAGCTGTCGCGCGAGGCGATCCTCGCTGGCGCCGGCCACTGGCGTCTGCATCTGCTGGTGTTCGCCTGTACCTTCGTCCTGTTTCCGTTGCTTGGGCTGGCGCTCAAGCCGGTGCTGACTCCGCTGGTGGGCACCGAGCTGTACCTGGGCATGCTGTACCTCTGTGCCCTGCCGGCAACGGTGCAATCGGCGATTGCCTTCACCTCGCTGGCGCGTGGCAACATCCCGGCGGCGATCTGCAGTGCAGCGGCATCGAGCCTGATCGGCATTTTCCTTACGCCGGTGCTGGTGCTGTTGTTGATGGGCGTAGAAGGCGAAGCCGGCTCGACGCTGGATTCCATCGGCAAGATCGTCATGCAATTGCTGGTGCCCTTTATCGCCGGCCAGATTGCCCGTCGCTGGATCGGCGACTGGGTGACCCGCAACAAGGGCTGGTTGAAAACCGTGGACCAGAGCTCGATCCTGCTGGTCATCTATGTCGCCTTCAGTGGCGCGGTGGTCGAGGGGCTCTGGCGCCTGGTGCCGCTGACCCATTTGCTGGGTCTGGTGCTGGCCTGTTGCCTGCTGCTGGCGATCGTATTGTGGCTCACGCAGTTCCTCGCCAAGCGGCTGGGCTTCGATCTGGAAGACCGCATCACGATTCTGTTCGCCGGCTCGAAGAAGAGCCTCGCCACCGGCGTGCCCATGGCGCAGGTGCTGTTCGCCACCCATGCGGTGGGGATGATCATCCTGCCGCTGATGATCTTCCATCAGATTCAGCTGATGGTCTGTGCAGTGCTGGCTCAGCGCTATGCGCGACGCCCCGAATTGCCTGAGCAGGCGGCTGTCCAATAGCCGTATGGATGTCCGCACGCTGCGCCGTTTCGTTGGAAATAGAGCGGCGCTATCGCCTCGTTTCCAGGCTGCGCGGTCGGGCATTTGTCTTTAACATGCACGGGTGATTATTTCTTCAGAAGGGGCAACCGCCGTGACCGATACCAACCCGCTGCTTCGGGACTTCGACCTGCCGCCCTATTCCGAAATCGGACCGGAGCACGTCGAGCCGGCGATCGACACCATCCTTGGCGACAACCGTGTCGCCTTGCAGGAACTGCTCAGCCGCCCCGCCGAAAACCTCGACTGGTCGACCCTGGTGGTCGGCCTGGACGAAATGAACGAGCGCCTCAGTCGTGCCTGGGGCCCGGTCAGCCACCTCAATGCGGTGCGCAACAACCCCGAGTTGCGCAATGCCTACGAGGCCTGCCTGCCCAAGCTGTCCGCCTATGCCACCGAACTCGGCCAGAACGCCGATCTGTTCGCCGCCTATCAGGCGCTGGCGTTGAGCCCCGAGGCCGACGGCTTCGATGTGGCGCAAAAGACCATCATCGAGCACGCGCTGCGCGATTTCCGCCTGTCCGGTATCGATCTGCCGCCGGCCGAACAGCAGCGTTTCGGCGCGATCCGCATGAAGCTCGCCGAGCTTGGCAGCAAATTTTCCAACCAACTGCTCGATGCCACCCAAGCCTGGACCAAGCACGTCACCGATGAAAGCCTGCTGGCTGGCGTCACCGAGTCGGCCAAGGCACAGATGGCCGAAGCGGCCCAGGCCAAGGAACTCGATGGCTGGCTGATCAGCCTGGAATTTCCCAGCTATTACGCAGTGATGACCTACGCCGACCACCGCCCGCTGCGCGAAGAGGTCTACATCGCCTATTCCACCCGCGCCTCCGATCAGGGCCCGAATGCCGGTCAGTTCGACAACGGCCCGGTGATGGAAGAGATCCTCGACCTGCGTCAGGAACTGGCCCAGCTGCTGGGCTTCGGCAACTACGCCGAGCTGTCACTGGCGACCAAGATGGCCGATAGCACCGATCAGGTACTCGGCTTTCTGCGCGATCTGGCCACACGCAGCAAGCCGTTCGCCGAGCGCGACCTGAAGGAGCTGCGCGCGTTCGCCGCCGAGCAGGGCGTCAGCGACCTGCAGAGCTGGGACGTCAACTACTTCGGCGAGAAGCTGCGCCAGCAACGCTACAGCCTGAACCAGGAAGAGCTGCGCGCCTACTTCCCGATCGACAAGGTCTTGTCCGGGCTGTTCGCCATCGTCCAGCGCCTGTACGGGATCAAGATCCACGAACTGGAAACATTCGACAGCTGGCACCCGGATGTGCGTCTGTTCGAGATCCGGGAGAACGGTGAGCACGTCGGGCGGTTTTTCTTCGATCTTTATGCGCGCGCCAACAAGCGTGGCGGTGCCTGGATGGACGGTGCCCGCGACAAGCGCCGCACCTGCCTCGGTACGCTGCAGACGCCGGTGGCCAACCTGGTGTGCAATTTCACGCCGCCGGTAGGCGAGCGCCCGGCGCTGCTGACTCACGACGAAGTGACCACGCTGTTCCATGAGTTCGGCCATGGCCTGCACCATCTGCTGACGCAGGTCGAGCATGCCGGTGCTTCCGGCATCAACGGTGTGGCCTGGGACGCGGTGGAACTGCCGAGCCAGTTCATGGAAAACTGGTGCTGGGACCCCGAAGGCCTGGCGCTGATTTCCGGCCACTACCAGACCGGCGAGCGCCTGCCGCAGGACAAGCTGGACCAGATGCTGGCCGCGAAGAACTTCCAGTCGGGCCTGATAATGGTGCGTCAGTTGGAGTTCTCGCTGTTCGACTTCGAACTGCACGCCACGCATGGCGACGGGCGCAGCGTACTCGAGGTGTTGGAGAGCGTTCGCCAAGAGGTCTCGGTGATGCGTCCGCCGGCCAGCAACCGCTTTCCCAACAGCTTCGCGCATATTTTTTCCGGCGGTTACGCCGCCGGCTACTACAGCTACAAATGGGCCGAGGTGCTGTCTTCGGATGCCTTTTCGCGCTTCGAGGAGGAGGGCGTGTTCAATGCCGAAACCGGCCGCGCGTTCCGTGACGCCATCCTGGCGCGCGGCGGTTCCCAGGAACCGATGGTGCTGTTCGTCGATTTCCGTGGCCGCGAGCCGTCCACCGACGCCCTGCTGCGCCACCTCGGCCTGAGCGAGGAGGTCGCATGACCGATAGCCCCAGGGTAACCACCAAACGCTTCATTGCCGGTGCGGTGTGCCCGGCATGCAGCGCCACCGACAGCATCAAGATGTGGGACGTTGACGGCGTTCCGCATCGCGAGTGCGTCGAATGCGGCTATGCCGACACGCTCAACGCCCAGGGCCAATCGGTGCCCTCGGAGCTGGGTACGCGGGTCAACCAGGGCAAGCCGAAGGCGGCCGACCCGCAGGTGCAGGCGGTGCAGTTCTTTCCCAATCCCAAACTGAAGAAAAAGCCCGACTGATCGACGGGAGGGTCGCTCATGTGGCATCTCACCTGTGGCGACCTTGCGGCCGACTGCATACGACCGTTGCTGGGCGATGGCGAAGCGATCCATGTGCTGCGTGACGACCTCGCCGTCGGGCCGCTGGTCGACATCCAATCCCCACCGTGCGCGGAGCGCGTGGCGTTCTGGGAGCGCCTCTGGCCGGACGCGCTGGTGCCGCGACCGGATTTCACAGGGATTGGCGCCGACGCCGAGTGGCTGGCGCAGCTGGGCCGCCAGTCGCGCTCAGTGCTCGTCTGGCATGGCGACAGCGCCAGCGAACAATTGATGCTGGCCCGCGTGGCGGCGGCCCTCGACGCGTCGTCGTTGCGGTTGCGGGAGGTGGTTTGCGGTACTGGCGACAGCCGCGTCGGCACGCGGATGGCGGTGTCCATGCACTCGCCGGACGCGCTGGCGGCGCTCTATCAGCCACGCACGGTCGAGCCGCTCAGGCGCGCCGGGCTCGCCAGCCAATGGCGCACGGCGGTGCGGGAAAACGCGGCCGTACGGCGCTGGGTGGACGGGCGCTTCGTGAGTGAGGACTACGCGCGCATCGATCAGGCCTTGACCGCCGCCTGTATCGGCGACGAGAAACCACTGGCCCGGGCCATGGCCGATGTGATGGGCCACTGCGACGGATTCTTCCCCACTGACCTGTTCCTCTACTGGCGAGCTCGCGAGCTGGCCAGGCGGGGCGTGATCGAACTGAGCGACCGCGCCGCGGCGCACTACACCGGCGTGCAGGTTCGCGGCGCGGGCTGAGCGTCAGGTATCGCCAGTGCATGCCCCGGCCATCCGCGCCAACCGACCCAGGGGCGGGTTCATCCGAGGGTCTTGCGCGGCGCCAGCCCCAGTTGCGGCGCGCGTGCGAAGCGCTGCTTGAGCGTCATCGCCGGCGCCTCGACCAGATGCCAGGACAGGATGGCCAGCAGCAGGGTCGGCACGAGGCTGATGACGGTCAACCAGAAAACGCCGATCTCGTGCCCCAGCAGGTAAACGGTCAGTTGTTGAAACGGGAACGCGTAGATGTACATGCCGTAGGAGAAATCGCCGTACTTGCCGAACCGGGCAATCAGTGGAATCGGCGCATACGCGAGGTAGATCACCAGATAAGGCAGGGCGACCATGTAGACGTAGGGGCCGGCAGCGGTATGAAACGTGAGTACCAGCGCCGCGACGAACGCCGCCGCGATCCAGCCGCGCCAGGGTAGCGCCTCGCGGTAGAGAAAAATCGCGGCGCCGGTGTAATACAACAGCCCGAGCTTGAACAGATTGTTGATGAAGAACGACTCGATGCCGAGCCTCCCCAGCAGCCAGAAGTGGCCCAGGGCGAGGCCGGCGATCGGCAGGAAGATCAGGCGGCGTTTCAGCAATCCGGTCAGGCCCAGGACCAGGACACCCAGGTACATCATCACTTCGAGTGGCAGTGTCCACAGCGATCCGTTCACCACGTTCGGATAGATGTTCTGGCTGAACACCCCTGGCAATTCGAAGCGCGTCACGAGCAACAGGTTCTGCAGGTAGGTCCAGGTGATCGGGGACGCGAAATAGCCGCTCAGGGGACGCTCGGTGACCAGCGGGCCGATGACGAACACCGACAGCAGAACCGCCAGTATCAAGGCGGGAAAGACGCGCAGCGCCCGTTTGATCAGATAGCTTTTCGCGCTGCTGCTGTTCAGCCACGACGAGGTGATCAGGTAACCGCTGATCACGAAGAAGACCGCAACGGCGAATTCACCGCCATTCTCGTAGCCGGTCAGCCGCTCGATCGGCTCGTCCGGCCGTCGCCCGGTCAGCGGATAGCTGTGGACGAGCAGGACCAGCGTGGCGGCAAAGAATCTCAGGAAGTCGAAGTTGTTTTCGCGCGTAGACACTGCGCCTGGGTGGGCGGGCATCTTCACCTCCTTGTGGACACCGAAAAAACGGACTACCGCTTTGGTTTCGTTTGGCAGAAGCGAGGCGGAAAAATTCCCTGCCGTTCCGCTTTTTTTCCCGACGGCTGGCATGGAAGCACCGGTTCGATGCGGCATACTGTATATACAAACAGTAATCCAGAGGTCGCCATGCGCTCTCCTTCGAGCATCCCGCGCGGTCGCGGCACCGCGATCAATCCGGATAATCGTTTCGCCCCGACACGCAGCGAAGCCTATGACGATGGCTGGGAGCAGGACGTGCCGCCTACGCGTGCCACCGAGGTGCGTATCGAGACAGCCAAGACGGTGCTCACGCGCAACCAGTCGCCGGATGTCGGTTTCGATCGTTCGGTGAACCCTTATCGCGGCTGCGAGCACGGTTGCATCTATTGCTTCGCGCGGCCCAGCCATGCCTACTGGGATCTGTCGCCCGGGATCGATTTCGAGACGCGGTTGATCGCCAAGACCAACCTCGCCGAGCGTCTGGAGCAGGAATTGAGCAAGCCCGGTTATGTCCCGCAGCCCATCGCGCTGGGCGTCAATACCGATGCCTACCAGCCGCTCGAGCGCGAACAGCGGTTGACCCGCCAGGCGCTGGAAATCCTGCTTCGCTTCAAGCATCCCGTGCACATCATCACTAAAGGGTCGCTGGTGCTGCGCGACTTGGATCTGCTGATGCCACTGGCCGAGCAGCGACTGGTCAGCGTGTCGGTGAGCCTGACAACGCTGGACGACGAGCTCAAACGCATCATGGAGCCGCGTGCTGCATCGCCCTCGGCGCGGTTGCGAGTGCTGCGTACCCTGCACGAGGCGGGCGTGCCGGTCAGCGTGATGTGCGCGCCGATGATCCCGATGATCAACGACATGGAGCTGGAGCGCATGCTCGAAGCCGCGCGGGACGCCGGCGCGCGTTCGGCCGGCTACGTGTTGCTGCGCCTGCCGCATGAGGTCGCGGCCTTGTTCGACGACTGGCTGCAGGCGCATTTCCCCCAGCGTGCTGCCCATGTCATGAGCCTGGTGCGGCAATCGCGCGGCGGCAAGGACTACGACAGCCGCTTCGGCAGCCGCATGCGCGGCGAAGGTCAGTTCGCCCAGCTGCTGGCCCAACGCTTCCAACTGGCATGCAAACGGTTGGGATACAACCGCCGGGACCAGAATGACGGCCTCGATTGCAGCCGCTTCGCCCCGCCCGGCCAGCAGATGAGCCTGCTCTGAGCCGGCGGGCACAGGCGCTCGACGTTCCCTGCGGCGGCCGTTTGCGCCTGCACCGTAGGTCGGTTCGGACGCCGTGTCGCCTGGCGGGGCCATGCCGTGTCGGCGTTGCGATGGGCGAACAGGGAACTAACCCCGGCGGGCATGCCACCAATCCCTGTATTCCCACCGAGGAGGCATCGTGGATTGGATCGATCTGCTGCAATGGCCAGCCATGCTGGTCACGGTTCTCGCGGCGTGGCTGATCGGCTCGCTGAAGCCGAGACGTCGCACGGTGGGATTCTGGTGTTTTCTGCTGAGTAACCTGCTCTGGGTTATCTGGGGCTGGCACGCACAGGCCTGGGCGCTGATCACGTTGCAGGTGTGTCTGGCCCTTATGAATATCCGCGGTGTGAAGAAGAACGTGCGCCCCGCGGATGCAGAAGTCAGTGCCTGAATCCGACCGAATTGCCAGTCTTGGATCGCTGTCTATACTCCGATCGTAAGCGTACCGATTGAATCCGACTGCGCGTGCAGTGCGCGAGCTGGCTACCAGGAATTGGGGGGAGCCGGGTCGCAGCGTGGTCAGGCCGTCGAAACGAGCATCTGCTCCATTCGCGGCCGGACACAAGCAGTCGGCGGGATAACAAGAACCATAAGGGGAACCCGCAATGTCGCGACATCCACGAGTCTGGATGGGGATTGGGCTGTGGTCGCTATTCGGCCAGGCTCAAGCGGCCTGGGACGTGAATATGCGCTCCGGTGCCACGGACGTCAGTCGATCCGTGTTCGATCTGCACATGACCATCTTCTGGATCTGCGTGATCATCGGCGTGCTGGTGTTCGCGGCAATGTTCTGGTCGATGTTCGCCCACCGCCGCTCCAAGCGGCTGGAGTCGGCGAATTTCCATGAGAACACTCGGGTCGAGGTGCTCTGGACCATCATTCCTTTGCTGATCCTCATCGGTATGGCGATCCCGGCGACCCGCACGCTGATCCACATCTACGACGCGTCCGAGTCGGATGTGGATATCCAGATCACAGGCTATCAGTGGAAGTGGCACTACAAGTACCTGGGCGAGGACGTCGAGTTCTTCAGCAACCTCACCACGCCGCGAGACCAGATCAACAACCTCGAGCCCAAGGGCGAGCATTACCTGCTGGAAGTGGACGAGCCGCTGGTGATTCCGGTGGGCGCCAAGGTGCGCTTCCTGATCACCGCAGCGGACGTCATCCACTCCTGGTGGGTGCCGGACCTTGCGGTGAAGAAGGACGCCATACCGGGTTTCATCAACGAATCCTGGACCCGCATCGACGAGCCCGGGATCTACCGTGGGCAGTGCACCGAGCTGTGCGGCAAGGACCACGGCTTCATGCCGGTGGTCGTCGAGGTCAAGTCACAGGATGACTACGCCGCCTGGCTCGGCGAGAAGAAGGCAGAGGCGGCCAAGCTGGCCGAGCTGACCAGCAAGGAGTGGACGCTCGAGGAGTTGGTGGCGCGCGGCGAGACGGTTTACCAGACCACCTGCGCATCCTGTCACCAGCCCACGGGCGAGGGCCTGCCACCGATGTTCCCGGCGCTCAAGGGCTCGCCGATCGCCACCGGGGAGGCAGAAGACCACATCAGCATCGTCGTCAAGGGCTCGCCGGGCACGTCGATGCCGGCTTTCGGTCCGCAACTCTCGGAGGTCGACCTGGCTGCTGTGATCACCTACGAGCGCAACGCCTGGGGCAACGACAAGGGCGATATGGTCACGCCGAAAGACGTGCTCGACTTCAAACAGGCCGAAGAAGCCAGTCAATAGGGGTAGGCAGCGATGAGTGCAGTGATCGACGATCATGGTCATGTCGGGCATGACCATCACCATGGCCCAGCCAAGGGGCTGTCCCGCTGGCTATTGACCACCAACCACAAGGACATCGGCTCGATGTACCTGTGGTTCAGCTTCTGCGCCTTCCTGCTGGGCGGCTCGATGGCGATGGTGATCCGCGCCGAGCTGTTCCAGCCGGGATTGCAGATCGTGCAGCCCGAATTCTTCAACCAGATGACCACCATGCATGGCCTGATCATGGTCTTCGGTGCGGTGATGCCGGCGTTCGTCGGCCTGGCCAACTGGATGATTCCGTTGATGATCGGCGCGCCGGACATGGCGCTGCCGCGTATGAACAACTTCAGCTTCTGGCTGCTGCCGGCCGCGTTCGGGCTATTGGTTTCGACCTTGTTCATGGAAGGCGGCGGGCCGAACTTCGGCTGGACGTTCTATGCGCCGCTGTCGACCACCTACGCGCCGGAGTCGGTGACCTTTTTCATCTTCGCCATCCACCTGATGGGCATCAGCTCGATCATGGGCGCGATCAACGTGGTCGCCACCGTGCTCAACCTGCGCGCGCCGGGCATGACCCTGATGAAGATGCCATTGTTCGTCTGGACCTGGCTGATCACCGCTTTCCTGCTGATCGCGGTGATGCCCGTGCTGGCCGGTGTGGTGACCATGATGCTGATGGACATCCACTTCGGCACCAGTTTCTTCAGCGCCGCGGGCGGCGGTGACCCGGTGCTGTTCCAGCATGTGTTCTGGTTCTTCGGCCATCCGGAGGTATACATCATGATCCTGCCGGCGTTCGGCGCGGTCAGTTCGATCATCCCGGCGTTCAGCCGCAAGCCGTTGTTTGGCTACACCTCCATGGTCTATGCCACCGGAGCCATCGCCTTTCTCTCGTTCATCGTCTGGTCGCACCACATGTTCACCGTCGGCATCCCGCTGGTGGGCGAGCTGTTCTTCATGTACGCGACCATGCTGATCGCGGTGCCGACCGGCGTGAAGGTGTTCAACTGGGTGTCGACCATGTGGCGCGGCTCGCTGACCTTCGAAGCGCCCATGCTGTTCGCGGTGGCCTTCGTCATTTTGTTCACCATCGGCGGATTTTCCGGCCTGATGCTGGCCATCGCGCCGGCCGATTTCCAATACCACGACACCTATTTCGTGGTGGCGCACTTCCACTATGTGCTAGTGCCGGGAGCGATCTTCGGCATCTTCGCCTCGGCCTATTACTGGTTGCCCAAGTGGACCGGGCACATGTACGACGAAACCCTGGCCAAGCTGCACTTCTGGATGAGTTTCGTCGGCATGAACCTCGCGTTCTTCCCGATGCATTTCGTCGGCCTGGCGGGCATGCCGCGGCGTATCCCGGACTACAACATGATGTTCGCCAACTTCAACATGGTGTCCAGTATCGGCGCCTTCATGTTCGGTGCCACCCAGCTGTTGTTCCTGTTCATCGTCATCAAGTGCATCCGTGGCGGTCCCGCGGCGCCCGCCAAGCCCTGGGACGGTGCAGAAGGCCTGGAGTGGAGCGTGCCGTCGCCCGCGCCGTACCACACCTTCAGCGTTCCGCCGGACATGCATACCCTGCATGAGCACCGGACGGGACCGAAGCATGACTAGCCCGTCGGATTCGAGGAGGCGCCATGAACACTGAGTTGCCGCTGGGCCGCCTGGTTCGTCGACTGCTGCTGGTCGTCGTGGCGATGTTCGCGTTCGGCTTCGCGCTGGTGCCGATCTATGACGTGATGTGCAAGGCCTTTGGCATCAACGGCAAGACGGCCGGCGCCTATGACGGCGTGCAGATCGCGGACGAGGCTCGCGAAGTGCGGGTCCAGTTCCTCGCCACGAATGCCGCCGGGATGGTCTGGGAGTTCAAGCCGGCGGCCGATCAGCTCAGCGTGAATCCCGGTGCCAGCCGCGAGATGCGCTTCGTCGCCTATAACCCCACGGACAAGCCGATGACCGCGCAGGCGGTGCCCAGCGTGTCGCCGGCCAAGGCAGCGGCCTACTTCCACAAGACCGAGTGCTTCTGCTTTACCCAACAGGTTCTGCAACCCGGTGAACGCATCGAGATGCCGGTGCGCTTCATCGTCGACCGTGATCTGCCTGCGGATGTGCGTCACCTGACGCTCGCGTACACCCTGTTCGACATCACGTCTCGCCAACCGCCCGTCGCCGTCGTTGATCGGGCGTCCCGGGTGGTGGCCAAGGAGAGTCTGCAATGAGCCAACAGACCACCCCGCATGAGAATTACTACGTTCCTGCCCAGAGCAAATGGCCGATCGTCGGGACGGTGGCGCTGCTCACGACCGTCTATGGCTTGGGCACCTGGTTCAACGACCTCAAGGCTGATCGTGCCGAGTCCAATGGGCCGCTGATCTTTTTCATCGGCGGTCTGCTGATCGCCTACATGATGTTCGGCTGGTTCGGCTCGGTGGTGCGTGAAGGCCGCGCCGGGCTGTATAGCGCGCAGATGGACCGCTCGTTCCGCTGGGGCATGAGCTGGTTCATTTTCTCGGAAGTGATGTTCTTCCTGGCCTTCTTCGGCGTCCTGTTCTACATCCGCTACTGGGTCGGTCCGTGGCTCGATGGTGACGGCGCCAAGGGCGTCAGCGGAATGCTCTGGCCGAACTTCGAGTACACATGGCCACTGCTGAACAATCCCGATCCCAAGCTGTACCCGGCGCCGGAGGGCACCATCAGCCCCTGGGGATTGCCGTTGATCAACACGATTCTGCTGGTCTCCTCCAGCTTCACCTTGACCTGGGCGCATCACGCCCTGCGCAAGGGAAACCGCCAGCAGCTCAAGATGGGGTTGGGTGTCACCGTGCTGCTGGGCGTGATCTTCCTGATCCTGCAGATCGAAGAGTACGTACACGCCTACACCGAGCTTGGCTTGACCCTCGGTTCGGGAATCTATGGCGCGACATTCTTCATGCTGACCGGCTTTCACGGTGCCCACGTGACCATGGGCGCGATCATCCTGACAGTGATGCTGGTGCGCAGCTTTCGCGGCCATTTCACACCCGAACAGCACTTCGGTTTCGAGGCCGCAGCCTGGTACTGGCACTTCGTCGATGTGGTGTGGATCGGCCTGTTCGTATTCGTCTACGTACTCTAGCGCACCGCTCAGGCACCGAACCCCGGGTGTAGCTGCCCGGTATGGAAGCCCCAGGCGATCAGGGCGACGGTCAGCGCGGTCAGGGTGACGCGCACGAAGAGGGCGGTGACCAGGCGTGAGGTACGACCCTCGTCCTTGACCAGGAAGAACAGGCCACTGAACAGACTGACCAGCGTGGCCACTAATAACAGAACGATCGCCGCCTTGAGCATGAGCGAGTCCGTAGCAGGGGAAGTGGGGGTGCAGTATAGCCAGCCGTATCGATATGCCGTGGGGCGTGGCATGAACCGATTCAAGCCCGGCCTGCTGCCGACCCTGGTGGTCCTGACAGTGCTGCCGCTGCTCGTCTGGCTGGGCTTCTGGCAGCTGGAACGGGGCGAGCAGAAGCGCGACATGCTGGCCCGCCAGGAAGCGCGACAACAGGCCGAGCCCGTGGGCCCGGACCAGATCGAGCGCCTCGAGGATCCCGCCTACAGCCGTATCCATCTGCAGGGCAGTTTCGATGCCGAGCACAGCTTTCTGCTCGACAGCCGCACCCGCGACGGACAGGTCGGCGTGGAGCTGTTGCAGCCCTTTCAGGATCAGCCCAGCGGTCGTTGGGTGCTGCTCAACCGTGGCTGGATTCCCTGGCCGGATCGGCGAATCCCGCCGAAGTTCGACACCCCGGATCGTCCGTTGAAGTTGTCTGCGTGGGTCTATGCGCCGTCCGGAAAACCGTTTCTGCTCAACCGTCGCATGGCCGAGGGCTGGCCGCGGCTGCTCAATCATGTCGAGGTCGACGCGCTCTGGAAGTTGCTCGGGCGTGATGGGGTCGAATACGAACTGCGCCTTGAAGCCGGCCCGGCGGCATACCGGACAGACTGGCCGATCACCAGCATGCGACCGCAGCAGCATCTGGGCTATGCCGTTCAATGGTTTGCGCTGGCAGCGGCATTGCTGGCGCTGTTCATCTACTTCGGCGTGCATCAGGCACGAGGGAGCACCCAGTGACCGCAATGAATCCAACCTTCGAACCCGCACAACCGCAACGACGCCGTGGTCGGCTGCAACTGCTGCTGATCGTGGCTGTGGTGATCGGCCCGATGCTGCTGGCCGCTGCGATGTATCGCTTCGGCTTCTGGGTACCGGAGACGCGCAGCTACGATGGCGTGCTGGTGGCGACCGGGCAGGGCCGTGAAGCGCTGGGAATCGGGGTGCCAGCCACGGCCGAACCGCGCTGGGAACTGCTGGTCACCGCACCGCAAGGCTGCGCCGAGGACTGCCAGCAACTGGTCTATCTGGCGCGGCAGATCAACATCGGCCTGGCCCGTGAGTCCGGCCGTGCCAGCCATGCACTGGCGAGCGGGCAGGCACTGAGCGCTGACTACGACCAACGCCTCCAGCGCGAATACCCACAACTACAACGCTATGAGCTGGACCCGGTGGCCTATGCGCGCAACCCGGAGGCACCCGGTGGCGCCCAATTATGGATCGTCGACCCGCACGGCAATCTGGTGCTGCGCTACGACGCCAAGGCGAACGGCAAGGCGATTCTCGATGATCTCAAATACCTCCTGAAAATCTCCCAGATTGGTTGATCCCAGGCACTTGGCCGTCTCGCTGGAGTCCTAACGAGGCTGCCCAAGGAGAACCCGATGGCAAAACCCGGATACCGCCTCGCCCTCGTCGCTACGCTGTTGACCGTTGTGGTCGTGCTGCTGGGCGCCTATACGCGGCTGACCCACGCCGGTCTCGGTTGTCCGGATTGGCCCGGCTGTTACGGTTTTCTCAGCGTGCCGATGAGCGAAGACAAGCAGCATCTGGCCGCGCTGCGCTTTCCCGATGCGCCGCTGGAAGTGAACAAGGGTTGGAACGAGATGGTGCACCGCTACTTTGCCGGTGCCCTGGGCGTGGTGATCCTCGCGCTTGCGGTGCAGGCGCTGCGCCGGCGCGCGCAACCGGATCAGCCGGTCGGGCTGCCGCTGTTGCTGCTGGCGGTGGTCGTCACTCAGGCGGCGTTCGGCATGTGGACGGTGACCCTGCAACTCTGGCCGCAGGTGGTGACGGCGCATCTGCTGGGCGGATTCACCACCTTGAGCCTGTTGTTCCTGCTTTGCCTGCGTTTGTCGGGGCACCAGCCTGCCCTGGCTCCGATACCGGCTTGGGTCAGACGGTTCGCGGCAGTCGCGCTTTTGGCGGTGATTGCGCAGATCACCCTCGGCGGCTGGGTCAGCAGCAATTACGCGGCGGTCGCCTGCACCGATTTCCCGACGTGCCACGGGCGCTGGTGGCCGGACATGGATTTCGCCAATGCATTCAACCTGACCCACCACGATATCGGCCCCAACTACCTGGGCGGCATGCTTTATGGCGAGGCGCGCACCGCCATCCATGTCACTCACCGCCTCG
This sequence comes from Stutzerimonas stutzeri, assembly GCF_009789555.1. Classification (NCBI taxonomy): domain Bacteria; kingdom Pseudomonadati; phylum Pseudomonadota; class Gammaproteobacteria; order Pseudomonadales; family Pseudomonadaceae; genus Stutzerimonas; species Stutzerimonas stutzeri. The sequence goes on from NZ_CP046902.1 coordinate 874,274, forward strand.
GCGCACTGGTCGTCACGGCATTGCTGCTGGCGTTGAGCTGGCAGCTCTGGCGCAACGGGCTGTCGCGGCTCGCCGGGCTGTTGCTGGCGGCGTTGGCGCTGCAGGTCGGGCTGGGCATCAGCAACGTCCTGCTGAACCTGCCCCTGGCTGTTGCCGTCGCCCACAACGGCGGCGGTGCGTTGCTGCTGCTGGTGACCGTGCTGATCAACCATCGCCTTTACCTGAGCCGTCGGCACGCTGCCACGGCGGGCGACCCGGCGCGCTCGAACGCGAACACGATGGGCGGGCTCGACCTGCCCCGCGCATGACCCTAAGGAGAACCCCATGGCCACACTACTCAGCGAACGCAGCGCCCGGGTCAGCTGGCGCGACTACCTGGAACTGACCAAGCCGAAGGTGGTGCTGCTGATGCTCATCACATCGTTGGTGGGCATGTTTCTCGCAACGCGCGCAGGGGTTCCCTGGACCGTACTGGTGTTCGGCAACCTCGGCATCGCGCTTTGCGCTGGCGGCGCGGCGGCGGTTAATCACGTGGTGGATCGGCGTATCGACTCGGTGATGGCGCGCACCCACAAGAGGCCGTTGGCCGAAGGGCGTGTATCGCCGGCTTCGGCCTTGCTGTTCGCGCTGCTGCTGAGCGTTGCCGGCATGGGATTGCTGCTGGTGTTCACCAACGCGCTGGCCGCCTGGCTGACGCTGGCGTCGCTGATCGGCTATGCGGTCATTTATACCGGTTTTCTCAAGCGTGCAACGCCGCAGAACATCGTCATCGGCGGTCTGGCCGGGGCGGCGCCACCGCTGCTCGGTTGGGTCGCGGTGACCGGGCAGGTGACCGCCGAGCCGCTCTTGCTGGTATTGATCATCTTCGCCTGGACGCCGCCACACTTCTGGGCGCTGGCGATTCATCGCAAGGCCGAGTACGCCAAGGTCAACGTACCCATGCTGCCGGTGACCCATGGCGAGCACTACACTAAGGTGCATATCCTGCTGTACACCGGCGTGTTGCTGGCGGTGAGCTTTATGCCGTTCGCCATCCACATGAGCGGCCCGCTGTACCTGGCGGCAGCTGTGCTACTGGGCGCGCGCTTCCTGTACTGGACGCTCGTGCTGTACCGGGACAGCCGCCCCCATGCGGCCATCAAGACATTCAAATTCAGCATCTGGTATCTGTTCGCGCTGTTCATCGCGCTGCTGGTTGATCATTATCTGCTGTTGAATATCTAGTGGCCGCGCCCGCGCGTCTGGCCGGCCTGACCCCGTCATTACAGGAATTCCATGACCCGCATTCAGAACACCGTCTTCATTCTCGTGGCGCTGGTTGCGCTGGTCATTGGCCTGACGGTCTACAAGGTGCTCAATAGCGCGCAACCGCTCGATACGGCCGAGCTGCTCGATGCCGGCATCGTCATGCTGCCCCAGGGGCGGGACATGCCGGAGCTGACACTGACCAACCAGGACGGCGAGGCGATGGCGCTGAAGCAGCTCGAAGGCCGCTGGAGCCTGCTGTTCTTCGGCTATACGTTCTGCCCCGATATCTGCCCGGCCACGCTCGCCGAGCTGCGGCAACTGCGCGGCATGCTGCCTGAAGAGGCGTTGCCGCGGGTGCAGCCGATCCTGGTCAGCGTCGATCCGGAGCGCGACACGCCCGAGCAGTTGAAGAAATACCTGGATTACTTCGGTGCCGGGTTCATCGGCCTGACGGGGCCGCTGGACGATATCCAGACCCTGGCCAACGCAGCCGGCGTGCCGTTCATCCCTGGCGACACCTCGAAAGAAAACTACACCGTCGACCACGGCGGCAACCTGGCGCTGATCGGGCCGGACGGCCGTCTGCGCGGGTTCATCCGCGCTCCGCTTCGCACCGAGAAGCTTGCCACGCAATTGCCGGCGGTACTGGCGCTGGAGTAACCCGTGCGGCAATGGCGGGGCCGATCCGAAGCGCGGAGCGCTGCGTCATGAAAAAGGCCCGCACATGGCGGGCCTTGGTGTTGCCGGGCTGACGATCAGAACGCCGGGACGACGGCGCCCTGGTACTTCTCGCTGATGAACTGCTTCACTTCGTCGCTGTGCAGGGCCTGGGCGAGCTTCTGCATGGCATCGCTGTCCTTGTTGTCCGGACGGGCAACAAGGATGTTCACGTAGGGCGAGTCGCTGCCTTCGATGTACAGCGCGTCTTCGGTGGGGTTGAGCTTGGCTTCCAGCGCGTAGTTGGTGTTGATCAACGCCAGGTCGACCTGGGTCAGTACGCGCGGCAGGGTGGCGGCTTCCAGCTCACGGATCTTGATGTGCTTTGGATTTTCGGCGATGTCTTTCGGCGTCGCGGTGATGCCCGCACCGTCCTTGAGGGTGATCACGCCGGCCTTGGCCAGCAGCAACAACGCCCGGCCGCCGTTGGTGGCGTCGTTGGGGATGACCACGGTGGCACCGTCTGGCAACTCGTCCAGCGACTTCAGTTCACTCGAATAAGCGCCGAAAGGCTCGATGTGCACGCCGGCGACGCTGACCAGCTCGGTGCCCTTGCCCTTGTTGAATTCATCGAGGTAGGGCTGATGCTGGAAGAAGTTGGCATCCAGGCGCTTCTCGGCGACCTGGACGTTGGGCTGCACGTAGTCGGTGAATACTTTCACCTTGAGGTCGACGCCCTGCTGGGCCAGCTGGGGTTTGACGAACTCGAGTATTTCCGCGTGCGGAACGGCGGTGGCGGCGACGTTCAGCTCGTCGGCGGCCTGGGCGGAGAACGCCGCAACAGCGGCAAAGGCGGCAAGCAGTTTTTTCATGGAAAGCTCCTGTCTGATTCGACGAACATCTGTGATTGGAAACATCGCGAGCGATGGCTCGCCAGACCCGCTCGTTTCCTGCCGGTTAGGCCGTTATTTACGAGAAAAATGAGTGACCAGTTTGTCACCGACGCTCTGCAGTACCTGCACCAGCACCAGCAACAGGATTACGGTGACTACCATAACGTCGGTCTGGAAGCGCTGATAGCCGAAGCGGATCGCGAGATCGCCAAGACCGCCCGCACCGACCACCCCGGCCATCGCGGTGTAGGACACCAGCGTAATGGCCGTCACGGTAATCGCGGCAATGATGCCCGGGCGCGCCTCGGGCAGCAGTGCATTGAAGATGATCTGCCGGGTGCTGGCGCCCATCGCCTGGGTCGCTTCGATGATGCCGCGATCGACCTCGCGCAGGGCGGTTTCCACCAGCCGCGCGAAGAACGGCGCGGCGCCCACCACCAGCGGCGGGATCGCTCCGGCGACGCCCAGCGAGGTGCCGGTGATCAACACCGTGAAGGGAATCATCACGATCAGCAGAATGATGAACGGCAACGAACGCAGCACGTTGACCACGAACGAAAGGAAGGCGTACAGCGGGCCATTTTCGAACAGCTGACGCGGGCCGGTGAGGAACAGCAGCACGCCCAGCGGCAGGCCCAACAGGATGGTGAACAACAGCGAGCCACCGAGCATCAGCAGGGTGTCGAGGGTCGCCAGCCAGATTTCGTACCAGTCGACGTTTGCCAGCAGGGCTTCCATCAGCGCAGTACCTCCACATGCACGTCAGCGGCATCCAGACGGGCCAGCGCGGCGGCCATGTCGCCGCCGACCAGCGCCAGGGTCAACTGGCCGTAGGGGGTGTCCTTGATTCGGTCGATGCGCCCGGAAAGGATGCTGAAATCGACCCCGGTTTCGCGCGCGACAGTGCCCAGCAGCGGCTTGTAGGTGGCCTCGCCCTGGAACGTCAGGCGCAGAATACGGCCCGGTACATGCGCGAAGTCGTCGCGCTGTTCGCTTTCGTCGACGGCCTCGTCTTCGAGAACGAAGCGCTGTGTGGTGGGATGCTGGGGGTGCAGGAAGACCTCGGTCACCGGCCCTTGCTCGACGATTTCGCCGCCGTCCATCACCGCCACGCGATCACAGACGCGGCGGATCACGTCCATTTCGTGGGTAATCAGGACGATGGTCAGCTTCAGCTCGCGATTGATTTCGGCCAGCAGTTGCAGCACCGAGGCGGTGGTCTGCGGGTCGAGCGCGCTGGTGGCTTCGTCGCAGAGCAGAATGTCCGGCTCGGTGGCCAGTGCCCGGGCGATGCCGACGCGCTGCTTCTGCCCACCCGACAGCTGCGCCGGGTATTTGCGGGCGTGCTCCTTGAGGCCGACGCGCTCGAGCAGGGCGGCCACGCGGCTATCGATCTCGCTGCGTGAATAGCTGCCGGCCAGGCGCAACGGCATGGCGACGTTGTCGGCCACGGTCTTGGACATCAGCAGGTTGAAGTGCTGGAAGATCATCCCGACACGTTGGCGAAAACGCCGCAGGCCGTCGGCGTCCAGTGCGGTGACATCCTCGCCGTTGACCAGGATGCGTCCGCCCGAGGGTTCTTCCAGGCGGTTGATCAGGCGCAGCAGCGTACTCTTGCCAGCACCGGAGTGGCCGATCAGGCCAAACACTTCCCCGGCGCCGATCTCCAGCTGCGTCGGCTTGAGCGCGGGAATCTCGCGGCCGGCATCGCGGCGGTCGGTGCTCCGGTAGGTCTTATGGACTTGGTGAAATTCGATCACGGGCGAACCTTGTGGGTGCGTCGTCAAACAGCCGGATGATTCGGCCAAAGGTAGGCATTCTACGCGTTTGCGGCCCGTCGGCGTAGCGAAGCTGGCAGGTTTCGAGACGCGCCACCGGAGCGTGGCCCCAGCGCGGCCCGGCTATCGAGCGTTGCGCGGTCGAATCCTGGCGCGACGGGTTTCGCACGTATCAGGCGTTTTGCAGCTCACGCCAATGCAGGTAGCAGCGCAGGTCGAACTCGGTTTGCGCATAGCCCGGCATCATGTGCTCGCAGAGCTTGTAGAAGGCGCGGTTGTGATCGCTTTCGCGCAGGTGCGCCAGCTCGTGGACGACGATCATCTGCAGGAATTCGGGCGCCGCTTCCTTGAACAGGGCGGCGACGCGGATCTCCTTCTTCGCCTTGAGCTTGCCGCCCTGGACCCGCGATACGGCAGTGTGCAGGCCGAGCGCGCGGTGGGTCAGGTCCAGGCGGTTGTCATACAGCACCTTGTCGATGCCGGGTGCGTTTTTCAGATGGGCCTGTCGCAACTGCTGGACGTAGCCGTACAGTGCCTTGTCGCTCTGTACCTGATGACGCTGCGGGTAGCGACGCTGGAGGTAGTCGCCCAGCCGCCCATCGGCGATCAATTGACGGACCTGTTGCAGCAAGGGGTCCGGGTAACCTTGCAGATAACGCAGGGAGGCGGCGCTGTTCATGTCTGTCTGCCTTGGAGTCGCTGAAGGGGTCGAGCCGGCTGCGATCGCCCGGTGTCAGCCCGGGCGGCGGCGCCAGGCGAAGCTCAGCAGGAACAGCGCGGCCGCCGACACCACGATCGAAGGCCCTGCCGGCGTATCCTTGAACCAGGACAGCGTCAGCCCCATGCAGACCGCCAGCAGGCCCAGCATGCTGGCGCCAGCGGCCATCTGCTCCGGCGTGCGGGCGTGGCGCTGGACCGCCGCGGCCGGAATGATCAACAACGAAGTGATCAGCAGAACGCCGACGATCTTCATCGCCACGGCGATGACCATGGCGATCAGCAGCATCAGCGCCAGCCGGATGGCCGCGACCGGCAGCCCTTCCACCCTCGCCAGCTCTTCGTGCACGGTCACCGCCAGCAAGGGTCGCCACAACGGTATCAGGGCCAGCAGCACCAGCGCGCTGCCACCGACGATCCAGGCCAGATCGGTCGGGCTGACCGCCAGCAGGTCACCGAACAGGTAACCCATCAGATCGATGCGGACGTCCTGCATGAAGCTCAGCGATACCAGGCCGAGGGACAGGGTGCTGTGCGCGAGGATGCCGAGCAGGGTGTCCGAAGCCAGCGGCTGGCGTTGCTGCAGCGTGACCAGCAGAACGGCCAGCAGCACGCAGCACACGATGACCGTCAGGGTCAGGTTGACCTCCAGCATCAGGCCGAGCGCCACGCCAAGCAGCGCGGAGTGCGAAAGGGTATCGCCGAAATAGGCCATGCGCCGCCACACTACGAATGAGCCGAGCGGGCCGGCCACCAGCGCCAGCGCAAGGCCGGCAAGCAACGCGTTGAGAAGAAAGTCGGGCATATCTGAAGCCTATCGATACCTCGGTACGTGCCGCGCAGACGCAGCGAATGGCGCGGTCAGGCGTGGGGCGCAAGGCCTGATATCAGGCCCCGCGCCTGGGATGGTTGGCGTCGCCTGCCGCGTAACCGTTCCGGATGGGCTGGTTCGGACGAAGCGCAGCATTGTTCATCGCATTCCTTGGACCACAACGGTCTTTTCCTCTTCCCTGGCCACACGGCAAGGCCGGCCCCGTCGAGGGCGCATCGAAACACCGACCGGCCCGTCAATGCTTGCAGCCGGGACCGTGAACATGGGATTTGCCGGTCACCACGCTGCCGTGCAGGTCATGGCTATGGTCGTGCTGGTGGTGATAGACCGCGAGGCTGCGTGCGTCCTGGCCGAACAGCTCGACGAAGGCCGGATCGGTGCTGACCTGCTCCGGATGGCCTGAGCAGCACACGTGGCGATTCAGGCAGACCACCTGATCGGTGGCGCTCATCACCAGGTGCAGATCATGGGACACCATCAGCACGCCGCAACCGTAGCGTTCACGCAGTCGGCCAATCAATCGGTAGAGCTCGGCCTGCCCGGCGACATCGACGCCCTGGACCGGCTCGTCCAGCACCAGCAGCTCCGGCTTGCGCAGCAGTGCGCGGGCCAGCAGCACGCGCTGCATCTCGCCACCCGATACGGACTGCAGCGGGCTGTCGATCACCTGCTCGGCGCCAACTTCCTCCAGCGCCGCCAGGGCGCCGGCGCGATCCACGCCAGGGACCAGGCGCAGAAAGCGCAGCACCGAGAGCGGCAGGGTCGGATCGACATGAAGCTTCTGCGGCATATAGCCGACCCGCAGCTTCGGCTTGCGCCAGACCGTCCCGCTGTCTGGCTTCAACAAGCCGAGCACGGCGCGTACCAGCGTGGTCTTGCCGGCCCCGTTAGGGCCGATCAGGGTAACGATCTCGCCGCAATGCACGCGCAGGTCGGCCCCTTCGAGCACCACCTGCTTGGCGAAATGCACATGGATATCATCCAGGCGGATCAGCGCCTCGCTCATGCCGCGCTCCGGCATATGGCGCAAAGGCCGACCACTTCCACCGTCTGGCCTTCTACCTGGAAATCGACGCTGCGCGCCGCGTGGTCGATGGCTGCGCTGACAGTGGCCTGCTCCAGCTCGATGGCGGTGTGACAGTTGCGGCAAATGAGAAACTGCCCTTGGTGAGGATGCTCCGGATGGTTGCAACCGATGAAGGCATTGAGCGAGGCAATGCGGTGGACAAGCCCGTTCTCCAGGAGAAAATCCAGCGCTCGATAAACGGTCGGCGGTGCGGCGCGGCGGCCGTCCTGAGTGCTCAGCTCGGCAAGAATGTCGTAGGCACCGAGCGGCTTGTGGCTTTGCCAGACCAGTTCGAGCACGCGTTTGCGCAAGGTAGTCAGGCGCACGCCGGCGCGTTCGCAAAGCGTATCGGCTTCCGCCAGCGCGCTGCTGACGCAGTGACGGTGGTCATGGGGGGTACAGGCCAGCGGTGTGTTCGACATGGGCAGCGAGACGAGGTAGCACAGAGACGTTATTATGTTACCCATTCAGTCCAGCCGAGTGTTGCCCGTGTTCCGTCTTTTTTCATTGCCATTGCTGTTGACCGCCTTCTTCCTGGGTAGCGCGCCCGCCCGCGCAGAGGTGAATCTGCTGGCCAGTATCAAGCCGCTGCAACTGATTGCCGCGGCCGTTCAGCAGGGTGTCGACGAACCCCAGGTGTTGCTTCCGGCTGGCGCCTCGGCCCATCACTACGCCCTGCGACCATCCGACGTACGGCACATTCGCAGCGCCGACCTGTTTTACTGGATCGGACCGGATATGGAAGGTTTCCTGGAGCCGATGCTCAACGGGCGCAAAGGGCCGACCCTCGCCGTGCAGTCTCTGCCCGGATTGACGCTGCGTCATTTCGGCGGCGGACACGCCGATTCCCATCAGGATGAACACCACGACGACCACGCAAGCGATGACCCGCATGCGGGCCACGACGACCACGCACACGGGGCGCACGCCGGGCATGAAGCCCATGACGCGCCCGCAGCGGCGGGCCACGCCGGGCACGATCACGCCCACCGTCCAGGCAGTCTCGACGCGCACCTCTGGCTGCTGCCGGCGAATGCTGGAATCATCGCCGCCCGGATGGCCGAAGACCTGGCCGCCGCCGATCCGGCCAATGCGCCGCGCTATCGCGCCAACCTCGAGGCGTTCAGCCAGCGCCTGGAGGCCCTCGATTCGCGGCTGCGCAAGCGGCTGGGCGCGGTCAGCAGCCAGCCCTTTTTCGTGTTCCACGAGGCCTACGACTATTTCGAGGCGGCCTATGGCCTCGAGCACACCGGCGTATTCAGTGCCGGTGGCGAGGCCCAGCCCGGCGCCCGGCACGTGGCCGACATGCGCCAGCGTCTGGAACAGGCCGGCCCGAGTTGCGTATTCCATGAGCCACCGATGCGCCCGCGCCTGGCCGATAGCCTTGTCCGAGGCCTGCCGGCCAAGGTGGCCGAACTGGACCCCATGGGGCATGGCGTCGAGACCGATGCGACGGGTTACGAGCAACTGATCGAAAATCTGGGGACCGCTCTTGCCGAGTGCCTGGAGTCGCTCTAGCGGCCGGTAGCCAACGGGCGGCTGCACCCTCGTTAGCCGCCCGGCAGTGAGCGGAGTCGGCGCCTCCAGCGATCCGGAATGCGGGTTTTCTATGCGTCGGTAACAGCTGATTGATATCTGTCATGGAAGCTTTCGATGCTCTTGGCATAAGCTTCGTGCTTCGGTTTCCCCACCATCGACACGAGGATGCGCAGCGCATGGCGAAGACGGACGGGCCCATCGCGGCAGAGAGCAGAAGCACTTCCGGCATCGCCTTGCAGGCAGCCTCCGAAGATATCTGGGCGCAGAAGTACCGCCTGACCAGCAAGGACGGCGCCCCGATCGACGACAGCGTCGATGCGACCTGGCAACGGGTGGCGCGCGCGCTGGCCGAGGTCGAGCCGACCGAGCAGCGCGAGCAGTGGTATGAGCGCTTTCTCTGGGCGCTGCGCAATGGGGCCATTCCCGCCGGACGGATCATTTCCAATGCCGGCGCGCAGGACTACAAGCCGGCCACCTCGACCATCAACTGCACCGTGTCGGGCACCATCACCGATTCGATGGACGATATCCTCGGCAAGGTCCACGAGGCCGGGCTGACGCTCAAGGCCGGCTGCGGCATCGGCTACGAGTTCAGCACGCTGCGTCCGCGCGGCTCCTTCGTCTCGGGGGCCGGCGCGCATACCAGCGGGCCTCTCTCGTTCATGGATATCTTCGACAAGATGTGCTTCACCGTCAGCTCCGCGGGCGGTCGGCGCGGGGCGCAGATGGGCACCTTCGACGTGGGCCATCCCGATGTGCGCGAATTCATCCGCGCCAAGCGCGAGGACGGTCGGCTGCGTCAGTTCAACCTCAGTCTGCTGATCACCGATGAGTTCATGCAGGCGGTCGAGGGTGACGCCGACTGGCCGCTGGTCTTCCCGTTGCACCTGAAGGAGAAGGCCGAGCTCGACCTCGACGATCCAGCGCAAGTGGTCTGGCGCGAGTGGCCGAGCCACGACGGGTACATCGTCCGCAAGGACGGCCTGGTGGCCTGCAAGATCTACGGTCGGGTCAAGGCGCGGCACCTGTGGGACATGATCATGGTCTCCACGTACGACTACGCCGAGCCGGGATTCATCCTCGTCGACCGCGTCAATCAGCTGAACAACAACTGGTGGTGCGAAGCGATCCGCGCCACCAATCCCTGTGGCGAACAACCGCTGCCGCCCTATGGCTCCTGCCTGCTGGGCTCGATCAACCTGACCCGCTTCGTGGTCGATCCGTTCGGCGTCGATGCCCGCTTCGACTGGGACAAGTATCGCGAAGTGGTGCGCCTGTTCACCCGCATGCTCGACAACGTGGTGGAGATCAACGGCTTGCCGCTGGAACAGCAGCGCCACGAGATCGAGAGTAAACGCCGCCACGGCATGGGCTTCCTGGGCCTGGGCTCGGCGCTGACGTTGCTCAAGCTGCGTTACGGCAGTCCCGAAGCCTGCGTGTTCACCGAAGAAGTCGCGCGTGAAATGGCGCTGGTTGGCTGGGAAGTCGCCCTTGAGCTGTCGAAGGAAAAAGGCCCGGCGCCACTGCTGACCGAAACCTTCGAAGTGACCGCCGAGATGCTGCGTAAACGCCCGGAGATGAAGAAAGACGGTTACAAGATCGGTGACCAGGTGCCGGGACGCGTATTGCACGCCAGGTATTCGCGCTACATGCAGCGGGTTGCCGAGTACGCCCCCGAACTCATCGACCAGTTGGCCGAGCAGGGCGCGCGTTTCACCCACCACAGCTCTATCGCACCCACCGGCACCATCAGCCTGAGCCTGGCCAATAACGCCTCCAACGGCATCGAACCGAGTTTCGCGCATCACTACTCGCGCAACCTGATTCGTCCCGGACGCAAGGCCAAGGAAAAGATCGAGGTGTTCAGCTATGAGTTGCTGGCCTATCGCACCCTGATCAATTCCAGGGCGCAGCCGGGTTCGAGCGACCCGGCGCAGCAGCTGCCGGACTATTTCATCACAGCCGACGACATCACCCCGACGCAACATGTCGACATTCAGGCGGCTGCGCAGAAGTGGGTTGACTCGTCGATTTCCAAGACCGCCAACGTACCCACGGACTACCCGTTCGAGGCGTTCAAGGACATTTACCGTTATGCCTGGCGGCAGGGCCTGAAGGGCTGCACCACGTTCCGCTTCAACCCGGCGGCCTTCCAGGGCGTGCTGGTCAAGGAAGCGGACCTGGAAAAGACCCTGTACCGCTTCATCCTCGAGGATGGCAGCGTGGTCGAGCTCAAAGGCAATGAAGAAGTCGAATACGACGGCGAGGTCAATTCCGCCGCCAACCTGTTCGACGCCCTCAAAGAAGGCTATTACGGCAAGTATTGAGCCCCGACTGATAGCCGGGCGACAGGTGTCGCCCGGACGGAGAACCTGTAATGACCGTCAAGATTACCCAGCGCATCAAGGGCTTCAAGGTTGTCGACGAAACGCTCGAACGCCCAGCCGTAGCGGCTGACAGCAACACCCACAGCGCGAGCAAGGCCACCGTCGTGGAAATGGACGAAAGCCTGCAACGCCCGGAAACGCTGATCGGCATGACCTACAAGATCAAATCGCCATTGTTCGAGCATGCGCTCTACGTGACCATCAACGACGTTGTGCTCAATGCGGGCACCCCGCACGAGCAGCGCCGACCGTTCGAGATTTTCATCAACTCCAAGAACATGGATCACTTCCAGTGGATCGTCGCGCTTACGCGGATCATGTCGGCGGTGTTCCGCAAGGGCGGCGACTGCACCTTCCTCGTGGAGGAACTCAAAGCGGTGTTCGACCCGCGTGGTGGTTATCTGAAGAAGGGTGGCATCTATATGCCGTCCATCGTCGCTGAGATTGGCGGCGTGCTGGAGCGTCACCTGATTGCCATCGGCATGCTCGAAGGCCATGCGCTGGACGAAACCCAGCTGAAATACCTGGCCGAGAAGCGCGCCGCCTACGAGGCCAGCCAGGGTGCGGTGGCGGTGGAGCCGGGCGAAGGCTTTCCGGCAGGCGCGCAATTGTGCAACAAGTGCAACACCCAGGCCGTGGTGCAGATGGATGGCTGCGCCACCTGCCTCAATTGCGGCAACTCGAAGTGCGGCTGATCGCAGGCGTGCAAGCCTGAAGTCAGGCTCGCCTGCAGGCAGGACAAGCCTCTGGCAGGCCGCTTGCGCTGCTTTGTAAGCGGCGCAAGCGACAGCGAATAAGCTCGATCCCGCCTAAATGACCCAGTGTATTTCACCGTCCTGGATCGCGCTCAACGTCCCACGGTGCTGGCGCGTGGGGCGACGTTTCAGGTCACCACGCGGTAGCACGGTACGTAGGGGCGGCCGCCGGGAAGTTTCATCCGATGCTGTACGACGAAGGCCTGCAGCAGTTCGTCGAGCGGCTTCATGATCGCCGCATCGCCATGGATTTCGTAGCGGCCATATTCCTCGATGCGCCGAATGCCCTTGTCCTTGACGTTGCCCGCCACGATCCCTGAAAACGCCCGGCGCAGGTTCGCCGCCAGTGCATGAGGCGGCACGTCGCGGGTCAGTTGCAGGTTGGCCATGTTTTCGTGGGTCGGATCGAACGGTCGCTGGAAGCCTTCTTCGATCCTGAGCAACCAGTTGAAGTGGAACGCGTCGTTGCGCTCGCGGCGGAACTGCTTGACCGCCTTCAGTCCCTCGACCATCTGGCGCGCGACCTCGGTCGGGTCGTCGATGACGATCTGGTAAAGCCGCTGCGCTTGCTCGCCCAGCGTCGCGCCGACGAACTCGCGCAACTGCTGCAGGTAGGGCGCCGCGCTTTCAGGGCCGGTAAGGATGACCGGGAAGGGCACGTCGCGGTTATCCGGGTGCAGAAGGATGCCCAGCAGGTAAAGAAATTCTTCCGCTGTGCCGACGCCGCCCGGGAAGATGATGATGCCGTGGCCCACGCGGACGAAGGCTTCCAGGCGTTTTTCGATATCCGGCAGGATCACCAGTTCGTTGACGATCGGGTTCGGCGCCTCGGCGGCGATGATGCCCGGTTCGGTCAGGCCCAGGTAGCGACCGGCGAGAATCCGTTGTTTGGCATGGGCGATGGTCGCGCCCTTCATCGGGCCTTTCATCACGCCCGGGCCGCAGCCGGTACAGACGTTCAGATTGCGCAGGCCCAGCTCATGGCCGACACGTTTGCTGTATTTGTATTCCTCGGTGCTGATCGAGTGCCCGCCCCAGCACACCACCATGTTCGGCTCGATGCCCGGACGCAGCGTGCGGGCGTTGCGCAGCAAGTGGAAGACGTAGTCGGTGATGCCCTGCGAGCTGCTCAGGTCGATGCGGGCGCTACCCAGTTCGCTCTCGGTGTAAACGATGTCCCGGAGCGCGCTGAAGAGCATTTCGCGGGTGCTGGCGATCATTTCGCCATCGACAAACGCATCGGCCGGAGCATTGAGCAGCTCCAGCCGTACGCCACGGTCCTGCTGATGGATGCGCACTTCGAAGTCGTCATAGGCTTCGAGGATGGTTTTCGCGTTGTCGATCCGCGCGCCGGTGTTGAGGATCGCCAGGGCGCACTGGCGGAACAGCGTGTAGGTACTGCCGGAGCTGGCTTCGCTGAGTTGTTGCACTTCCCGTTGGGACAGCGTTTCCAGGCTGCCCTTGGGGGTTACCGAGGCATTGATTACGTAGCGTGAAGTCATTCGTTCTTTTCCCTGAAAACAATGCTACCGAGCCAGGCAGGTCCAGGTGCATCAGGAGGTGATACGCCCAGGTCGGCCAGGGCGCATGATTGCAAGGGTCGGGCAGCGCGACGCCGCCGTTGGTCCGCCGTCGCAGCAGGGTGAGGTCGCCATCTTACCGCAGCCGTTGCAACGCACGGGCGGGGCTTCTTGACGCCGCGAACGCAGAAACGTTCCTCGGCCTCGCATAATCCTCGCTGCCATGATCTTCGACCGCGAACGGCCGCGATTATCCATCGCTCGAACGGTATTTGGCCGATGGCGTACCGGTGTCGTCAGTTGGCGCGACCGGACGGACGGTCTACAGCGCGAACGGGAGCACGCTGTGGCAATGCTGGCGAGCGCCGAGCAGGCGGCGGAACTCATCCGGGTCCTTGATCAGTACCGATTGGCCGGCAAAGTTGTGTGCCGCAATCAGGCGCGACAGCCAGAAGCGCACACAGGCGACGCGCAGCATGGGTTTCCACAGCTCGGCTTCGGCTGGAGTGAAACGGCGCAGGCTGGAATAGGCGGCAAGCAGCGCCTGGCTGCGATCTTCGTCGAGTTCGCTGTTGGGGTGCGAGCACCAGTCGTTTACCGAGATGGCAATGTCGTAGAGCATTGGCCCGGAGCAGGCGTTATAGAAGTCGATCACGCCGGTCAGGTGGCTGCCCTCGAACAGCACATTGTCGCGGAACAGGTCTGCGTGCAGATTGGCACGCGGCAGCGCGAGGATTTTCGGTTTCAGCTCGGCGATTTCCGCCAGACCGTCGCGCAGCAGGGGCAGGTGGTCGTCGGGTAGCGCCATGGCAAGGCTGGGGCCTTCGGCCTGCATCCAGTCGAGCCCGCGGTCGCTGCGGCGTTCGATGATCCGGTCGCGGGTCGCCAGGTGCAGTCGCGCCAGCAACCGGCCCACTTCGGCGCAGTGATGAGCGTTGGGCGCCGCGACGTGCTTGCCCGGCAGTCGTGGCTGCAACATCGCCGGCTTCTGCGCCAGCGTGCGTAGCGCCTCGCCGCGCTCGGTGCGCAGGGCGTAAGGCACCGGCAGACGTGCACGGTGCAGCACGTCGAGCAGCTCGATGAAAAACGGCAGGTCCTGCGTCGGCCCCCGTTCGACAAGGGTCAGGACGTACTCGCCCTGCTCCAGGCTGACGAAGAAATTGCTGTTCTCGCTGCCGGCGGCGATCCCCTCGAAGTCGCGCAGACGCCCGAGGCGGTAGGGCGCCAGAAAGGTCTCCAGCTCCTCGCGTTGAAGCGGCGTGAATACCGACATGAGTGCCTTCCGTTATGTCGTGGCTGGGTTACCAGCTGAAGATCTGCCAGGCCGGAATCAGCATATCGGGCTTGTCGGCGTGGATGAAGTTGTTGTCCCCATCGGCGCGCACCAGGAAGTACGGCTTGCCGGTCTTCGGGATGATTTTCACGGCGTAGAGGAAGCCGTTGACACGGTATTCCTCGACGGTCCGCTCGCCTTCCTGGCGGATGGTCACGTCGGGTTCGCCTTCTACCGATTCCTGGGCGTAACCGGTCAGCGGCACAAGCGCCAGGAGGCTGGCCAACATCAGAGGTTTGATCGCACGCATGATAACCTTGTCCCTTTGTCGTCAAGTGGTCCGATGCATTCTAGCCGCGGGCCCGCCGAAAAGGTTGATCCTGCTCATGAGCCAAGCGCCCCTCGTTCTGGTGGACGGTTCGTCCTACCTCTATCGCGCGTTCCACGCACTGCCTCCGCTGACCACCTCCACCGGCAAGCCTACCGGGGCGGTGAAAGGCGTGTTGAACATGCTGCTGGCGCTGCGCCGGCAGTACCCGGACAGCCCGTTCGCGGTGGTCTTCGATGCCAAGGGGCCGACCTTTCGCGACACCCTGTTCGCCGAATACAAGTCGCATCGCCCGCCCATGCCGGATGACCTGCGCAGCCAGGTCGAGCCGCTGCATGCCAGCGTGCGTGCGCTGGGCATGCCCCTGTTGTGTGTCGATGGCGTCGAGGCCGACGATGTGATCGGCACGCTGGCACGGCAATGCGCGGCGTTTGGGCGCGACGTGATCATCTCCACCGGCGACAAGGACATGGCGCAGTTGGTCTGCCCGCACGTCACGCTGGTCAACACCATGACCGGCAGCGTTTATGACATCGACGGCGTGAAGAACAAGTTCGGCGTCGGCCCCGAGCTGATCATCGATTTCCTGGCGTTGATGGGCGACAAGGTGGACAACATCCCGGGCGTGCCGGGCGTCGGTGAAAAAACCGCCTGCGGCCTGCTCAACGGCATAGCCGGTGGCCTCAAGGGCTTGTACGAGAACCTCGACAAAGTCTGCGAGCTGCCGATCCGTGGGGCCAAGTCGCTGGCCGTCAAGCTCGAGGAACACCGCGCGGCGGCGTTCATGTCCTATGAGCTGGCGACCATCAAGATCGACGTACCGCTGGATGTGCAGGTTGCCGACCTGATGCCGGGCGAGCCTCATCGCGAGGCACTGATTGCGCTTTACCGTGAGCTTGAATTCAAGAATTGGCTCGACGAGCTGCTGCGCGAAGCCAAGGCGGCGGGCGAGCACTGCGAGGTGCAGCCCGAAGGCTGCTCGATCCAGGCCGAGGCGCGTTACAGCACAGTACTCGAGCAGGCTGAATTCGACGGCTGGCTGGCGCGGTTGCAGGCCGCCGACTGCTTCGCCTTCGACACCGAGACCACCAGCCTCGATGCCCAGAAGGCGCAGCTGGTGGGCGTCTCGTTCGCCATCGAGGCGGGCGAGGCCGCGTACGTGCCGCTTTGCCACAGTTATATGGGCGTGCCGCAGCAGCTCGACCGCGACGCCGTGCTCGCCGCGCTCAAGCCGTTGCTGGAAGACCGGGGCAAGCTGAAGATCTGCCAGCACGGCAAGTACGACATGAACGTGCTGATGCATTACGGCGTGGAGATGCGCGGCATGTGTTACGACACCATGCTCGAATCCTATGTGCTCGACGCCACGGCCACCCGCCACGATATGGACAGCCTGGCGCTGAAATACCTCGGGCGGGGCACCATCCGTTTCGAGGATATCGCCGGCAAGGGGGCCAAGCAGCTGACCTTCGACCAGATCGCCATCGAACAGGCGGGGCCTTATGCCGCCGAGGATGCCGACGTCACCCTGCGCCTGCACCAGAACCTGCTGGCCAAGCTGCAGGCCACGCCGTCGCTGCTCAAGGTGCTGAACGAAATCGAGATGCCGCTGGTGCCCGTGCTCGCGCGCATCGAGCGCAATGGCGCGCTGGTCGACGCGCAACTGCTCGGCCAGCAGAGCGTCGAACTGGGCGGCAGACTGATGCAGCTCGAGCGCGAAGCGTTCGACATCGCCGGGGAGGAGTTCAACCTCGGCTCGCCCAAGCAGCTCTGCGCGATTCTCTATGACAAGCTTGGATGCCCGGTACTGTCGAAGACAGCGGGCGGCCAGCCGTCGACTGCCGAGAGCGTGCTGGCCGAGCTGGCAGAGCGGGATTATCCGCTGCCCAAGGTGATCATGCAGCACCGAAGCCTGAGCAAGCTCAAGGGCACCTACACCGACAAGCTGCCGCAGCAGATCAATCCGCGCACCGGACGCATCCACACCAGCTATCACCAAGCAGTGGCCGCGACCGGGCGGCTATCCTCCTCGGACCCGAACCTGCAGAACATCCCGATCCGCACCGCTGAAGGCCGACGCATTCGACAGGCCTTCATTGCGGCTCCGGGCTACAAGCTAATGGCCGCCGACTATTCGCAGATCGAGCTGCGCATCATGGCCCATCTGGCTCAGGACGCCGGATTGTTGCATGCCTTCCAGAATGACCTGGACGTGCACCGCGCCACTGCGGCCGAGGTATTCGGTGTGCCTCTGGAGCAGGTCAGCACCGACCAGCGTCGCAGCGCCAAGGCGATCAACTTCGGCTTGATCTACGGTATGAGCGCGTTCGGCCTGGCGAAACAGATCGACGTCGCCCGCGGTGAGGCGCAGGCCTACATCGACCGCTACTTCGCGCGCTATCCCGGTGTGCTTGCCTACATGGAGCGCACCCGTGCCCAGGCGGCCGAGCAGGGCTATGTCGAGACATTGTTCGGGCGCCGGCTGTATCTGCCCGAGATCAACTCGAAGAACGGCGCGATGCGCAAGGCCGCCGAGCGCACCGCGATCAACGCACCGATGCAAGGCACCGCCGCGGACATCATCAAGCGCGCCATGATCAGCGTCGATGACTGGCTCCAGCAAAGCGGACTGGATGCGCGGGTCATCCTGCAGGTGCACGACGAACTGGTGGTCGAGGTACGCGACGATCTGGTGGACGAGGTTCAGGCACGCATCTGCCCATTGATGAGCCAGGCTGCCGAGCTGGACGTTCCGCTGCTGGTCGAGGCAGGCGTCGGCAACAACTGGGACGAGGCGCATTAAGCCGTTCGGGACCGCGCAGGGCGCCCTTGTGACGCACATGGGACGGCGGCTGGGAGGCAATCGAAAATATTTTTCAGTTTCGACTGAACTCCGGGACCCGACAGGCGGTCTGAGGCTACGAAGGGTGTAAAAGCCCTTCGATGCTCCTTGTTGTGTTAAGTGTTGGCAGATCTCTGGACCTCGCCCTAGCGGTCCGGATTTGGACCTCGAACTTCCCCCTCCCCCAACGAAGTTCGAGGTTTTTTTTCGCCCCGAGAAAAGCCGCCGCCCATCGCGAGGCCGCGATCAGGGCAGTTGCAGACCGCCCCCGGCTTTGTGCAGGCCGCGCAGGTGGCTGCCGATTTGCGCCAGGTTGGCTTCCACGCTTTCCAGCTCATGGCGCCGCGCATCGCCCAGCAAGGAGCGGACTTCTTCGTTCAGCGTCTCGGTGAGTTGCATGAGCCGCGCCTGGCGCTGACTGCTCTCCTGCTCCAGACGCTGCCATTCGCGGGCCTGCGGCAGGCCGTAGCCGCGGCCATCGAGCAGCTCGGCCGGACGGCTGAGATAGCCGCTGTTGGCGAGGATGCCCTGCAGGGTTTCGTCGGCCTTGGCCAGGCTCGTGTCGCCGTTATCGCGACCGCTCAGGTAGCGCTTCTTGAGCTCCTCCTGAGCCAGCAGCAGGTGCCGGCGCAGGGCGGCCTGTTCGACCAGTAGCAGTGCCGCGCTGGCACGCAGGTCGGCCTGCGCTATCCATGGGCGGCGCTGCTCGGCTTCGAGCGCCAACCACTGCTCGACATCCGCCTGCGGCAGACCGAGGCGCTCGCGAAGCACGGCGAACATGGCCTGGTAGCGGTCCCGGTATGAATCGAAGCGATAACCCAGGCGCAGGGCCTCACGCGGATCGTCGAGCACGCTGGCGTCGGCCACGCCGCGATTGATCAGAATGTCCAGCAGGCCGCTGGGCAGGATGCTGTCGAGCGCGTTGAGTTCCGGTCGCGCGGTGCCGCTGCGCAGCAGCTTGAGGGTTTCCACGGCGCAGTTGTTGGACAGGAAGTAATAGTTCCCGTCGTAGCTCCAGTGCATCTCGGCGCTGCGTTCGACCAGCCTGTCGATCTCGTTGCGCTGCAGCTTGAGCGGGATCGAGGCGAGGCTGCGCAGCTCGACCTTGGTGTACTCGTCGATCACCTGAGCCAGCGGCAGGACGAACAGGCGTGACGGGTAGACGCCTGTCAGGCCGTCCCAGCTGGACAGCTGCACATCGCCAACGAAGGCGCGGAACGACAGCACCAGGTGATGATCCAGATCCAGCCGGCACTCGGGCCCGCGTGGCCGGCCCGGTGCGCAGATGACCAGGCGCAGCATGCTGTGTCCCCAGCGGCTGACCCAGGCGTCATTCGCCTCCGCGAACAGGTAGTCGACCTCGTAGACCCGCTGGGGATCGAGTTCGACCAGCGGCGTGCGGGCAAAGTCGTGACCGGCGTTGAGGATTGGCAGGCCGGCGACGCAATCGTCGACCTGCGCCGGTTGCCAGTCGAAATGCTCGCGCAGATAGCGGTGCAGCGTTGGACGCCGGCAGGCGTAGCTGGGGTCGAGCAGGAAATACTCGAGGTTCACCGCGACGAATTCCAGCGGGCTGGTCAGTTCGTAGGGGTCCGGGCTGCGCGCGGCCTGGGCATTGATGGATTCCCGTTCGCCGCGCCGTCCGACACGCTGCGGCCAGCCGGCCAGGTCCAGCAGGCGTGGGTCATCGCTCAAGGTGAAGCGGCGTTCGGTTTGCCCCCGGCACAGGTCCGGCAGCCCGACTGCGCCAAGGCTGGCGGCGCGCTGGCCGCAGAAGGCCCATTGCTGGCGGTCCTCGGTGGGCCAGAGTCGAGCGCGGTCGTAGAGGTGTCCGACTTCGTGGATCAGCGTGGCCAGGAGTTCACGGCGAACGCTGCCGTGCGGGCGATCGGTGCGTTGGGTGGCCGCCGAGCCATCGGTCAGCGCAGGCAGCAGGCGTCGGTTGAGCAACACGAGGTCGCCGCCCGCGCTGCCATAGACATCGTGTGTCAGGCCATCATGCCAGCGAACCCGGACGTTGCGGTCGAGCCGCTCGATGATCCGCGGCGGCAGCGCGGCCATGGCTTCGTCCAGCAACGCTTGGCTGGCAGCCTGCTCGGCCGGTTGCAGATCGCTGTGGTGCAGCGTCAGCCGCAGCTCGGCCTGACTCGAATTGGCGAGCGCGGTGAGCGCAAGGACTGCCCACCAGGCGCGTGGTGATCTCACTGCGCGAGGATGAGTTCAGCCAGTGCCAGGTCGCTGGCCTGACGCGTTTCTGGAAACGCGTCGCGCAGCCCGTTGAAGGCGGCTTCCAGCCGCGCGCCGCGGATTTCGCCAGCGCTGGCAACGAATCCGGCGGCATCGTCACGGGCTTCGCTGACGACCTTCATGTCGCTGATGCGACTGGTGACATCCGAGGTGAAGTTGATGCTTCGGTCCAGCGCATTGATCACGATGTTACTGGTGGCCACCAGGGTTTGTGCCTGGACGCCACCGGCGAGCAGGGCCAGTGCGAACGGCACGGCGAACAGCGTAGGTTTCATGAAGGTTCTCGTGAATACGGGTGGGCTATTGGACGAGGATCGCTTCGGCCAGTTCCCGGTCGCTTGCGGCCAGCTGCGGCTGATGTTCGCGCAGCCAGCGCAGTGCGGCTTCGAGTCGCGCGTTGCGGACCTCACCGTGGCTGGCCACGAAGCCGGCCGCATCGTCACGCGCATCGCGAATCACCTTGTTGTCGAAGGGCGCGCTCGTCACCTGGCTTGCGACATAACTGGAGGCGACGGTGCCGGCGAGCGTGGTGTCGAATGCTTGCGCGCTGCCACAGAAGCAGCAGCCAGCGAATACAAGGTAGAGCGAGCGCATGTGGATCCCGGTACGGAAAAACAGCCGCATAGGCTAGCGAAACGCTAGCCCGACGGCCAGTGCGGAGGCCGGGACGCAGCGTCGCGGTCAGAGCGCCAGTATGGCGCTGGCCAGCTCCAGGTCGCTGGCTTGCAGGGCGGGTGCCTGGCTGCGGATGTGCCCCAGCGCGGCTTCGAGCTGGGCGCCACGTGTTTCGCCGTTGCTGGCAACGAAGCGGGCCGCGTCGTCACGGGCGTCGAGTACCAGCTTGTCGTCACCAAGGTTGGAGGTGATGTCGGAGGTGCCTTCGACGGTGTTGACCAGCGAGGCGCCAATGGCGTCGATGGTCCCGGTGATGCTTCCGGCCGAGGCGGTACCTGCCACCAGGCAGGCAGCGGCGGCAATGGACAACAGATAGGTTTTCATAGGCTTCTCCAGGCTGAACGCGGCTTCCCGCCGACAGCCGCTTGGACCGCCCGACGGGTGACGCCGTTCAGCTTAGGCCGAGCGGCCTCGGCTGGGAAGCACGATTTCATCGCCAGAAGGGCTTGGCCAGCTCAGCCATGCGATCGCTGCGGCTGACGCCGATGTCCGACAATTGGTGATCGTCCAACGCTGCCAACTGGCGCCGCGTACGAACACGCTGACGCCACAGGCGCATCAGTTGGAATAACCGGCGCAGCGACAGCGTACCGGTACCGAGCGTGAGCGAGCGGGGCAGAACGCGCTCCATGTGCCTCTCCTTCCCGCGCGTTGGCGGGCATGGGTGATGGGCATATAGCGTCGCGCGCCGCGCTGTTGCGCAACAGTCACAGGGACTCTGGATTGTGCCGGTTCAGTTGCGAACGGTAGCCAACTGTACTGCTGCTCCATTGGCTGAACTGTTTGCCCGCTTTCGCTTGGCATCATGGCCCACGGCTAGGGACGCGGGTGTCAGGGTTTTGCGATCGAAGGGCTCAGCAGCCATTCGGCGCTGTCGTTCCACACGTCCATGCGGGTGATCTTGCCCGCGCGAACTTCAAAGCGATCCAGATAGCGATTTCCGGAAAAACTGCTGCCGTCGGGCCACTCCCCGTACAGGGTGCCGTTGGAATACACGACGGTGTAATCGTCATGCTCGGTCCAGTCGAACGGGCCCAGCTGTTTTTTCACCCAGCGATAGCGATTGGCGTTGAACGCGGTGATGTCCTGGGCGCTCGGCATCACGCGGCCACCCGTGAACGTGATGCGCACGTCGGGCGACATGAAGGTGGCGGCCTTGACGGGGTCGGGCGCCATGGATGCGTCCAGGAAATCGCTGACAATCTGGACGGCGTTGTTTTCGAATTTCATTCTCGATCCTCTGCGGGGATATCTCGGGTGGTTGCCAGCAATCGGTGCGCGAGCGCACGAAAAGCGTGCGCCCTTGCGACGATTGCCGCGCCAAATGGCGGGTTTTGCATGGCTTTCGCCTATGGCATCCACTTTGCTAGCAAAGATCGTACAAATGCTAGCTATCTGGAGTGTCGCCTTATGTCACAGCTATCCAAGCCCTTGCTTCGGCGGTGGTCCAAGGCCGTTGCGGCCGCCTTCGGGCTCTTTCTGCTCGCACCGGTTCACGCCGAGGAGCCCATCAAGATCGGGCTGGTTGCGGCCCTTTCCGGCCAGTCGGCCAAATCCGGCGAGGCGCTGACGCGCGGCCTGAACGTGGCCATCGACGAACTCAACGCGGCAGGCGGCATTCTCGGACGCCCCGTGGAGCTGGTACGTCGCGACGATGAGAGCAACCCCGCCAAAGGGATGCTGGCGGCGCGCGAACTGATCCAGCGGGAGAAGGTGGCCGTGCTGTTCGGTGGGCTGGATACGCCGGTATCGCTGGCCATCGTACCCCTGGCCAATCAACTCGAAGTCCCGTTCATGGGCGTCTGGGCCGCTGGCACGGGCATTACTCGCAATGGCGCCAAGGACAACTACGTCTTTCGGGTTTCGGCAGTCGACGAGTTGGTCGACGAGGCGCTGGTCGAATATGGCGTCAGCAAGCAGGGCATGCAGAAGCCGGGCATGATTCTGGTGAACAACCCCTGGGGTGAGTCCAACGAACTGGGCCTGCGCGCGGCGCTGGAAAAGCGCGGCATGCCGTACGCCGGGATCGAGCGGATCGAGGACAGCGATCTCGATGTCGTGCCCCAGCTGACCCGGCTGAAGAACGCTGGCGCGGATGCGCTGCTCATGGTCGGCAACGTCGGGCCATCGGCTCAGGTGGTCAAATCGCTCGACCGCATGAACTGGGACGTACCGGTGATCTCCCACTGGGGGCC
Organism: Stutzerimonas stutzeri; assembly: GCF_009789555.1. NCBI lineage: Bacteria > Pseudomonadati > Pseudomonadota > Gammaproteobacteria > Pseudomonadales > Pseudomonadaceae > Stutzerimonas > Stutzerimonas stutzeri. The sequence continues at coordinate 897,226 of NZ_CP046902.1, forward strand.
GGCCGGCGGTCGCTTCAGCGAACTGGCGGGCCCCAACGCCAGCCGTGTGCATTTCATCCAGACCTATGTGTTCGGCGAGCAGAACAGCGGCAAGGGCGATGCGGTCATGGCGGCGCTGAAAAAGCGCTACCCCGAAATCAAGACGCTGGCAGACGTGACGCCCGCGGTGGGCATCGCCAATGCCTACGACGGCATGCACCTGGTCGCGAAGGCGATCGAGAACGCCGGCTCCGTGAAGGGCAGCGAGGTCCGTGAGGGTTTCTACGCCATCGAGCAGCACGACGGACTGATCAAGCAGTACAGCAAGCCGTTCACAGCCGATCAGCACGACGCCCTGGGACCGGAGGACTATTTGTTCACCCACTTCGTCGACGGCCAGATCGTCCCCCTGCAACCCTGACCGATGCAGCCGCTTCGGTGCTAGCGCGGCGGCTGCAAGGAGCTTTTCATGATCACCGCCGCCATTGTCACCGGGCTCGGGCTGGGCAGCATGTATGCCTTGCTGGCGCTGGGTTTCCACATGACCTACGTCGTCTCGCGGACCGTCAACTTCGCCCAGGGCAGCGCCATGATGGTCGGCGCGGTGCTGGGCTACAGCTTGCACATCACCTGGGGCTGGCCGTTGTGGCTGGCCATCCCGATGACGCTCGCACTGTGTGCCCTCTATGGGCTGGCGGTGGAGCGCTTTCTGGTCCGCCCCTTCCATTCGCGTGGATCGGAAGCCTGGCTGATGGCGACGGTGGCGGCGGGAATCCTCGTCGATAACCTGGCGATGTTCACCTTTGGCAAGGAGCCCAGGCAGTTCACCTCGGAGTTGGCGACGACCAGCGTGGCGCTGTTCGGCTCGAACATTTCGCTGCTGCAGATGCTGATCCCGCTGGTCGGGGCCGGCATCGCGCTGGCATTGCTGCTGGTGCGTCGCTATACGCGCCTGGGCAAGGTGCTGGAAGCCTGCGTGCAGAATCCGGTCGCGGCCCGCTTGATGGGCATCAGGGTCAACCGCGTGGTGGCGATTTCCTTCGCGGTGTCGGCGGTGTTCGCCGCGATTGCCGGACTGCTGATCGCTCCGTTGTTCAACGTCAGTGCCGAAATGGGCACCTTGTTCGGCCTCAAGGCGTTTGCCGTCGCCATCCTCGGCGGAATCGCCAGTGCCAGCGGGGTATTCGCTGCGGGGTTGCTGTTCGGCTTGGTGGAGGCGGTAGTGACGCTCTACTTCGGATCGGCCTTCACCCAGCTGTTCACCTTCGCGCTGGTCATCCTGGCGCTGGCGTTACGGCCCAACGGGCTGTTCGGCAGCAAGACACTGGTGAAAGTATGAAGACTTCGATTCTCGCCCCGGCAGGCATCGCCGTGCTGGCGGCCGCGAGCACGGCGCTCTCGCTGATGCTCGACAGCTATTCGTTACTGGTTTTCAGCTTCTTCGCGCTGACGGTGGTGGTCGGCGTCGGGCTCAACATCCTGATCGGCCTCAGCGGGCAGATATCCTTCGGCCATATCGCGTTCTACGCCATCGGCGCATATGCCTCGGCGCTGCTGACCATGGCCGGAGTGCCGCTGGCGTTGTCGATGTTCGCCGCTGCGCTGCTGTGCGGGGCGGTCGGCGCGCTGCTGGCGATTCCGGCGCTGCGGGTCAGTGGCCCCTACCTGGCGATGATCACCATCGCCTTCGCGCTGGTGGTGCACCATGGCCTGATCGAATGGCGCGGGCTGACGGGCGGCGCGAATGGTCTGATGGGTATTCCGATGCCGGAAATCGGCGCATTGGACCCGGCCGTCGTGATGGCACTGATCGCCAGCGCAATGATGGTCGGCGCGCTGATCTTCTATCAGCGCTTGCGACACAGTGGCTGGGGTACGGCGATGCGGGCGGTGAAGGCTTCCGAGATCGCGGCACGCTCGCTCGGCTTCAACCCGGTACAGACCAAGACCCTCGCCTTTGCGCTGTCGGCGTTCCTGACCGGGTTTGCCGGTGCGCTGGTGGCGCCGCTGATGATGTTCATCAACCCGGCCTCGTTTCCGTTTTCACAGTCGATCCTGTTCGTCCTGGCGGTGATCGTCGGCGGCGCCGGCACGCTGTTCGGGCCGCTGCTCGGCGCGCTGCTGATCGTCCTCTTGCCAGAGCTGCTGGCGGATTTCGCCGAATATCGGTTGCTGATGTTTTCCGCATTGCTGCTCGCGGTGCTCTGGGTCGCCCCGCGCGGCCTGCTCGGCAGCCTCGCCCGACTGTGGTTGCGTCCGGACAGGGTGCTGCCTCCCGCTGTCGCCAATCAGGCCCTGCTGGCCGGGTTTTTCGGCAATGCCCGGCAATCCGCCGGGCTTGAGGTCGAGAACATCAGCATCGGCTTTGGCGGTGTGCAGGCAGCGGACGGCGTCAGCTTCGAGGCGCCACCGGGTAGCATCACCAGCATCATCGGGCCCAACGGCGCTGGCAAAACCACGGTGCTCAACATGATCAGCGGGTTCTACGCGCCGGACAGCGGCAGCATTCGCCTCAACAACGAGGTCGCCGGTCTGCCCGCCTGGAAGATCGCCCGCGCGGGCATCTCGCGAACCTACCAGACGACCCAACTGTTCGGTGAACTGACGGTGCTGGAAAACGTTCTCGCCGGTCTGCAACAGGGCCGTCTGGGCAGCATCTTCCGACGCCCCGATGCACAGCAGCGAGAGCTGGCGCTTCACCTGCTGGCACTGGTGGGCTATCGCGGTTCGGTCAACACCCCGGCTGATGATCTGCCCCATGTCGACCGCCGTCTGGTGGAGATCGCTCGTGCGCTGGCGTCACGGCCCAACGTGCTGCTGCTGGACGAACCGGCTGCCGGCCTCGGTCGTGCCGATACCGACAGCCTCGCCGCATTGTTCAAGGTGCTTGCCGGCTTCGACATCGCGGTGATTCTGGTCGAGCATGACATGGCGCTGGTGATGGCGGTCTCCGAGCGGATTCTGGTGCTCGATGCCGGGAAGCCGATTGCCTGGGGCCTGCCCGAGGAGGTCCGGGCCAATCCGCGGGTGGTCGCCGCGTACCTGGGCGGCACGCGCTACCAGGCGCCACCGCGCGACGAGCCCTGGGCCGGTTCACGCGACGCACGCTTGTACATCAACGATCTGGTGGTGGATTACGGAGCTGCGCCGGTGGTCGAAGGCATCAGCCTGGTCGTCAATCCCGGCGAGCTGATCGCCATTCTCGGGGCGAACGGCGCCGGCAAATCGAGCATTCTCAAATGCCTGGCCGGTCTTCATCCGGCCACCTCTGGCAGCATCGTGCTGGACAACCGGAACATCGAACGCGAGGACGCCAGCACTATCGCGACCCGTGGCCTGGCGCTGGTGCCGGAAGGACGGCAGGTGTTCGCGCAGCTCAGCGTACGGGACAATCTTTTGCTGGGCGGCTATTCGCGCATCGAGGCGTTCGACGCCGAGGCGGAAATCGAGGCCATCCTCAGGCGCTTTCCGCGGTTACGCGATCGCATCGACAGTCCGGCGGGGCTTCTCTCCGGCGGGGAACAACAGATGGTGGCCGTGGGCCGGGGGTTGATGGCCAAACCGAAGATTCTGCTGCTCGACGAGCCGTCTCTCGGCCTCTCGCCCGCGATGATCGGCGAGCTGTACGACGCCTTGGCGGGTCTGCGCGACGAGGGGGTGACCTTGCTGCTGGTCGACCAGATGGCCAATCTCGCCTTGCAGGTTGCCGACCGCGCCTATGTGCTGGAAACCGGTCGTATCGTCAAATCCGGCACGGCCGAACAACTGCGGGGCGACCGCGACCTGGAAGCCGCCTATCTGGGCCAAGGAGCCGCCGCATGAACGCCTTGCACCTTCTCAATGCGCGGCGCAGCGGTACCGAGCCGTTGAGCGAACTGCTGATCGAGCGGGGGCATTTCGTCAGCCGATTCAGTCCCGGCAGTTCGCCACAGGTGCTGGACCTGGGTGGGCGCCTGGTCTTGCCCGGGCTGGTTGAAACCCATATTCATCTGGACAAGGCGTGCATCCTGGAACGCTGCCAACTGGCCGAGGGCACGCTCGCCGAAGCCATCGCCCAGACGCGGATTGCCAAGGCCTCGTTCACCGAGGCGGACGTCTATGCGCGCGGCGCGCAGGTCGTGGAGAAGGCGATCATGCAGGGCACCACTCACATGCGCACGCATGTCGAGATCGACCCGCAGATCGGCCTCGCAGGTTTTAACGCCATCGAGCGACTGAAGTACGATTACGCATGGGCCATTACGCTCGAGATCTGCGTGTTTCCTCAGGAGGGCATGCTCGACAGCCCCGGCACGGAGTCGCTGCTGTGCCAGGCGCTGGAAAAAGGCGCTGAAGTGCTCGGCGGATGCCCCTATACCGACAGCGATCCCGAGGCGCAGATACGTCGCCTGTTCGAGCTGGCGGTGCGCTATGACCGCGACCTGGATTTTCATCTGGATTTCGATCTCAATCCCGAGGGCATGACCCTTGGCGAAGTGATTCGCTGCACCGAACTGCATGGCTGGCAGGGCCGGGTTGCGGTGGGCCATGTGACCAAACTTTCCGCGCTGCCGCTGGGGCATCTCGAGGAAGTGGCGCAGGCGCTGGCGCAGGCGGGCGTGAGCGTGACCGCATTGCCCTCCACCGATCTCTTTCTGACTGCGCGCGACCGGTTCCATGACAAGCCCCGTGGTGTCGCACCGCTGGCGCAACTGCATCGCTGCGGTGTTACCTGCTCATTGTCGACCAACAACATCGGCAACCCGTTCACCCCCTACGGCGACGCCTCGCTGGTGCGGCAGGCCAACCTCTTCGCCAATGTCACGCAACTGGCGACCGAGGCGGAGCTGCTCGATTGCCTCGGCTGGGTCTCCAGTCAATCGGCGCGCCTGTTACGTCTGGCCGATTACGGACTGGAACCGGGCTGTCGGGCTGACTTCATCGTCTTCGACGCGCCCTCGCCAGCGGCTGTCATTGCACAGATCAGCCCGCCACTGATGGGGTTCAAGGCGGGCCGGCAGACCTTCGAGCGCGCGTTGCCGCAGCTCCTGGCTCCACGCTAGCGCGGTATCGCAGTGGCCGATGCGTGGCTCAGCATTTCGATCGGACGGACCACCAGATCCTGGCTCAGGTATTCCATGCGCTGCGCATGGAAGTGCTGCATATGGGGCAGCGCCATGTGCACGGCCAGGTCTTCGGCACTCGTCCACACCTCGAAGAAGATAAACAGGTTCGGGTCCTGTTGATCGCGCAGCATGTGGTACTCGATGCAGCCAGGCTCGGCTCGGCTGGGTTCGACGTAGGCGCGAAACATCGCTTCGAATGCCTCGGCTTTTCCCGGTCGGGTGTGGGCGTGGAGAATGAATCCGCACGTGTCTGGCATGGCGTCGCTCCCGGTTGATGAATGGCAACGCTAACGCAACACAGCGCCAGAGATTGCTGAGCTTGAGTCAAAGGTCATTTGCGCGTGGAACGGGTTTCCAGCCGTATGGCGTCCGCTTAAGCTGCCGCCATCAAACATGACTCGGGTTCTTTCATGAAAAAAGTACTACTGCTCAACGGTGGGAAGAATTTCGCCCACTCCGAAGGTCGCTACAACGCCACCCTGCATCAGGCCGCACTCGCCTTCCTCGACCGCGCGGGCTTCGATGTCAAAGTCACCGAAATCGACCAGGGCTACGACCTGGCTGAGGAAGTCGCCAAATACCTTTGGGCCGATGTGATCGTCTATCAGATGCCGGGCTGGTGGATGGGCGCGCCCTGGACGGTCAAGCGCTACGTCGACGAAGTGTTCACCGAAGGTCACGGCAGTCTTTATGCCAACGACGGGCGGACCCGCTCGGACGCCTCGCAGAAGTACGGCAGCGGCGGACTGCTGCAGGGCAAGCAGTACATGATCTCAGCGACCTGGAACGCGCCGCAGCAAGCATTCGACGATCCGTCGGACTTCTTTGCCGGTCGTGGTGTGGATGCCGTCTACTTCCCGTTCCACAAGGCCAACGAATTCCTCGGCATGAGCGCCTTGCCGACCTTTCTCTGTGTCGATGTGATGAAGCGCCCCGCCATCGAGGCGGACGTCGCGCGGTACGAGCGGCACCTGGCGCAGGTGTTCGGTCTCCCGGCCTGAGTCAGAGGGCCCCGAGTATCTGGCGGAGGTCCACCTCGGGCTCGGCAAGCGCTTCGAGCGCGAGCTGAGCCTCCAGCTCATCCAGGTGTTCGATCATCACCCGCACCGCTGTCTGGCGGTCGCCTCGCTCCAGCGCGCCGATGATCTGCTCATGCTCGTCGGAGGCGCAGGCCGGATGGTCGTTGCGCTGGTAGAGCGCGACGATCAGCGAGCTGCGCACCATCAGGTTGCCGAGCATCTCAGCGAGCACTGCGTTGCCGCTGATTTCGCCGAGCATCAGATGAAATTCGCTGAGTTCGCGCACGATATCCCGGCGGTCGCTGGCGTTGGTAGCCTTGCGCTCGCTGCGCATATGGGCCGCCGTGCGCTGGCGGTGCAGGCGCATGACATCAGGGGTGATGCTTTCGACGATGGCGCGCTCGATAGCACGTCGCGCGGCGAAGACATCCCGCGCCTCCTTGGCACTTGGTTGCGCCACCAGCGCGCCCCGGTTCGGTTCGATGGTGACGATGCGCTGCATGGCCAGACGCTGCAACGCACTTTGCACATGGTTGCGATTGGCGTTGAGTGCGTCGACGATCTGGGCTTCGATCAGGCGCGTGCCGGGGTGCAAGCGGTGCTGGGCGATGGCCCGCGACAGCGCATCGACGATACGCTGGACTTCGATCTGTTTGCTGGTAACGGTCCTCGACCCCATAGTTCCTGCGACTCCGTCATGGCGACCTGCGAGCGATGAGCGCTAGCAATCCTGCATTATCGGCACTTGCCCCGCGCGATCAACCACGTCAGAACGCCGCAGCCTCATCCGCTCGCTCACTGTCCGAGACTGTTGCCCTGCCCGCGGGGGTCGTGCATCGCAAAGCGGCGGCCGTCGGTTTCGATGGCAATCGCGCCCGCCTGCCCGGTAAACGGGCTGAGCGCAGGGATGATCTCGATCTCATGTCCCATGGTTTTGAGCGTCTCGATCACCTCGGGCTCGATGTCCGCTTCCAGTTTCAGGTTGTCGGTGCTGTCGAAGAAGCTGCGCCCGAGCAGGAAGCGCGGCGTGCGCAGGGCCTGCTCGATCGGACGCTCGAAGTCGACCAGTTGCGTGGCCAGCACCATCTGCGTCTGCGGCTGGCCATCACCGCCCTGGGTGCCGAAGAACAGGCGTCGACCATCGTCGGCCAGGTAGCAGGAGGGGTTGAGCGTGTGTGCTGGACGCTTGCCGGGCGCCCAGGCGTTGGGATGCTCGGGGTTGGCGCTGAAGCCTGCGGCGCGGTTCTGCCAGAGCACGCCGGTGTCGCCCAGGATGCAGCCGGAGCCGAAGTCGTGGAACAGGCTCTGGATCAGGCAGGCGGTACGGCCTTCGGCGTCGGTGGCCGCCATCCAGACGGTGTCGGCCGGGCGCCCTGGCTCCGCCCAGGGCGCGGCATGCTGGGCATCGATGCGCTCGGCGTAACCCGCGACACTGGCGTTCGAAAGGCCGGCGGCATAGTCCCAGCCGCTGGCGCGCGGATCGTGCAACTCGCTGTTGCGGCGCAACAGTCCTTGTTTGATCGCCTCGACGAGGAAGTGGTAATAGCGGGCGCTGCCACTGCCGCTCTCGGCGATGGGCGTGTGTTGCAGGGCCGCCATGGCTTGCAGCGTGTACAGGCCCTGGCAGGGCGGTGCGACATTGAACAGACGACCCTGGCGGTAACGCACGGAGATCGGCTTGACTTGCTCGGCGCGCGTGACGGCCAGATCGTCCAGCGTCAAGCCACAATCGAGCCGGTTGAACGCTTCGGCAAAGGCCCGCGCCAACTCGCCTTGATAGAAGTCCTGCACGCCGTGGCGGGCCAGCTGGCGCAAGGTGTCGGCCAGTTGCGGCTGGCGCAGCCGGTCGCCCTGCTGCAACCAGCGGCCGTCGGCCTTGCACAGCCGAAGAAGGTCGGGCAGGCCTTCGATCAGATCCTTTCGCTGCTCCTGCCAGAACAGTTGCGAGGCGGAGATTTCCACCCCTTGCTGGGCGGTCTCGGCGGCGTCGCCGAGCAGATCGGACCAGCCCAGGCGTGACCCCCATTCGTCGCGGCTGATGGCGTGCGCGATCTGCCAACTGGCCAGTGCGCCCGCGGTGGTCGCGACCGCGCCGGGTCCGCGCAAATCGATCCTGCCTCCGGCCGGGAGCCGGCACCCCGCCTGGCCGATCCCCACAATGGTGCGCACGCGGCGGTCATGGATCATCCAGAGTGCATCACCACCCAGGCCGGTCATGTGCGGATAGACGGCGGCGAGCATGGCACTGGCGGCGAGCATCGCATCGATAGCGCTGCCGCCAGCATCGAGCATTCGCATGCCCGCGGCCGTGGCAGTGGGGTGAGGGGTGCAAATGACGCCGCGGCGGGATTCGGCCAACATGGCGGTGTCTCCTTGATTGCTAGCTATTCGTTTTCAGGTTGCTAACGTACAAGGCAATAACCGTTCCGCATCGGACGCCAGTGCGCTTCGACGCGGCCCGACGCGTCGACCGGCAAAACAAAACCCCTCGCGGCGATGCCGGGAGGGGTTTCGGATGACGCGGCGCCGTGCTTATTCCACGGCCTTGACCATGTCCTCGACGACCTTCTTGGCATCGCCGAAGACCATCATGGTCTTGTCCATGTAGAACAGCTCGTTATCGAGCCCCGCATAGCCGCTGGCCATGGAGCGCTTGTTGACGATGACCGTCTTGGCCTTGTACGCCTCGAGGATCGGCATGCCGGCGATGGGCGACTTCGGATCGTTCTTCGCCGCTGGGTTGACCACGTCGTTGGCGCCCAGCACCAGCACCACGTCGGCCTGGCCGAACTCGGAGTTGATGTCGTCCATCTCGAAGACCTGCTCGTAAGGCACTTCGGCTTCGGCCAGCAACACGTTCATGTGGCCGGGCATGCGACCAGCGACCGGGTGGATCGCGTACTTCACGGTCACGCCCATATGGGTCAGCTTCTCGGCCAGTTCCATCAGCGCGTGCTGCGCGCGGGCCACCGCCAGGCCGTAGCCGGGGACGATGATCACGGTGTCGGCGTTCGACAGCAGGAATGCCGCGTCATCGCTGGAACCCGATTTGACCGGACGCTGCTCCTGGCTGCCCTTGGCAGGGCCGGCATCGGCGTCACCACCGAAGCCGCCAAGGATCACGTTGAAGAACGAGCGGTTCATCGCCTTGCACATGATGTAGGAGAGGATCGCGCCGCTCGAACCGACCAGGGAGCCGGCGATGATCAGCATCGAGTTGTTCAGCGAAAAGCCGATACCGGCTGCCGCCCAGCCCGAGTAGCTGTTGAGCATCGAGACCACCACCGGCATGTCGGCGCCGCCGATGGGGATGATGATCAGCACGCCGATCACGAAGGCCAGCGCCACCAGCAGCATGAACGCGGTGAAGTTGCCGCTGAAGGTGTAGATCAGGCCCAGCACCAGGATCGCCACGCCAACGGCGAGGTTGATCTTGTGCTGGTTGGCGAACACCACTGGCGCGCCCTGGAACAGGCGGAACTTGTACTTGCCAGACAGCTTGCCGAAGGCGATCACCGAGCCGGAGAAGGTGATGGCGCCGATCGCCGCACCGAGGAACAGCTCCAGGCGGTTACCGGCCGGAATCGGATAGCCGATGGCCTGGACGATACCCAGCGATTGCGGCTCGAGCACCGCGGCGATGGCGATGAACACCGCGGCCAGGCCGATCATGCTGTGCATGAAGGCAACCAGCTCGGGCATTTTGGTCATCTCGACGCGCTTGGCCATCAGCGTGCCGATGCTGCCGCCGATCAGCAGGCCGAGGACGATAAAGCCCAGGCCGCTCCAGGGGCTGGCGCTCTCGGCCAGCTGTGAGCCGAGCTTGAACACGAGGAACACCGTGGTGACCACGGCGATGCCCATGCCGATCATGCCAAACAGGTTGCCACGGCGTGAGGTGGTGGGGTGCGACAGGCCTTTCAAGGCCTGGATGAAACTCACCGAAGCGATGAGGTAGAGCAGGGTGATCAGGTTCATGCTCATGGCTTGGACTCCGCCTTGGCGCTGCCGGCAACGGGCGCGCGCTCCTTCTTCTTGAACATTTCCAGCATGCGGCGGGTGACCAGGAAGCCACCGAAAACATTGACCGCAGCCAGGGTCACGGCCAGGGTGCCCATCAGCTTGCCCATCGGAGTGACGGTCAGGGCGGCGGCGAGCATGGCGCCGACGATGACGATTGCCGAAATCGCGTTGGTGACCGCCATCAGCGGCGTGTGCAGCGCGGGGGTGACGTTCCAGACCACGTGGTAGCCGACGTAGATCGCCAGCACGAAGATGATCAGGTTGTAGATGCCGTCAGAAATCAGGTCCATTGCAAGGCTCCCTTAACCGTTGGTGCGCACGATCTGGCCGTCACGGCACATCAGGCACGCGGCGACGATGTCGTCTTCGAGATTGAGCTGGAACCGGGCGTCGCCATCGATCACCAGCTTGAGGAAGTCCAGCAGGTTGCGCGCGTACAGCGCCGAGGCATCCGCCGGCACGAGGGTCGCCAGGTTGGTGTAGCCGACCAGCGTCACCCCATGCTTGACCACCACCTGATCGGCTTCGGTCAACGGGCAGTTGCCGCCCTGGGACGCGGCGAGGTCGATCACCACCGAGCCGGGTTTCATCTGCTGCACGGTCTCTTCCTGCAACAGCGTCGGTGCCTTGCGGCCCGGGATCAGCGCGGTGGTGATGATGATGTCGGCCTGCTTGGCGCGCTCATGCACAGCCTGAGCCTGACGGGTCATCCAGGACGCCGGCATCGGTCGCGCATAGCCGCCGACACCTTCTGCGCACTCACGCTCCTCGTCGGTCTCGAATGGCACGTCGACGAACTTGGCGCCCAGCGATTCGATCTGCTCCTTCACCGCCGGACGCACGTCCGAGGCCTCGATCACCGCGCCCAGGCGCTTGGCCGTGGCAATCGCCTGCAAGCCGGCGACGCCCGCGCCGAGGATCAGCACCCGTGCGGCTTTCACCGTGCCGGCGGCGGTCATCAGCATCGGCATGAAGCGCGGATACTGATTGGCGGCGACCATCACCGCCTTGTAGCCGGCGATGTTGGCCTGCGACGACAGCACGTCCAGGCTCTGCGCGCGCGAGGTGCGCGGCGCCGCTTCCAGGGCGAATGCGGTGATGCCGCGTGCGGCCATGCGCGCGATGTTGTCGTTGTCGAAGGGATTGAGCATGCCGATCAGCACCGTGCCTGGCTGCATCTGCGCCAGTTCGGTTTCGCTCGGTGCGCTCACCTTCAGCAGGATCTCTGCTGCGAACGCCGCAGCGGCATCGGCGATGGTAGCGCCTGCCGCCTCATAGGCACTGTCCGGGACGCTGGCCTGTACGCCAGCCCCGCTCTGCACCGTGACCCGATGCCCTTGGCCGATCAGCTTCTTGACGGTTTCCGGTGTTGCGGCAACGCGCGTTTCACCGGGCCTGGTTTCGAGAGGAACACCAATATGCATTGTTCTTGTTCTCCTGCTTGATCGTAACCAGCGATCTCGGCACGGTAGGCCGTCCCTCGGACCGCTGGTGGTCCTGTTCGCCCGACCACTGCGAATGGCGGTCGAGTGTTTGTATCGGCTACGGGCCCCCGCACTGCTGGTTTGAGCCTGCTGCGGCGCGGCATTCTGCAAGCGCCGAGAAAATCAAACAACTGTTTTAATCGGAACCCGAAGGCGCCTCTGCGTTCACTTCGTGACTGTTAGGTTGCTAGGTATCGCTGCAGGCTGCGCCGGTATTGGCTTGCAGCCATGCCACACACGCAGACGCCGGGTTATGCGCGGCGCAATCATGAATGACGGGCCATAGACGGGGTATTCGTCGCAGGCGTTGTCTATATTCGACCTGGGTGCCGTTTTGCGGCCGACCCGGTTCGACAGCGCGGAAAAAACTGTCAGCGGTTTGCAATGTCATGCATTCCTTGTAGTCCAAAGTGGTTGGTTGCGCCGACTTCGGACTGCCGACGAACTTCGATTGCATTGCTCGCGAGAAATTCAGCCATGGCCGAACTGGATGTGAACGAGATGACCACGCTGTTTGAAGAGCCGGTCCAGCGGCGTCTGCCGTTCGCCTTCGCTCGGCGTCACGGCGTGATTCTCCTGGACCGTCCGGAAGGCCTGCGGCTGTGTGCCCGCGAAGGCGCCCCGCTGACCGCGCTGCAGGAGGCTCAACGCGTCGCCGGTGGCCCGCTGGCGATGCAATGGCTGGCCCAGGACGAATTCGAGCAGGCGCTGAGTGCCGCCTACCAGCACGACTCCTCGGCCGCGATGCTGATGGTCGAAGGGCTGGGCGACGAGATGGACCTGCACAGCCTGGCCGACCAGATCCAGGAGACCGAAGACCTGCTCGAGCAGGAAGACGATGCGCCGATCATTCGCCTGATCAATGCCATTCTTGGCGAGGCGATCAAGGAAAACGCTTCGGATATCCACGTCGAGACTTTCGAGAAACGCCTGGTGATCCGCTTCCGGATCGACGGCATCCTGCGTGAAGTGGTTCAGCCCAAGCGCGAGCTGGCGGCGTTGCTGGTGTCACGCATCAAGGTCATGGCGCGGCTGGACATTGCCGAAAAACGCATCCCTCAGGACGGCCGGATTTCCCTGCGGGTCGGCGGCCGGGAGGTCGATATCCGCGTCTCCACCTTGCCCTCGGCCAATGGCGAACGGGTGGTGCTGCGTCTGCTCGACAAGCAGGCTGGCCGCCTGACATTGCGACATCTCGGCATGAGCGATCACGATCGCCAGGTGATGGAACAGGCGGTGCAGAAGCCTCACGGCATCATCCTGGTCACCGGCCCGACCGGCTCGGGCAAGACCACCACGCTGTATGCCAGCCTGGTCACGCTCAACGACCGCTCGCGCAACATCCTCACCGTCGAGGACCCGATCGAATATAACCTCGAAGGCATCGGCCAGACCCAGGTCAACACCAAGGTCGACATGACCTTCGCCCGGGGGCTGCGCGCGATCCTGCGCCAGGATCCGGACGTGGTGATGGTCGGCGAAATCCGCGACCAGGAAACCGCCGACATGGCGGTGCAGGCCTCGCTCACCGGCCACCTGGTGCTGTCCACGCTGCACACCAACAGCGCCATCGGTGCGGTCACGCGTCTGGTGGACATGGGTGTCGAACCCTTCCTGATTTCATCCTCGCTGCTCGGCGTGCTGGCCCAGCGCCTCGTCCGGGTGCTGTGTAATGACTGCAAACGCGCCTATGTCGCCGACGAGGCCGAGTGCGCGTTGTTCGGGCTCGCCCCGAGCGAGGCGCCGACGCTGTATCACGCCGAGGGGTGCGATCTGTGCCGCCAGTTGGGCTATCGAGGGCGAACCGGTATCTACGAGCTGGTGATGTTCGACGACACCCTGCGCAGCATGATCCATACCCGCGCGCCGGAGCAGGAGATGCTCCGCCACGCGCGCCGGCTGGGCCCGAGCATCCGCGACGATGGCCTGCGCAAGGTGCGTGAAGGCGTGACCACCATCGAAGAAGTATTGCGCGTGACCCGCGAGGAATAGTTGATGAGTTGTACCGCTACATGGGCCCCGCAGGCACTGCGCAGGATCGAGCGCGGCGTCCGTCATCGGGCTGCGGAGCGGGGGAGGCCCGCACGCCCGGTTGAACGCCGTGGCGGTGGAGAATCGCGCTGATGGCGGCATTCGAATATATCGCCCTCGACCCGCGTGGGCGTGAGCAGAAAGGGTTGATCGAGGCCGATAGCGCGCGGCAGGCGCGTCAGTTGCTGCGCGAAAAGCAATGGTCGCCGCTGGAGGTGAAACAGGCCAAGGCCCGGGAAGACACCACTGGCGGCGGCTTCGCCTTTGGTCGCGGGTTGTCGGCGCGCGACCTGGCGCTGGTGACCCGTCAGCTCGCCACGCTGGTCCAGGCCGCGCTGCCCATCGAGGAAGCCTTGCGCGCCGCGGCGGCGCAATCGACCTCGCAAAAGATCAAGTCGATGCTGCTGGCCGTCCGCGCCCGGGTGATGGAGGGCCACAGCCTGGCGGGGTCGCTGCGCGAATACCCCTCCGCCTTTCCGGAGCTTTATCGAGCGACGGTGGCGGCAGGCGAGCATGCCGGGCACCTTGGACTGGTCCTCGACCAGTTGGCTGACTACACCGATCAGCGCCAGCAGTCACGGCAGAAGATCCAGTTGGCATTGCTGTACCCGGTGATCCTGTTGGTCGCTTCGCTGGCGATTGTGGTGTTGTTGCTGGGCTACGTGGTGCCGGATGTGGTGAAGGTCTTCGTCAACACCGGCCAGTCGCTGCCGGCGTTGACCACCGGGCTGATTGCCGTGAGCGAGGCGGTGCAGCGCTGGGGCTGGCTGATGTTCGTGGGCATCGTCGTGGCTGGCTTCGGCATGCGCCAGGCGCTGCGCGACGAAAACATCAAGCGTCGCTGGCACGCGCTGATCCTGCGTATCCCGCTGGTAGGGCGTCTGGCGCGCGCGACCAATACGGCGCGTTTCGCCTCGACCCTGGCGATCCTCACCCGCAGCGGTGTGCCGCTGGTGGATGCGCTCGGCATTGCCGCGGCGGTGATCGCCAACCTGCGCATTCGCGACAAAGTCATCGAGGCGGCGCAGCGGGTACGCGAGGGCGGCAGCCTGACCCGTGCCCTGGACGCCACCGGCGAGTTCCCGCCGATGATGCTGCACATGATCGCCAGCGGCGAGAAATCCGGCGAGCTGGACCAGATGCTCGCCCGGACCGCGCGTAACCAGGAAAACGACCTGGCCGCGCAGGTCTCGTTGCTGGTCGGTCTTTTCGAGCCCTTCATGCTGGTGTTCATGGGGGCCGTGGTATTGGTGATCGTCCTGGCGATCCTGCTGCCGATTCTTTCTCTCAATCAACTGGTGGGCTAGTGAGCATGACGTTGAACGAACGCACACAGAGGGGCTTCACCCTCATCGAAATCATGGTCGTGGTGGTCATCCTCGGCATCCTCGCCGCGCTGGTGGTGCCGCAGGTGATGAACCGTCCGGATCAGGCCAAGGTGACCGTGGCCAAGGGTGACATCAAGGCCATCAGCGCCGCCCTGGACATGTACAAACTGGATAACTACGCCTACCCCAGCACCCAACAGGGCCTGGACGCGCTGGTGGAAAAGCCCGGTGGCAACCCGCAGCCGAAGAACTGGAACCGCGACGGTTACCTCAAGCGCGTGCCCAAGGACCCATGGGGCAATGAATACCAATACCTGTCGCCAGGAACCCAGGGCCCGTTCGATCTGTACTCCTACGGTGCCGATGGCAAGCAGGGCGGCTCCGAGCTGAACGCGGATATCGGCAACTGGGACCTCTGATCGATGCATCGGGCGCGTCGGGACGGCGGCTTCACGCTGATCGAGCTGTTGGTCGTGATCGTTATTCTCGGCAGCCTGGTGGGGCTGGCGATGCTGTCGATGGGCAGTTCCAGTTCGTCCCGTGAAGTGCGAGACGAGGCGCAGCGACTGGCGACGCTGATTGGCCTGATGGCCGACGAAGCGGTGCTCGACAGCCGAGAGTACGGCCTGCTGATCAGCCGTGACGGTTATCGCGTGATGCACTACGACGAGACTGACGCGCGCTGGCGCGATGCCGGAGACGGCGAGGCGCACCAGGCGCCGGAGTGGATACGGCTGGAGCTGGAGCTCGATGGCGCGCCGCTGAAGCTGATCGCGCCGGTCAAGCGCGAGGATGATCCTATCGGACTGTCCGATGAGCGTGACCGCGAGCGTCGTCGTGCGCCCCGCGTGCAGCCACAGCTGCTGATCCTTTCGAGCGGCGAGCTTTCGCCGTTCACGCTGACCTTTTCCGATCAACGCCCAGGCGGCACCCGCTGGGTCGTGTCCAGCGATGGCTTTCGCATGCCGCGCGCCGAACCGCAGGATGCGCGCCGATGAGCGGCGAGCCGTCCCGTTCGCCTGGTTTCACCCTGCTGGAAGTGCTGGTGGCATTGGCGATCTTCGCCATCGTGGCCGCGGTGGTGCTGACCGCCGCCGGGCGCAGCGTGAACAACGCCGGGCGGCTGGAGGCGCTGACGCTGGCCGGCTGGATCGCCGACAACCGACTCACCGAGTTGCAACTCCAACAGCCCGCGCCCAGCGTCGGTCGAGAAGATCAGGACGTGGAGTTCGGCGGTCGCCGGTGGCAAACGCTCAGTGAGGTTCAGACCAGTGGCACGCCCGGCCTGCTGCGTATCCGCGTCTGGGTCGCGGCTGCCGAAGGGCGTGGCGGCAACCGCGGCTCGATCGACCAGCGCGCGGTGACCAGCCTGACCGGCTTCGTCGGGGTCGATCCATGAGCAGCCGGGCCGTGATACCTCGCGCCATGACGGGCTTCACCTTGCTGGAACTGCTGATCGCCATCGCCCTGTTCGCCCTGTTGGGGCTGGCGACCTACCGCATGCTCGAAGCTGTGTTGCGCAGCGATGAAGTGGTGCGCGCGCAGGAAGTCCAGTTGCGCGAGTTGGGACGAGCCGTATGGCGTCTCGAACAGGATCTGCTACAGGCCGTGCCGCGACCGGTGCGCGACGGCTACGGTGATGAGCAGAACGCCTTCATCGGCCAGCTGTCGAGCATGGAAGGCGGCGCCGCTCTGGAACTGACCCGCAGCGGCTGGCGCAATCCCACCGGGCTGCGTCGGGCGAACCTGCAGCGGGTCCGTTGGCACCTGGCCGGTGACAGCCTGGAGCGGCACTACTGGGTGGTGCTCGATCGGGACGTCGACAGTGAGCCGAGGGTACAACGGGTGCTCGACGAGGTCTCGGAATGGCGCTTGCGCTACCTCGATGCGCAGAACAGCTGGCATGAGGAGTGGCCGCCGTTCGACTTCGGCCGGGGTGACCCGGAAGACCAGGCGCGGCGTCTGCCGGTTGCGGTCGAGGTGTCGTTCGACCATCGGCGCTACGGCACCATCACCCGGCTGCTGCGCCTGCCCGACGGGCCGACGCCGGCGCCGCAGTTCGTCCAGCCGGATTCCCAGGGCGTGCCCGAGCCGGTGACCGAGGACGAATTGCAATGAAGGCCGAGCGTGGCGTCGCCCTGATCACCGTGCTGCTGGTGGTCGCCATCGTCACCGTGGTCTGCGCCGGCATGATCGCCCGCCAGCAACTGTCGATCCGCGGCACGGCCAACCAGGCACAGGCCCGCCAGGCCTGGCACTACGCCCTGGGCGGCGAAGCCCTGGCCCAGTCGATACTGCGCCGCGATCTGCGGGCGTCGGGCAACGGCACCGGACAACCCCCGGTCGATCATCTGCTCGAGCCCTGGGCGTTACCGCAGCCCGCGTACGATCTGGATGAAGGGCAGGGGCAGGTTCAGGTCCGTATCGAGGATCTGTCCGGGCGGTTCAACCTTAACAGCCTGGTGCAGCAGCAACAGCCCAACGCGGCGGCGCTGGCACAATTTCGTCGGCTGCTGCTGCGCCTGCAGATCAGCGAACCCTATGCCGAGCGGCTGGTCGACTGGCTGGACAGCGACCAGCAGCCCACTGGCGAGTACGGTGCCGAGGACAATGCCTACCTGCTGCTCGACCCGCCTTATCGCACCGCCGGACGGCGCCTCGAGGACCTTTCGGAGCTACGCTTGCTGCTCGACATGCGCGACGAAGATTTCCAGCGCCTGGCGCCGCATGTCGCCACGTTGCCGGCCGACACGCCGCTCAACGTCAATACGGCCGGTGCCATGGTGCTGTCGAGTCTGGCCGACAACCTCAGCCTGAGCGCCGCTGAAGCGCTGGTGCAGGCGCGGCGAGCCAGCGGGTTTCGCGATGTGGCGACCTTCATGGCGCAACCGGCGCTCGGCGGTGTCCAACTGGAGGGCACCCGCGTGGCGGTGACGAGTCAATTCTTTCAGGCCACCAGTGAAGTGCGCCTGGGCGATCGCCGACTGGCGTTGGTGAGTCGGCTGCGACGCGAGGACGACGGTGACGTTCGTGTCCTTCAGCGAAACCTGGGGCAGCCGCCACGGCTGCCCCGCCAAACCAACGATGGAGAGCGATAGCGGATGGACTGCCTGTTTCTGCCTGCCGAAAGCGGCGCCCGGCTCGACACCGACACCCCGGTCTATTGGCTGCCGGGTGAGGGCGACGGTCGCTGGGTCCCGCTGGGCCGGTGTGCCGAGCACGCGCCCGCAGCGGTGACGCTGGTGCTGCCGGCCGAGGCCTGCAGCGCGTTTGCAGTCAATCTACCGACGCGCAAGGCGCGCTGGGTCAATCAGGCGCTGGCCTATGCGGTCGAAGAATTGCTCGCCGAGAATGTCGACGATTTGCACCTGACCCATGGCGATGCGCTGGAAGATGGCCGTCGGCGGGTCATCGCCATTCGCAGGCAACTGCTGGCTGACTGGCTCGAGGATCTGCAGGCGCTCGGGCTGACCATCGTCGCCATTCACGTCGACGCCGACCTCCTGCCACGCGAAGGCACGCAGGTGCTGTTCATCGACGGACGCGCACTGTTGGGTGGCGCGCCAGAAGCGCGAGTGGCGTTCGACAGCAGCCAGTGGCCGCATCTGGCCGCGCAATGCCCGGCGCCTCGTCATGGTCATGGCATCCTGAGCGAGGCGCCCGAACCGCTCGATGATTACCAGCATCTGGACGACCCCTATCGCTTCCTCGCATCAGGACGCGCCGCGGCGCTGAATCTGGCGCAGGGCGATTTCGCCGTGCAGGTCGCCGGCAGCGGGTTGGGACGGTGGAAACCGGTAATGCTGGTGCTCGCGCTGGCGCTCGCGGTGCAGTTGATCTTCAACTTCGCCCAGGCCTGGTCGCTGGAACGTCAGGCCGAGCGCTACGCCGAAGCCAGCCGGGCGCTGTACGGCGAGCTGTTCCCGGATGACCGGCGCATCGTCAATCTGCGTGCGCAGTTCGACGAGCACATCGGCCAGCGTGCAGGCAGTTCGGCCGGATTCATGCGCCTGCTCGATGAGGTTGCACTGGCGATGGCCGAGGGCATTCCGGTGTCGATCAGTCAGCTGGACTACAACCAGGCCCGCGGCGACCTCGCCCTTCAGGTTCGCGCCAGCGATTTCGCGGCCCTGGAGCAGCTGCGCCAGCGCCTGGGCGAGACCGGCGCAAGCGTTCAGCTGGGCTCGGCCAGCCGTGACGGCGACGCGGTCAGTGCGCGCGTAGTGATTGGAGGCCAAGGATGAACCTGAGACAACAGATGCACGTGCGCCTGGCCGAATCCCCGCTGTGGTTGCGCTGGCAGCGCTTGCAGCCCCGCGAGCGGTTGTCGCTGAGCCTGCTCGGTGCGTTCCTGCTGGTGGTGCTGTTCTATCTGCTGCTCTGGCAACCGGCACAGCAGCGGGTGCGTGACGCGCAGGCGTACTTCCAGGAGCAGCGCGTGCTTCATGCCTACATGGAGCAGAACACCGACCTGGCACGGCAGATGTCGCGCAGCAATCCAGTCTCGTTGGCTCCCGAGCAGTTGCAGGGGCTGGTCACCCAGAGCGCGCAGCAGAGCGGTCTGACCATCGAGAGTTTCGACATTGGCAACGACGGCAGCGTGCAGGTGACCCTGCCCGGAGCGTCCTATGCCACGCTGTTACGTTGGTTCGACGAACTGCAGGCGGCCGGCGCGACGCTTGCGGAAGTCAGCATCAGCCAGGTCGGGGACGGGTTGGTGGACGCTCGGGTGAGCTTCCGCGCCGGCGGCTAGCGGCGCGTCGGGCAGCGCCACGCCGGCGCAGCCCTGGCCCCATTCAGTGCGGCGACTGGATCTGCGTCGCCAGCGCGCGCAGTGCGGCCTCGGCATCGAGGACCTTGTTCACCACATCGTTGGCTTTTTCGCGGCTGAGCCCGAGACGGTCGAACAGCCCTTGCGGGATTTCGCTGTAGGGCCCGGAGCCGATGCCGCGGTTACGCAGCAGGCGTACCGCCAGACAGACCAGATTGGCATGGCCGGCGTGCTCGCCCTGGTAGTCCGGGTCATGCTGAAAGCGCAACGCTGTCGACAGCTCGTCCGGCATCCCCCAGTAGCGCATCAGCCAGGCCCCGATCTGCTCGCGCGTGATGCCCAGCAAATGCTGCTCGATAGCGCTGTGGCTCAGGTGTGGATTGACTTCCAGGTGCCGACAGATCAACGAGAAGTGCGGCGGAAAGACGTGCGCGAGCACCAGATAGCCGAAGTTGTGTAACAGCCCGGCCAGGTAGCTGATCCCGGCCTCCGGGCGCTGGGCGCGTGGAATGGCCCGATTCAATCCTTCGATCACTGCCGCGGTATAGATCGACTGCTGCCAGTAGGGCGTCGCCTGTTGCGGGTGGTCGCTGGGCAGGCTGAGGGTCTTGCCCAGCGCCAGGCCCAGAGCCAGGTTGATCACCAGGTCGAAGCCGAGCACCCGAACGATGGCATCTTCCACCGAGCGAATCCTGCCCGGCGCGGCGTAGTACGGCGAGGCAGCCCAACTGACCACTTGCGCGGCGAGTGCCGGATCGGTCTCGACTACGCCGGTGATGTCATCCACCGTGGCGTCCGGGTCGACCCGCAACTTGATGATCTTCTGCGCCGTCTGGGCCAACGGCGGAATCTCGATGGTTTCTTCCAGACGCTTCTGGATGCGCCGCGCGGTAAAGCTCTGCACCGCCTGGCTGATCTCCGCGCTGTCGGCTTCGGGGCGGTCGAGGTTAGGCTTGATCTGGCTCAGGGGCGCGGCGAACTGGCCAGCGCTGGCCTTGCTGAGCAGGACCTTGAAGTCATTGCTCGACAGCGCCAGCAGCAGCCCCGGCTGGCCGGATTCGACCAGCAGTTCCGGCTGCTGCAACAGCCGTTCTTCATACAGGCACGGCGAACTGGTCAGAGGGGGCAGGCCGGGCAACACCTTGAGGTCGTGCTTGGCCAGCATGCGCATCAGTCGTTCCGGCTTGACCGCGACCAACTGGCGTCCGGTCAATTCCACCAGCCGCGGCAGATCGAGCAAATGATCACGGGGATAGAGCACCAACAGCGCGCCGATGGCGTCATCAACCAGAACGGCTTGTACACGCCGTGACGGGGTCAGATCCGTGCCGTCCTCGCAGGTGCGATAGGCCAGCCCCAGCTTGTCCAGAAGCTGAACGATCATGGGCGGGAGCGAGGGGTGTTGCGTGGTGTCGACAGCCGAATTCATGAGCAAGTGATCCGTCTTATTCCCATGCGGCGCAGTATAGCCTCAGCTTTAGTGCGGTTTGGATTTACCGACGAGCGTCAAACCTGGCCGTACTGCTGGCCGTGCCGCAGCCAGCGTTCGAGCAACGGGCTGACGTGCTGCGGCCAGCATGCCAGTAATGCCTGCGCGGCGTCACGCACCGATGGCAATAGGTCGGCATCACGCATCAGGTCAGCCACTTTGAATTGCAGCAGGCCGGTCTGGCGGGTGCCGAGCATTTCGCCGGGGCCGCGCAGTTCCAGGTCCTTTTCGGCAATGATGAAGCCATCGCAGGTTTCACGCATGATCCCCAGGCGTTCGCGTCCGATCTGCGACAGAGGCGGGTGATAGAGCAACACGCAGTGACTGGCGGCGCTGCCGCGTCCGACCCGCCCGCGCAGCTGATGCAACTGGGCCAGCCCGAGGCGTTCGGGATTTTCGATGATCATCAGGCTGGCGTTGGGCACGTCGACGCCCACTTCGATCACCGTCGTGGCCACCAGCAGTTGCAGTCGCCCTTGCTTGAAATCGGCCATCACCGCGGCCTTCTCGGCGGGTTTCATGCGGCCATGGATCAGCCCGACGTTGAGGCCCCCCAGCGCGGCGCAGAGGTCTTCGAAGGTGGTTTCGGCGGCCTGGCAGGTGAGTTCTTCGGATTCTTCGATCAGCGTGCAGACCCAATAGGCC
Organism: Stutzerimonas stutzeri; assembly: GCF_009789555.1. Classification (NCBI taxonomy): domain Bacteria; kingdom Pseudomonadati; phylum Pseudomonadota; class Gammaproteobacteria; order Pseudomonadales; family Pseudomonadaceae; genus Stutzerimonas; species Stutzerimonas stutzeri. Next base: position 919,100 of record NZ_CP046902.1, read on the forward strand.
TGGCGCCCCTCGTTACAGGCCGACCGCACACGCTCGATGACTTCCAGGCGACGGCTGTCGGCCACCAGCACGGTGTTGACCGGCGTGCGGCCGGGTGGTAACTCGTCGAGGATCGAGGTGTCCAGGTCGGCGTAGGCGCTCATCGCCAAGGTCCGAGGGATCGGCGTGGCGGTCATGATCAACTGGTGCGGGCAGAGACGCCCTTCGACGCCCTTGCGCCTCAAGGCCAGGCGCTGCTGGACGCCGAAGCGGTGCTGCTCATCGATGATCACCAGTGCCAGGCGTTTGAAACGCACCTCATCCTGGAACAGCGCATGGGTGCCGACCACCATCGGGCAGCCATCGGCGATGCGCTCCAGCGCGGCGCTACGCGCCTTGCCCTTGAGTTTGCCGGCGAGCCAGGCGACGTCGATACCGAGCGGCTCCAGCCATTTGCAGAAGGTGATGAAATGCTGCTCGGCGAGAATCTCGGTCGGCGCCATCAGCGCCACCTGATAGCCCGCTTCCAGGGCCTGCAACGCGGCGAGCGCGGCGACGACTGTCTTGCCGGCACCAACATCGCCTTGTATCAGGCGCAGCATCGGCTCGTCCTGCGACAGGTCGTAGGCAATCTCGGCGCCCACCCGCTGCTGCGCGCCAGTGGGCCGGAAGCCGAGATTGTGCAGATAACGTTGCGGCAGGTTGCGGGCCATCGGCAGCGGCGGGGCGTGTTGCGCGCGAACGCTCTCGCGCAGCCGTTGCAGCGACAGTTGATGGGTCAGCAGTTCCTCGAATGCCAGCCGGTGCTGGGCCCAGTGGCGGCCCTCGGCGAGTTCTTCGAGATCGGCGTCCGGTGGCGGCCGGTGCAGGTAGCGGATGGCCTCGTCCAGCGGCGCGAGCCGGTAATCGCGCGCCAGTTCGGCAGGCAACCAGTCGGGCAGGCTGTGGGGGCCGAGGCGGGCCAGCGCCTGTTGGGTGAGTTGTCGCAGGCGCTGCTGGGTCAGGCCCTCGGTGGTGGGGTAGATCGGTGTCAGCGTCTGCTCGACGGCGACCGCTTCGCTGTCGCTGAGGGCGCGGTACTCGGGGTGATAGATTTCCAGCCCCGAGGCACCGGGTCGGGCTTCGCCGTAGCAGCGCAACTGGGTGCCGCGCTTGAGGCCTTCCTTCTGCGCCTGGCTGAAATGATAGAAGCGCAGGCTGAGACTGCCGCTGCCGTCATGCAGGCGCACCAGCAGGCTGCGCCGTCGCCCCATGACCACATCGGCGCCGGTGACCGTGCCTTCGACCACCGCATCCTGACCCGGCCGCAGCGCGCCGATCGGGACGATGCGGGTGCGGTCCTGGTAGCGCAGCGGCAGGTGGAACAGCAGGTCCTGCAGGGTCTCCAGCCCGACCTTGGCGAGCTTTTCGGCCAGCGCCGCGCCGACGCCCTTGAGTGCGGTGACCGGGACGGCCGCAAGCTCGCTCATGGGCTCAGGCGTTCGCAGCCGGCGGTTTGGCGACCGAGCACAGACGGATCGAGTCGGCCAGCACCTCGATGGCCTTCGGCCGTGGGAAGCTGGCGCGCCAGGCGATCGCCACGGTACGGAACGGCACTGGCGGGGTCAGCGGGCGAATGTCCAGCACACCTGCGGAGTAGTGGTGGCTGTCCACCGCCGACAGCGGCAGGATCGATACACCCAGACCGGAGGCCACCATATGGCGGATGGTCTCCAGCGATGACGACTCGACCGTGGTATGGGTCGGGGCTTCGCCCTTGCGGGTGGTCGGGCAGGCTTCGAGCACCTGATCGCGGAAACAATGCCCTTCGCCGAGCAGCAGCAGGCTCTTGTCGTTGAGCATCTCAGCGTCGATGGTTTCTTTTTTCGCCCACGGATGATTGGCCGGCATCAGCACGTAGAACGGTTCGTCGTACAGCGGCAGCGTCAGTACGTCTGCCTCCTGGAAAGGCAGCGCGATGATGATCGCGTCCAGTTCGCCCGTGCGCAGCTTGTCACGCAGCACATGGGTGAAGTTCTCCTCGATGTACAGCGGCATATCCGGTGCCACGCGGTGCAGTTGCGGAATCAGGTGCGGGAACATGTAAGGGCCGACGGTATAGATGGCGCCGACCTTGAGGGGCGCGGCCAACTGATTCTTGCCGGCCTGGGCGAGCTCGCGAATGCTTTGCGCCTGCTCGAGCACCTTTTGCGCCTGGGTGACGATCCCCTCGCCGACCGGCGTCAGCCGAACCGCGCTCTTGGTCCGCTCGAAGATCAGTACGCCGAGCTCGTCCTCGAGTTTCTTCACCCCCACCGAGAGGGTCGGCTGGCTGACATGGCAACGCTCGGCGGCGCGGCCGAAATGCTGTTCCTGGGCGAGCGTGACGATGTAGCGCAGTTCGGTCAGTGTCATAGTGAGTTTCCATCAGGGTGCCGGGTAGCATAGCCTTTGCTCGACTTCGAACCAACCATGCTCGCCCCGTTCATCCTTGGCTGATCAGCGGCAAATTTCATTTGGCAGCGGTACACTCCTGCGAGGCGGGCCGATCGAGTGGCCCGCAACGGTTACGGAGCAACCGCCATGGCTATTCGTCCTTCTGTAATGATCGCCGGTTGCGGCGATGTCGGCATCCGTCTCGGGTTGCAATTGAGCCGGGCGGGGTGGACGGTTTATGGCCTGCGGCGCCAGGCGGCGGGCCTGCCAGTGCCCATCCTGCCGGTCAAGGGCGATCTGTTGTCGAGCGAGGTGCCGCGCAGCTGGCCCAACGGTTCGCTGGACTATCTGGTGTACGCCGCTTCGGCCAGCCAGCATGACGAAGCCGGCTACCGGGAGGCTTATGTCGACGGGTTGCGCAATGCGCTTGGCTGGTTGCAGCAGCGCGGCCAACGACCCAAACGGCTGTTCTTTCTTTCCAGCACGGGGGTCTATGCGCAGAACGATGGCCAATGGATCGACGAGACGTCACCCACCGAGCCTACCGGTTACACCGGCCAGCTGATGCTGGAGGCCGAGCGGCTGGCACTCGACAGCGGCATCCCAGCCACGCGGGTGCGCATGGCCGGGCTCTACGATCCCGCGCGTCCCTGGATGCAGAATCAGGTGCGTGCCGGTCTGCGGGTCGAGCGAGACCCGCCGCAATACAGCAACCGCGTGCATCGTGACGACGCCGCCGCGCTGCTGGCCTGCCTGCTGCAGACCGATCTGAACGGGGGCAACCTGGACGATTGCTACCTCGGCGTGGACGATGACCCGGCCCCCCTGCACGAAGTGATCGATTGGCTGCGTGAGCGACTCGGGGTGACACACTGGGCCGACCAGCCGATGACGCGTCGCGCTGGCAGCAAGCGTTGCAGCAACGCCCGCGCTCGCGCGCTGGGCTGGACGCCGCAGTATCCGAGCTATCGCAACGGCTACGCCTCCATCCGTCCCGGCAAGAACTGATCTGCGCAACGGTGCAGCCGCTCGACACAGCGGCGGCCTGCGCCCATGCCGACGGCCCCTCGAAACAGTCCATCGACCCCGCCTTCGGGGCGTTGCCGAACCCGCGGCACGACAGCCCGTCGGTGATTCGGCTGTCACGGCGACCTTTCAGGCAACTCTGCCGCAGCCGCGCTTACTAAAAATCTGATAGCACGCACGCCGTACCCTGCCGGATGGCAGCAGTCGGATCAGGAGCAACTGCCGCCCAGCGGCGATCAATCAGGAAGAACCACCACGGCGGCGTTTCCGAACACCGAACCAGGAGATTTTTCCATGAGAGCCCTTCGCTGGCACGGCAAGCACGATATTCGCTGCGACAATCACGTACCCGACCCCTCCATCGAGGACCCGCGCGACGCCATCATCAAGGTCAGTTCCTGTGCCATCTGCGGCTCCGACCTGCACTTGTATGACGGTTTCATGCCCGGCATGCAGCACGGCGACATCATGGGCCATGAATTCATGGGCGAGGTGATGGAGGTCGGCTCGGCCAACAAGAAGCTGAAAGTCGGCGACCGCGTGGTGGTGCCGTTCACCATTGTCTGCGGCGAGTGCGACCAGTGCCGGCGCGGCAATTTCTCCGTGTGCGAGCGCAGCAACCGCAACAAGGACATCGCCGACAAGGTGTTCGGCCACACCACCGCCGGGCTCTACGGCTACACCCACCTCACGGGCGGTTACCCGGGTGGTCAGGCCGAATACGTCCGCGTGCCCTACGCCGACGTAGGCCCGGTGGTGATTCCCGACGGCCTGACCGACGAGCAGGTGCTGTTTCTCGGCGACATCCTGCCGACGGGCTGGCAGGCCGCGGCGCAGTGCGACATCCAGCCCACCGACACTGTCGCGGTCTGGGGGGCGGGCCCCGTCGGCCAGTTCGCCGTCCGCAGCGCGATCATGATGGGCGCCGCGCAGGTGATCTGTATCGACAACGTGCCCGAGCGCTTGTCCATGGCGCGCGCTGGCGGTGCGATCACCATTAATTTCGACGAGGAAAGCGTGCTTGAGCGGCTCAAGGAGCTGACGCGCGGCAAGGGGCCGGAGAAGTGCATCGACTCGGTCGGGATGGAGGCCCACGCGGCGCGCTCCATCGACTCCATGTACGACCGCGCCAAGCAGGCACTGATGCTGGAAACCGATCGCCCGCACGTGCTGCGCGAGATGATCTACGTCTGCCGGCCGGCGGGCATCATCTCGATTCCGGGGGTCTATGGCGGGCTGATCGACAAGATCCCGTTCGGCGCGGCCATGAACAAGGGCCTGACCTTCCGCATGGGCCAGACCCACGTCAACCGCTGGACCGACGACCTGCTCAAGCGCATCCAGGAAGGCCAGATCGATCCGTCCTTCGTCATCACCCACAGCGTCAGCCTCGAGCAGGGCCCGGAGATGTACAAGACCTTCCGCGACAAGCACGACGGCTGCATCAAAGTCGTTCTCAAACCCTGAGGCAGACCCTGTGAAAATGACCGCGTCGGTAAGGCCGCTTTGCCGTCGGCGTTCTCACAGGGGCCTGCCAGTGCCGTTCCGCACGTTTGGAAGTGGCTAACGAGGAGGTTTCCATGAGTGTTCCACATCGAGTTACCCGTCCCAATCATTCGGCCCGCACGCTTGCCCGCAGCCTGGGCTGGTTCAGCATCGGGCTGGGCGTCGTGCAACTGGCGATGCCGGGCAAGCTGGCGCGTTTTCTCGGCGTGCCCGGAAACGAGGGCCTGATTCGCGCCTGCGGTGTGCGTGAGGTGGCGACCGGCATCGGCCTGCTGCTGAGCGACGACCCAAAACCCTGGATCTACGGCCGCATCGGCGGCGATGCGCTGGACCTGGCCGGGCTCGGCATGAGCATCGAAACCGGTACCGAGCAGGTCAATGCAGCAATTGCCGCCAGCGCCGTGGCGGGTATCACAGCGGTTGACCTGGCCTGCGCCAAGGGCCTTTCCAGCGAAAGCAGGCTGGTGACCGAATGGGATTACAGCGATCGCAGCGGCTTCCCCGAGCCTCCTGACGCCATGCGTGGGCGGGTCGAGGCCGAATTCGCCGCGGCGCGCGCCGAGCCCAACGGTTACAGTCCCTCGCCATTGCTGCACTGAGACACACCGCGAGCGCCCGAGCGCCTGCCCTCGGTTTTTTGCCGGGCGCCTCGCGTCCTGTTCGCCACGCCCAATACCCGGCCCGATGCCCGGCCTGCGTTCATGCCAGGCCGCGAACCTCATATCGGCACCCGTTCCCGCCTGGTTTTTTGCTAAGGTTTGCCGCCGGTCATCCGGCCGCTTCACCTTCCCGCGCCGCCAGTTCGCTGTCGGCGAGCCTGCCGATGAGAACTCATGTCCGCCGTCGTCAATGTCGTCCTGCCGGTTTTTGCGCTGATCTTTCTCGGTTATCTATGCCGTCGGACCGGCCGCATGGGGCCGAATGGCGCCTCCGAACTGAACCGTTTCGTGGTCTGGCTGGGGTTGCCCGCGCTGCTGTTCAGCGTGGTGGCCACCTCGACCTGGACGCAACTCTGGCAGCCGGGCTTCATCGCCGCGTTCGCCGCGGGCTGTCTCGGCGTGTTCGGCTTCACGCTGATCTATCGGCTGGCGCAGCAGCAACCTTTGGCCGATGCCAGTCTCGATGCGCTGGGAGCGTCCTACGCCAACACCGGCTATATCGGTATTCCGCTGTGCATGCTGGTGCTCGGTGACGAGGCGCTGCAGCCGGCCATGGTCGCCTCGATCATCGTCGTGTGCGTGCTGTTCGCCATCGCCCTGGCCTGCGTTGAAACCGGATTGCACGCCGGCCAGGGATTCGCCCGTACGCTGGGCAAGGTGAGCGGCGCGTTGCTGCGCAATCCGCTGGTGGTGGCCCCGCTGTTGGGGGGTGTCTGGGCCGCGAGCGGGATGGCGTTGCCGGTGCCGCTGGCAACCCTGTTGAAGTTGCTCGGCGCGGCTGCGGCGCCTTGCGCGCTGGTATCGCTGGGACTGTTTCTGGCCCAGCCTCAACCCGGCGGTAACGTCTCGGGCGTCTGGCCGCTGGTGGCGCTGAAACTGGTGGTACAGCCGCTGATCACCGGGTATCTGGCGTTCCAGGTCTTCGAGCTGCCGACCCTCTGGGCCTATTCGGCGTTGCTGCTGAGCGCGCTGCCTACCGGCACCGGGCCCTACATGCTCGCCGAATTCTACGGGCGCGAGGCCTCACGAGTCTCGCGCGTGGTGCTGTACTCCACGCTGGGCTCGCTGCTCACGTTGTCGGCCTGCCTGGTGCTGCTGCCGCTGTAACCGCCGATCCGGGGAGGCGGCGGTTGGGCCCTCCCTCGGTATCAGCCGGACCCATCGAAAGCGGTCACGCTTGCGGACGGGTCACTTCCAGCACAACCGCCGCGATCCGATCGCATTCGGTATAGGCACCGTCAAGCAGTTCCTCGCCGAACACATCCGGATCGACTTCCCGGTAGCGCCACTGCAACCCGCGCCCCTCCAGGCGTCGGCTGACTTCAGCGAGAAACGGGTCCCGATTGCCGATCATCGCCACGCCGGTATAGAGCAGCAGCGTGCCGCACGGGGCCAGGCGTTGCAGCGCACTGTCGAAGATCGCCAGCGACAGACCCGCGCCCAGCGGACCACCGCCATGGCGGTAGGCGCGTTCGCCAGGGTCGACCAGATAGGGCGGGTTGGCCAGGATCAGATCGAATTCCCCCTCGACATTGGTCAGCAGATCGCTATGGCGAACGGTCAGGTTGTCCGCGCCGGCCAGCGTCGCGTTGATGCGCGCGAGGCGCAACGCTTCGGGGTTGATATCCACCGCCAGCACGTCGGCGTGGGGCCGCGCCAGCGCGGTCAGGATGGCGCCAGCGCCGGAGCCGCAACCGATGTCCACTGCGCGCCCGATGCTGCCCTTGTGGTTGTTGAGGTGCGCCAGGATCGCATTGGCGAATCGGTAGGTGTCCGGGCCGAAAAACACGGCATCCGGCGCATCGGTGGGGTACGCCGAATGCACGAACAGCTGGCCGTCGAGACTCGACAGCCGCACCCGGCTGCGCCAACGCGTGCCGCAGGGTGCCAGGACGCCGGCCTGATCCATCAGGCTGAACAACGCCGGGGGCAGCAGCTCATGCTGGAACGGACGGCTCCAGCCAAACACGCCGGTCAGGTCCTGGGCGAGCTGGTTTTCGATGCGTTGATTGACCCGTTCGTGGGTCAGCGGTGTGGGTGTGATGAAGTGATAGCCGCGATCACGCAGCGCTTGAGCCAAGTGCAGCAATGCGCGGTCCTGGGCGTTTTCCAGCGTCATGAAGGTTCCCTGGCGAGTTCGCCTCAGTTGAACGGAATCAGTTGAACAGTCCGGTGAAAATACGGGTGGCCAGCAGCCCAGCGGCACTGTGGTGGCGCGCCGGCGACAGCAAGGGCAACAGGTGGCGCATGCGAGCGTCGCGGTTTGGCAGTTGAGCCAACTGCTGTTCGAGCAACTGCGCTTCCTGGTCGAAGTCGCTGGCTGCCTGGTCCTGCACAAGGGCGGGCCTGGTGGGCCGCTCGCTCGTTACGCGCCGGCGCCCGCTGAACTGGCCGTGACGCTGGGCCAGCGACGGGTGTGGCTTGCCACGGGTCGGTGCCTGCCCTGCCAGCCAGTCGCCGGCAATCCAGTCGTGGATCAGCTGCTGCTCATGGGCGCTGAAAACCCCGAACATTGGCGCCTGTTCGCCGACGATCATCTGCCAGAAGCGACTGTGCTGCGGGTCCTCGTGGCGTTTGATCCAGCCGCGTCGCTGCAAGGTTTCCAGAAATTCAGGAATCCGCTCCGGCTCGGCCAGCCACTGGTTAACCGTGTAACCATCGAAGCGGCAGTAGTCCGAGTGCACGAACTGCCCGACCCCGGCCTTCTTTTCCAGCACGCGCAGCACCTGCTGTTCGGGATCGAACCCGGCGATCACCGAGAGGGTGCTCGCACCCAGGTCGTTCAGCCGGTAGCCATTGATGACCCGGCGATAGAATTCCTCACTGTCACCGACCTGCGGCCAGGCGGACAACAGCCCCTGGATGGCCTTCTTCGCGTGGCCGTTGTCGGCGTTGTCGACCGTGACGTGCAAGGTGAAATAGTACGGGTCGATGCCCAGCTCGGTCAGTTCGTACGAGCTGATCAGCAAGTGCAGCGGCAACTGCTCATAGCCCAGATTGAAGCCGATCACTTCGGGCAGAAACTGTTCGGCATGCTCGGCCAGTGCGAGCTGGATCGCGCCCTGAACGAAGTGGTCGTCCTCCAGGTTCTGCCAGTCGTCGCAGCCCTGGCTGGCGAGCAGCTTGCGGTAAAGCACGACATGGTTTTTCGCCGGCTGGCCTTCGCCCAACTCTTCCAGGTAGGTCTGGATCAGCGCCGTGAAACGAGCATCGTCCCAACGCTGCAGCAGGCCGTACAGCCAGGCGCCGTCGACCAGCTTGGTAGGCGCGACACCTTGCAGGAAATGCAGTGCATGGGCCTTGCTGCTGAAATAACGGCGCGGCGCACCGGCTCGGCGCTCGTCGAGGTAAGCCTGATAGTGGCCACCGACCTTGGCGGTATGGGCGGTGAGCCATTCACCGAGGCCTGCCGGCTCTGGCGGTAGATCGCAGGGCAACTGCGCCGCGGCTTCCAGCTGAGCATTGAGATACTGCTCCGCGTTGGCGCGAACGCTGTCGCTGGCGGGCGTATCGAGCAGCGCGAAATACAGCGCCTTGGATGGTGCCGCTGCCTCGGTTGCGATGAGGGTGGCGTCTACGGGCAGGCTTCGAGTCAATTGCATAAGTTCACACGGCGGCAGTTGGGAAAGCCCCAGATGGCTTTTTTGGCCGTCGTGGTCGGCGATAAGTTCAGCATTTCTGCCGAATGGCCGGTCGTCCTGCTGGGATGATTGACATGCAACTTCCGCAGGGGACCGTCTTCCTAACTACAGGGCACCGACGAGTGCCCGGCAAATCCACAACCAGCAGACGGAGGTCCCATGAACCCATCCGAGCGTGGCAAGGACAATCAGGAAACGCGCGAGGAGCGCGAGGCTACTCGCAGTGATCCGGCGGGCGGCACCCAGGGCGAAGCCGCCGGCGGTGGTCGCGACGATGTGCCCGGCGGCGCCTATAACGTGCCGCCGGGCATGGCGGACGAGGTCAGCGAGCAAGAAGCCCTCAAGCGGCCCCGACCGCAGAACCCCGAGCGCTAGCGTCATGGCGCGGCCGTCCCGTCAATCGAGGGTCGCGCTCGCTTAAGTTTCGGCGCGCTCCGGTCGCCTGCTGCCTTTAAGCACTCCGCCCGCCGCTGTGGCCGGCAGGGGTTTTCTTCCGCACGTCGCGGTGGAACAAAGGACACCAGAGCCGCCATGCGCCAACACAGCCGTCTTGCCTTTCGCCATATCAGCCGTATCCAGGTGACCAATCGCCTCAGTGGCGATCCCATGGGTTACGTCGGTGACCTGTCCATTGGCGGCCTGCGGCTGGTGGCTAAGCAGCCGCTGGGCATCGGCGGTTGCTACGAGATGCGCCTGCACGTGCCGGATCACGGCGAGCGGCTGCGGGAAATCGATGTGGTGGTGATCTGCCAATGGGTGCGCAAGGACTCGCGTCGCGACTCGTTCGAGATGGGCTTCGCCCTCGACCGGCCCTGCCCGGCGTTCGTCGAGATGGTGGCTCAACTGCTGCCCAGGCGACGCTGAGCTAGCGGTTGACCACCTTCGCCGGCAGGGCGACCACCAGCAGCGAGCCGAGCACCAGGCAGGCGGCGAAGAACAACAAGGCGACGCTGCTCTTGCCGGTGACATCCAGTGCCAAGCCGATCAGCGTATTGCTCACCAGGCCGGCAATATTGGCCAGCGAGCAGGCCAGGGCAAAGCCGGTCGCTGCCGCGGTGCCGGTGAGGAACGTCGCGGGCAGGCTGAAGAACACCGGCACCGCGCCGATGATCGCGGCCTGGGCGATGGAGAACAGCAGCACCGTTGCCAGCACGCTGTCGGTGAACGCGGTACTGGCCGCCATGGCGGCGGCGCCGATCCAGAACGGCAGGATGATGTGCCAGCGGCGTTCCCGATAACGGTCCGAACTGGCGCCGAGCGCGAGCATGCCGAATACCGCCGCAACGCTCGGCAACGCCGTCAGCAGCCCGATATCGGACGCATCGAGGACCCCGGCGTTGCGAATGAAGGTCGGCATCCAGAAGCCCATGGCGTAGGCGCTGAGCAGGATGGCGAAGTCGATGCCGCCGAGCATCCATACCTTGAGATTGAAGAATCCCTCGCGAAAGCGCTCGCCACTGGCCGGGCTCTGCGCTTCGTCCACTGTCAGGTCGCGCAGCACCCGACCCTGCTCGCCGAGGTCCAGCCAATCGGCACGCTGCGGGCCCTCAGGCAGCAGGCGCAGGGCCAGCAGCCCGAGCAGCACACTTGGAATGCCCTCCAGCAGAAACAACCATTGCCAGCCACGCAGCCCCTGAACCTGATCGAAATGATCGAGAATCCAACCCGACAGCGGCGCGCCGATCACGCTGGACAGCGGCAGTCCGATCATGAACAGGGCGATCATCCGCCCGCGGCGGTAGGTCGGGAACCACAGCGTCAGGTAATACAGCACGCCCGGCAGAAAGCCAGCCTCGGCGATGCCCAGCAGCAGGCGCAGCAGATAGAACTGCGACGGCGTGGTGACCAGCAGGGTGCAGGCCGAGAGCACGCCCCAGGTGATCATGATCCGGGCGATCCAGACCCGTGCGCCGATGCGTTTGAGCACCAGATTGCTCGGCACCTCGAACAGGATGTAGCCCACGAAGAACAGGCCCGCGCCAAGACCGAAAGCCGCATCGCTGAGTTGCAACTGGTCAGCCATCTGCAACTTGGCGAAGCCGACGTTGATGCGGTCCAGATAGGCGGCCAGGTAGCACAGGCAGAGGAATGGAATCAGACGCCAGGCGATCTTGCGGTACAGGCGTCGACCCTCGGCGTCCTGGCTCGGCTGGAAGTCGGCGGGCCTGTTGAGCATCGGCTGATCTCCTCGGCAGCGGCTGGGCAGTCAGGGTTTCGACACGGCTGAGGAGGGTATTCGTTCCACCGGACCTGCGCGCACCGACGAGCCGGATGCCGGTACGCAGCGAACTCTGCCTGCCGGGCCCTGTCGCAACTCCTTGCGGCGGCCCTTCGGTTGCCGACCGCCCGTGACCTCAACCCATGCCAGAGGAGACGAACATGACTTCACAGTGGATCGATATTCCCGCGCAGGATGGCAAGACCTTCAAGGGGTACCTGTCCCTTCCGCCCACCGGCGCTGGCCCCGGATTGGTGTTGATCCAGGAGATATTCGGTGTCAACGATCACATCCAGGCCGTGGCCGACCAATACGCGCGCGACGGCTATGTGGTGCTGGCGCCGGACCTGTTCTGGCGCAGCCAGCCGGGCATCCGGCTGGGCTACGGCGAGCAGGACTGGAACCGTGCGTTCGAACTGATGAAGCAGCTCGATTTCGGCCTGGCCATCGATGACCTGCGGCGCACCGTCGAAACGCTGCGCCAGCGTGACGATTGCAGCGGCGAGGTGGCGTCGATCGGCTACTGCATGGGTGGCCTGCTGTCGTATCTGTGTGCCGCCAATGCCGGCGTGGACGCGGCAATCTGCTATTACCCCGGCGGCATCGAAAACCGGCTGGATCAGGCTGCCAGGATCGGTTGCCCGACGCTGTTTCACTTCGCTGAACAGGACCACTACATCACCACCGACGCGGTGGAAGCGTTGCGTCAGGCGATGGCTGGCAAACCGGCGCAGATCGAAACCTATGCCGGTGTCGATCACGGCTTCAATTGCTGGGAACGGCCGATGTACAACCAGACCGCCGCTGCGCTCGCGCACGGTCGTTCGCTGGTCTTCCTGGCGGAGAACCTATAAGGCCGCAGTGGCGGCCGGGTTCGATACGAGCGCGTTATGGCTGGAGCGCCCGTCTCGGGCCCAGGCGGCGCGCGGCCTAGCCAAGCGTGCCGAGAATGTTCACGCCGACGCGATCAGGAATCTCGTTCTGCGACAGCACATGCAGGCCCGGGCTGAATACCCGCGCGTAGCGCGACAGCAGCGGGCGTAACTGTGGCATCACGGTGAGGATCGGCGGATGGCCATCCTTGCGCAGCTTTTCCTTCACTACCGGCATGCTGTTCTGCAACTGGTTGAGCAGGCTCGGCTCCACCGGAATGTTATCCAGACTCACCTGGCCGGCCTGCTGGGCGATGGCCAGCGCGTTGAGCAGGGTGTTTTCCAGGGCATTCTCCAGCACGAACACCGCCAGTTCGCGGCGATCGCCGGCGATCATCGATACGATGCTGCGGCGCAACGCGTAGCGCACGTCGGCAGCCAGCAGCACCGGGTCCTTGGTGGTTTCGCTGCATTCGAGCAGGGTGCTGGCGATGGTTTCGATGTCGCGCAGCGGTACCTCTTCGAGCAGCAACTGTCGGTAGACGCGCATTTGCTGGGTATAGGTCAGCGCGGCCTTGAGGCTTTCGGCCAGCTTGGGTGCCTGCACGGTCAGGCGCTGCATCAGGTGCTCGACGTCGTCGTGCTTGAACAGGTCCGGCAGGTGCTCGCGCACCACCTTGTTCAGATGCGTGGCGACGACGCTGGCGCAATCGATGACCTGATAACCGAGGTTCAGCGCGCGCGATTTATCCGATGGCAGGATCCACACCACTTGCATGCGATACGCCGGGTCGGTGCCAAGGATGCCGTCGATCTCGCCATACAGCTCTGGCGAGGGAATCGCCATCAGGCGGTCGGCGTGCAGCTCGGCCCCGTCGATCTTTTCGCCGTTGATATAGATATCGTACTGCGAGGCCTTCAGTCGCAGACTGTCGCGAATCTGGACTTCCGGCAGCAGGAATCCCAGGTGTTCGGAAAGCGTCTGGCGCACCCCGCGCACCCGTGCCGGCAGTGGCGCGCCGGAGGCCTCGTTGACCAGTCCGACCAGCTTGTAGCCGAGCGAGATCGACAGCCGCTCGACCAACGGAATGTCTTCCCAGGCCAGCGATTGCGCCTTTTCCTTGTCCATCGCCTGGCCGATCGCCTGGATTTCCTTGAGGTCGGCGCCAGCAGCAGGCGGCTCGTGCAGCGACACGCGCCAGCCAATGAAGCCGATCAGTGCGGCGAAGCCGATGAAGGCCATGTGGGGCATGCCCGGGACCATGCCGAGCACGAAGAGAATGCCGGCAACCGTGTACAGCGAGGCCGGGTTGGCCAGCAATTGGCGCTGGACCTGGCTGGTGATGTCGCTCGACTCATTGATGCGGGTGACGATGATCGCCGCCGCGGTGGACAGCAGCAGGGCGGGAATCTGCGCCACCAGGCCGTCGCCGATGGTCAGCAGGGCGTATTGCCTGAACGCCTCGCCCGCGGCCAGATCGTGGACGAACACACCGATGGCGAAGCCACCGAACAGGTTGATCAGCAGGATCAGAATGCCGGCGATGGCATCGCCGCGAACGAACTTCGAGGCACCGTCCATCGCGCCGTAGAAATCCGCCTCCTTGGCCACGTCCTGGCGTCGCGCCTTGGCTTCCTCCTGGGTGACCAGGCCGGCGTTGAGGTCGGCGTCGATGGCCATCTGCTTGCCGGGCAGGGCATCCAGGGTGAATCGCGCGGTGACCTCGGAGATCCGCTCGCCGCCCTTGGTGATGACGATGAAGTTGATGATCATCAGAATCACGAACACCACCAGGCCGACAATGAAGTTGCCCCCGATCACCACTTCGCCGAACGCCTCGATCACCTTGCCCGCCGCGCCCGTGCCGCTGTGACCTTCGAGCAGCACCACGCGCGTCGACGCGACGTTGAGCGTCAGGCGCATCAACGTGGTGATCAGGATCACGGTGGGGAACAGCGAGAAGTCCAGCGGGCTTTTCGACGACACGCTGACCAGCAGCACCAGGATCGACATGGCGATGTTGAAGGTGAACAGCACGTCCAGCAGCTGGGGAGGCAGCGGCAGGATGATCATCGCCAGGATCGACAGGATGATCAGCGGAATCCCTATCCGCCCGCTGCTGAAAGTCGGCGTCAGTTTCTGGATCAGGCTCATGCTCGGGCTCGGTTGAACAGTTCTTCGGGAATGTGGATGTCGCTCGCCAGCGTCGGCTTGGCCCGCCGACCCTGCTTCCAGGCTTTGAGCTGGAGGATGTAGGTCAGCACGTGGGCGACCGCGGTATAGAGCGGTGCGGGAATCTGCTGGTTGACCTGCGTGCTGAAGTAGATCGCCCGTGCCAGCGGCGGCAGTTCGACCACCTCCAGGTGGTTGGCCTGGGCCAGCTTGCGGATATACAGCGCGGTTTCATCGACGCCGCGGGCGATGACGAACGGCGTTTCGGCCTTCTTCGGGTCGTACTTCAATGCCACGGCGTAGTGCGTCGGGTTGACGATCACCACGTCGGCGTCCTTGATCACCCGGCTGATCTGGCGCTGCGCCAGTTGGCGCTGGAGCTGCTTGATGCGCGCCTTCACTTCGGGGCGGCCTTCCTGGTTCTTGTGCTCTTCCTTGCGCTCCTGCTTGGTCATGCGCATTTTCTTCAGGAAGAAGAAGCGCTGCAGCGGGACGTCGATGAACGAGAACAGCACGAACACCAGCAGCAAGGAAATCGCCAGGTCGAAAGTCAGCGAAAAGGCGCTGCCGATGGCGTTGCTGATGTCGCCGCGTTGCAAGGCAATCAGTTTGGGTGCCGCGTAGTACAGCTGGACGACGGCGATGCCGAGCAGCGCGCCGATCTTGAGCAGCGACTTGAGCAGCTCGGTCCAGTTCTGCGCGCCGACCATGCGCCCGAGCCCGGTAATGGGGTTGAGCTTGCTGAACTTGGGGGCGAAGTTCTTCGAGGCGAACACCCAGCCGCCCGGCACCAGTGCAAAGGCGACCACCAGGATCGGCGTGATCAGCAAGGGCAACAGCACGCTGATGAACACCAGCAGGTTATGGGTGAGGATCAGCTGAAGGTCGTCGAGGCTCATCTCGCTCTGATGGAAATTGATATACGAATAGCTGAACGCCTGCTGCATGCCATCGAAGAAAAAACCGATGCTGAATTTCAATACCAGCAGAGTGGCCAGCAGCGAGACGGTAGTGGCGACGTCTTTCGAGCGAGTGACCTGACCATCCGTGCGACTCTTCTTGAGCTTCTGTTCGGAGGCCTCTTCGGTTTTTTCCTGGCTGCTGTTCTGCTCAGACATCGCGTCCGCTCCGTAACAGCTCGCCGATATTGCCCAGCAGTTCGCGGGTCAGATGCAGATAGGCTTCCGAGAGGTTCGGCAGCGTCAGGTAGATCAGCGTCAGGCCGGCGATGATGGCCATGGGGAAGCCCAGCGAAAACAGGTTCATCGCCGGCGAAATGCGGTTGAGCAGGCCGAAGCAGAACTGCACCAGGGTCATGCAGAACACGATCGGAAGGGCGATCAGCAGGGCGGCGGAGATGACCCAGCTCAACGACCAGGCGATGGTTTGCAGCCCGTCGAAATGGATCCCGCTGCCAATCGGCCAGTAGACGAAGCTCTGGTAGATGATGGTGACGGTGACCAGGTGCCCGTCGATGGCGAAGAACAACAACGCCAGCAGGATGAAGTACACCTGGTAGATGATCGACGCCGAGGACACGCCGTTCATGGGATCGTTGAACACCGCCATGGACAGGCCGAGCTGGGTCGAGACGATATCGCCGATCAGGGTGAACACGGTGAAGACCAGTAGCAGCGCCAGGCCCAGCAGCAAACCCATGGCGATCTGCTCGACAGCGGTGAGGATGCCTTTGAGCGACAGCGGGTCCATGGCCGGCGTGGCGGGCAGCGCAGCCGTGAGCACCACCGTCAGCGCCATCGCCAGCAGCACGCGCACCCGCACGCTGACCGCCTTGTGGTTGAACAGGGGGGCCAGGCTGAACACGGCCATGATCCGGCAGAACGGCCACCAATAGCCCAGTAGCGATTGCAGGTACTGCCCGGCCTGCATGATGGGTTCGTTGCCCATGGCTCAGCCGACCAGCCGCCCGGCCTGGCGAAACGTCTCGATGAACAGGTCGCTCAGGGTGTTCAGAATCCAGTGACCGGCGAACATCAGCATGCCGAGCGTGATCAGCAAGCGTGGCAGGAAACTCAGCATCTGCTCGTTGATCTGCGTGGCTGCCTGGAAAATGCTGATCAGCAGCCCGCCGAGCAGGCTCGGCACCACCAGCACACAGACCACCAGCACGATGATGTGGATGGCGTTGGAGACGAAGTGGACGGCGGTGTCGGGGGTCAGCATGGGAGCGCCTGGGAGGTGGGACTAAAACGGCTGGATACTGGTAGTCAGCGTGCCCATCAACAGCGCCCAGCCGTCGACCAGCACAAAGATCATCAGCTTGAACGGCAGCGAGATCATCATCGGCGAGAGCATCATCATGCCCATCGCCATCAGTACGCTGGCCACCACCAGATCGATCACCAGGAAGGGTACGAAGATCATGAACCCCAGCTGGAACGCGGTCTTGAGTTCGCTCAGCACGAACGCCGGCAACAGCAGCGAGAAATCCAGGTCTTCGAGGTTTTCGGGTATTTCCTCACCGGCCAGCGAAACCATGGTTTCCAGCGACGTCTTGTTGGTCTGCGCGAGCATGAAGCCGGACAGGCTGCCCTTGGACAGGTCCAGGGCCTGTTCCAGTGTGATTTCGTCGTTCTGGAACGGCTCGAACGCCTGGCTGTGGATTTCCTGCCAGACCGGGCGCATCACCAGCAGCGTGACGATCAGCGCAATGCCGATCAGCACCTGGTTCGGCGGGCTTTGCTGCAGGCCGATGGCCTGGCGCAGGATCGCCAGCACGATGATGAAGCGAGTGAAGCAGGTCATCATCATCAGCATGGCCGGCAGGAAGCCAAGCAGCGTCATGATGATCAGGATCTGCAGCTTGACGCTGAATTCCTGACCATTTTCGGTATCGTTCAGGTTGAAC
The DNA here is from genome assembly GCF_009789555.1 of Stutzerimonas stutzeri. NCBI lineage: Bacteria > Pseudomonadati > Pseudomonadota > Gammaproteobacteria > Pseudomonadales > Pseudomonadaceae > Stutzerimonas > Stutzerimonas stutzeri. The sequence continues at coordinate 936,458 of NZ_CP046902.1, forward strand.
AGTGTGATCTCGCCGCCAGCCGCCTGGGCCGCGAACGGGAACAGGCTGACCAGCAGCAGGCACAGCAGCAACAGGCCGCGGTGCAGTTTCATTGGGTCAGTGCGTCCAGGCTGGTGCCGGACAGTTCGACGATGCGCAGGCCGTAGCTGCCGTTCATCACCACCACTTCCGCCTTGGCGAACAGGGTACCGTTGACTTTGACGTCCAGCGGCTCGCCGGCCACCTTGTCGAGCACGATGACGCTGCTGGTGTCGCACTCCATCAGTTCTTTCAACGAGATTTCCGCCGAAGCCACCTCAAGGGTGACATTCACCGGAATCTTGCCGAAGAAACTCAGGTCCTGGCGCGGCGCCTGCGGCGGCGTAGCGGGGGCGGCGGTCGGTTCCTCGACCGCGTCGAGGTTGAGGTCGCCCTCGTTGATGAGGTTCTCGAATTCGTTGTCGGACAGTTGGCCGGTCATTGGGATTTCACGCTTTCAAGTGAAGTGAGGAACAGGGCGCCGTCTTCTTCGAAGACGGTCCCCCGGAAAAGCTTCTGCTGATTGATACGCACCTCATAGCGGTCCAGCGGGCGCACCATGAGGATGTCGTTGAGCTGCAGGCCGAGCACTTGCGACAGCGGCATCTGCACCGAGGCGACCACGCAGTCCAGCCGTACCGGCAGATGCTTGATGTGGTCGACCGGGCTGCCGGCCAGCCGAGCGGGCAACGGGCCGGCCAGGCGACTGGTCAGTTCATCGACCAGATCGGCGTCCAGATGAATGAAAATGGATGAGCGGCTGTGGGTCAGATGGCTGACGTATTCGAACTCGGCCACGTACTCCCAACGGGTTTCTTCATAATCGTTTTCATACCGCTCGAGTTCGCCAAAGGTGGCGCCGGACAATATCGAGCGCGCGAATATATAAGTCAGGTCGAGGCCCAGGCGATTGCGCATCCGTTGTTCGGACGTGCTGATTGGCGGTGTCTCCTGGCTGGGCACCATGGTCCCGCCGTAATAACACTCCAGGGCTTCGGTGAGCAGGGCGCGGTCAATGGAAAAACCGACTTTGCCGATAGGCGAGCGATAAATGCAGTCGGGGACCTTCTCATTCGGCTCTTGTACGTCAACCTTGCTCAGTTCGAGGCTGATCCGATAATTGCGAAGGAAATAATCACCCATCAAGCGCGGGTTCTTGTTGGTGGTTTCCTTGATGTATTGCGGGATCTTGTGGTGATGCCGGCCAAGCTTCTGCGGTTTCAATACAGTCAGGCTTTGGGCGGGCACGCCATGATGGACTTTTGAATTGCCAGACATGTTGTGAACGGTGTGTCCTGGTTCTTGCACGGTCGGGCGAAGCCGGTTGCGCGGTATAAGCAGAAGGTCGTTTGGCCAGGGCGGGATGTTGCATTGCCTGAAATCGCAGGCACGGCTCTAGCGTGCCGCCAGTCTAGGCATAGGCGCGAGGAGGGATTAAATCAATAGGTATCAAATGACCCCTTTTGAGATCGTTTGATAACAGCTGATTTAATTTTAGCGGAACTGATTGGAGGGTTCCGGGCGGGCGTTGTTAACGTGCGCGCAATTGTTTCGGAGCGGTCGGTTGTCGGTGTTCATCTTGTTCGTTGAGTTGGACAGCCAAGGCGACGGAAGTTCCGCAAAGGTTAAATATTTTTTCAGCGAAACCCTGCGTTGTGCTTGAGCGATAGGCGTACCCGCGCCAAGGTGGTCACATTGAAAAGTGTCAGTCATGCAATGAACTACTCGTGCGAAGAGCTCTATGCTCGCGTGTCGGTACGCAAGAAAGTCGTTGTCGTCGGTAATACCACCGAGGCGGGCGGAGAGTTCCTCGATTCAAGCCTGCGCAAAGAAGGATGTGCGGTCGAATGTCATGCGGACCTGAATGATCTCGATCATGTCGCGTTGAAGGATGCGTCGCTGATATTCGTCATTATCAATGGTGTCGCCGAGCATGCTTTATATGCGCAAGTCGATTCACTGATCCGGCGGAGTCGCGCGGCCAGTGTCATTCCGGTCGTGCAGTACGCCGATCAGGAGAAGGCCGCGGCCCTGCTCGAACTGGGTTGTGTCGATTATCTGCTGTCACCCTTCAGCGAAAGCCAGCTCAGCGCGTTGTTGCGTCGCCAGGAATACGCCGATGCCGCGCAGGAAAGCTTCGTATCCCGTTCCCAGGCCGGTCGCCGCCTGCTGGCCATGGCTCAGCGTGTATCGCTGACCCGCGCGCCGATTCTGATCACCGGTGAAACCGGTACCGGCAAGGAGCTGATGGCACGCTATATCCATCGCTTCTCCGCCGGCGCCGACACGCCGTTCGTCGCGGTGAACTGCGCCGCCATCCCCGAGCAGATGCTCGAATCGATCCTGTTCGGCCACGAGAAGGGCGCCTTTACCGGTGCGGTGACGGCCCAGCCCGGCAAGTTCGAGCTGGCCAACGGCGGCACCCTGCTGCTCGACGAAATCGGCGAGCTGCCCCTGGGCCTGCAAGCCAAGCTGCTGCGCGTGCTGCAGGAGCAGCGCGTGGAGCGTCTGGGCGGTCGGCGCGAAATCGAACTCGACGTGCGCATCATCGCGGCGACGAACCGCGACCTGCAGGTGGAAGTGGCCGAAGGGCGTTTTCGCTCCGACCTGATGTTCCGTCTCGACGTGTTGCCGTTGCACATCAGCCCGCTGCGCGAGCGCAAGGAAGACGTGCTCCCGCTGGCCCGTCGCTTCGTTGCCAAGTATGCACCGCAAGAGGCCGATGAAGACCTGTTCACCGCCGAGGCCTGCCGCGCCCTGCTGCAGCACGACTGGCCCGGTAACGCCCGCGAACTGGAGAACACCGTGCAACGCGCCCTGGTGCTGCGCAACGGCTTGTTTATCCAGCCGCAGGACCTCGGGCTGGTCGCACCGGCACCGGTCGAGGTCCGTGCCGAACGGGCGCCGCTGTCCTCCACCGAGACTGGCAAGGCCGCGCTGCGCGCCAGCGGCAAATGGGCCGAGTACCAGCATGTGATCGACACCATCCGCCGATTCGACGGGCACAAGTCCAAGGCTGCCGCCAGCCTCGGCATGACCTCGCGCGCCTTGCGCTATCGCCTCAATGCCATGCGCGAGCAGGGCATCGAGATGAATTTCTGATTCCAACGTATCAAGGGAGAGCCAGCGATGAGTTCAATCATGCAGGTGCAGCAGGATCTGCTGGGCCGGATGCAGCAGCTCGCGGAGGTGGCCGGCGAACCGGCGATCAAGCCTGCGAGCCAGACGGCTCCGGATGCGGGTGGTCTGTTCATGGCGGCGATGCGTTCGGTCGATGCCCAGCAGCACCACGCCAGCGCGGCGGTGGCGGCAGTCGATAGCGGCAAGAGTGACGATCTGGTTGGCGCCATGATCGACAGCCAGAAGGCCAGCGTGTCGTTTTCCGCGTTGCTGCAAGTGCGCAACAAACTGACCACGGCGTTCGATGACGTCATGAGAATGCCGCTTTGACCGGGCGTGAGAGCTAAGACGTGCTGCAGAAAATCAAAAGCAAGCTGCCCGCCGGCGGGCTCCAGCTCGATCCGCGGGTAACCCTCGCCGGCATGGCGGTGATCGCCGCGGCGCTGGCCGTGGCCGTGGCCTTCTATCTCTGGCGCGACAATGGCTCGTTCCGACCGTTGCACGGTGCGGGTGAGTCCTTTCCGGCCGCGGAAGTGATGCAGGTACTCGACGGTGAAGCGGTGCAGTATCGCATCCATCCGCAGAGTGGCCAGATCCTGGTGCGCGAGGACCAGCTGTCCCGCGCGCGCATGCTGCTTGCCGCCAAGGGCGTGAAGGTGGCGCTGCCGGCCGGCTACGAGCTGTTCGACAAGGAAGAGCCGCTGGGGACCAGCCAGTTCGTGCAGGATGTGCGCCTCAAGCGCAGCCTTGAGGGCGAGCTGGCGCGCACGGTGATGTCGCTCAAGGGCGTGCAGCATGCGCGCGTGCACCTGGCGCAGGAAGAAAACAGCTCCTTCGTGATCAGCAAACGGGCGCCGACCAAGGCCTCGGTGATGCTACAGCTCGAACCCGGCTACAAGCTGGGCGCCGATCAGGTCGGCGCAATCGTCAATCTGGTGGCCGGCAGCGTGCCTAACCTCAAGCCCGAGGACGTCGGCGTGGTCGACCAGTATGGCGCGCTTCTGTCGCGCGGGTTGAACGTCGGCGGTGGCCCGGCGCAGAACTGGCAGGCCGTCGAGGACTATCAGCAAAAGGCGGTCGCCAACATCGAGCAGGTGCTGGCGCCTGTGCTCGGCAACGGCAATTATCGGATCAGCGTTGCGGCCGATATCGACTTCAGCCAGAAGGAGGAGACTTTCCAGTCCTTCGGTGACACCCCCCGCCTGCGTCGAGAGGTGCTGAGCAACGAGAGTGCGCTGGACCAGCTCGCGCTGGGCATTCCCGGCTCGCTCGCCAACCGCCCCGTCGCGCCGCCCAAGGAAGGCGAGGAACCGGCAGCGGACACCACCGAGACCAAGGGGGCGACTTCCCTGCGCGAAGAGTCCACCCGTCAGTTGGACTATGACCAGAGCGTCGTGCATGTGAAGCACGCCGGCTTTTCCCTGCGCCAGCAGAGCGTAGCGGTGGTGCTCAACGCCGATGCGGCCCCGGAAGGTGGCTGGAGTGAGGAAGCCCGCGCGGAACTGGAAGCGATGGTGCGCAGCGCGGTCGGCTTCAAGCACGCGCGTGGTGACCTGCTGACACTCAGCGTCCTGCCTTTCGCCAGCGTCGAAGCCGTCGCCCAGGACGTGCCCTGGTGGGAAAACACCCAAGTGCATGCGCTGGCCAAGCTCGGCCTCGCCGGTCTGATCGCGCTGCTGCTGTTGCTGATCGTGGTCCGCCCGGCTGTGCGCAGCCTGACGCAGCGCAACGCACCGGCCGAGCCCGACGGCGCCACGCTGGACGACGCCGTCGCGGCGATGCCAGGGCCGACGGCGCTGGAAATGGAGACGCGAGCGGCGCTGGCCAGTCCGCGCACCGGCGGCGATGGCGTTCACGTATTCGGCGAACTCAACCCGCTTTCGGAGATTCGCCTGCCAGCGCCCGGTTCGGGGCTGGAGCTGCAGATCGAGCACTTGCAGATGCTCGCCAAGAACGACCCGGAGCGCGTTTCGGAAGTCATCAAGCATTGGATAGGCCGCAATGAAAGAGAACTCAACCCAGCCAGCTGAGTCGCCCACCGGCTCGAGCAAGGAGATCAAGGCGCGCCCGGTACAGTTGCGCTCGGTGAGCTCGCTGGACCAGGCGGCGATCCTCATGCTGAGCATGGGCGATGACATTTCCGCCGGCATCCTGCGTAACTTTTCCCGTGAAGAGATCATCAGCATCAGCCAGGCCATGGCGCGACTGTCGAACGTCAAGCAGCCGATGGTTTCGGACGTGATCAGCCGCTTCTTCGATGACTACAAGGAGCAGAGCAGCATCAAGGGTGCATCGCGTACCTACCTTTCGGGGATGCTGGGCAAGGCACTCGGCGGCGACATCACCCGGTCGCTGCTCGATTCGATCTATGGCGAGGAAATTCGCGCCAAGATGGCCAAGATGGAATGGCTCGATCCGAAGCAGTTCGCGGCGCTGATCGCCAAGGAGCACGCGCAGATGCAAGCGGTCTTCCTTGCCTTCCTGCCGCCGGGGATGGCCACCGATGTGCTCGAGTGCATGCCGGCCGAGCGCCAGGATGAGCTGCTCTACCGCATCGCCAACCTCAATGAGGTCAACAGCGACGTGATCGCCGAGCTTGAGCAACTGATCGACCGCAGCCTCCAGGTGCTCTCGAACCAGGGCTCGCAGGTGCGCGGTGTGAAGCAGGCGGCGGACATCATGAACCGCTTCAAGGGTAATCGTGACCAGATGTTCGAGCTGCTGCGCGCCCATAACGAGGAGCTGGTGAGCAAGATCGAGGACGAGATGTATGACTTCTTCATCCTCTCGCGTCAGAACCAGGACGTGTTGCAGACCCTGCTGGAAGTGATCCCGCTGGAAGAGTGGGTGGTTGCGCTGAAGGGCGCCGAGCCCGCGCTGGTGAAGGCCATCCAGGGGGCGATGCCCAAACGTCAGGCGCAGCAGATGGAGTCCATCAACCGCCGTCAGGGCCCGGTACCGCTGTCGCGCGTCGAACAGGTGCGCAAGGACATCATGGCGGTGGTCCGCGAAATGTCCGCCGAGGGCGAGTTGCAGGTTCAGCTGTTCCGCGAACAGACGGTCGAGTAAGCGCCGATGAGCATCAAGGTAATCAAGGGTGAAGGCCGCGCCTGGCGCCCGTTTCGCTTTCCGCCGCGGGTCAGGACAGCCGCAGAGCTGGCCGACAGCGCAGCCGGTGATCCGGCGGCGCTGCAGCGTGCAGTGGCCGACGGATTTCAGGAAGGCATCGACAAGGGCTACGAGCAGGGGCTGGAGCAGGGCCGCGAAGCGGGCCACCGGGAAGGCTTCGAGCGCGGGCTCGAGGACGGCAAGGCCATCGGCCGTGAAGAGGGCCGTGCCCAGGGCCGCCAGGGTTTCGAAGCCGCGGCCCGGCCCATGGACGCGCTGATCGAGCGCTTCGACCACTTCCGCCAGGAATTCGAACAAGCCCGCCGTGAGCAACTGCTCGAGCTGGTGCAGAAAGTGTCCAGGCAGGTGATCCGCTGCGAGCTGACCCTGCACCCCACCCAGCTGTTGACGCTGGCCGAGGAAGCGCTGGCCGCCATGCCGGGCGATCAGGAAGAGGTGCGCATCCTGCTCAGCCCCGAGGAGTGCACCCGGATCAAGGAACTCGCGCCCGAACGTGCCGCGGCCTGGCGCCTCGTCGCCGACGAGAAGCTGGCGCTCGGTGAGTGCCGCGTGGTGACCGCCCAGGCCGAAGCCGACATCGGCTGCCAGCAGCGTCTGGATTCGTGCATGGACACCCTGGCCGAACATATCAAGGCAGAGGCCTGAGATGTCACTGCGCGAGAGCTTTCGGCTCGATGAGGCCCTGCGCTCGCTGGACACCGTGCAACTGGCCCGGGTCAGTGGACGCCTCGTACGGGTATCCGGCATGTTGCTGGAGAGCCTCGGCTGCCAGCGCATGACCGGCCAGCGCTGTTTCGTCGAGCAGGGCGACGGCAGCATGCTCGAAGCGCAGGTGGTGGGCTTCAACCGCGACATCACCTACCTGATGCCATTCAAGAAACCCGTGGGCCTGACATCCGGCTCCCGTGTGTTTCCGGCACCGGACGATGCCAAGCTGTACATCGACGCGTCCTGGCTCGGCCGGGTGGTCAACGGCCTCGGTGAACCACTGGACGAACTCGGCAAGCTCAGTGGGCGCGATCCGCTGCCCACCGAGCTGCCATCGGTCAACCCGCTCAAGCGCAAGCCGGTCAGCGAACCGCTGGACGTCGGGGTGCGTGCCATCAATGCGACCCTGACGCTGGGCAAAGGCCAGCGGGTCGGCCTGTTCGCCGGTTCCGGTGTCGGCAAGAGCGTGCTGCTGGGCATGATCACGCGTCAGACCAAGGCCGATGTGGTGGTGGTCGGGCTGATCGGCGAGCGCGGCCGCGAGGTGCAGGAGTTCCTGCTGCATTCGCTGGGTGAAGAAGGCCTGAAGAAAGCCGTGGTGGTCGTCGCGCCGGCCAACGAATCGCCGCTGATGCGGCTCAAGGCCACCGAGTTGTGCCACAGCATCGCTGCCTACTTTCGCGATCAGGGCAACGATGTGTTGCTGCTGGTGGATTCGCTTACCCGCTACGCCATGGCCCAGCGCGAAATCGCCCTGGCGCTGGGCGAGCCGCCTGCGACCAAGGGTTATCCGCCGTCGGTGTTCGGCATGTTGCCGGAACTCGTGGAAAGCGCCGGGAACGGCGCCAACGACAGTGGCAGCCTCAGCGCGCTCTATACGGTACTGGCCGAGGGCGACGACCAGCAGGACCCGATCGTCGACTGCGCGCGGGCGATTCTCGACGGCCATATCGTGCTGTCGCGCCGCCTGGCCGATGCCGGTCACTACCCGGCCATCGACATCTGCGCCTCGGTCAGTCGCTGCATGAGCCAGGTCGGCCAGCCGGCGCACCTGGGCGCGGCGCGGCAACTCAAGGAGTTCTACAGCACCTACGAGAAAATCAAGGAACTGATACCCCTCGGCGGCTACAGCCCTGGTGCGGACACCAAGACCGACCGCGCCGTGCAGCTGGCGCCCACCATCGAGCGCTTTCTACGCCAGGACGTGGGCGAGGCGGCGGAGCTGGAAGCCAGCCTCGGCATCCTGCAAAGCATCATCAGGAAACCATGAAACAGCAGATCGAAACGCTCACGCGCCTGGCCAGCTTGCGCGGCAACCGGGTCAAGCAGATGCTCGGGCAGGTCCAGTACCAACAGAACCTCTGCCAGCGCTATCGCAACAACATCACCGGCCTGAGCCGCCTGTGTGGCTTCTCCGTACCGATGAGCACCCCGTTGCAGCGCGACAACCAGCAGCGCTACAAGGCCACGCTGTACAAGATGATCGAACTGCAGCGCCGTGAACTGGTGGTGGCCGAGCAGGCACTGGCGCGCGTGCAACAGGAAATGCTGCAGGCCATGCGCAGCGAAAAGGTCGTCGCGCATGTGATCGATGCCAAGATGCAGCAATGGCAACAACTGCTGGTCGCGCAGGAGCAGAAAATTCAGGACGGCCTTGCCGCGCAGAGCTGGTGGCGCAACCAGATCGCCTAGGAGCGGTTGCCGGTCAGCCGTCGGCCTTTCCCCGCCCCTCGCGTGCGGGGAAAAGGCTAGCCCGTCATCGCTGATGGACATTGACCGCTCGGCATCGCCGGCAAGCCCACCGGTCAGCCTTGGCGAAAAAATATTTAAGGTTTCCGGCCAAGCGGTCGCTTGTTTGGCAGTAACCACATAGTTGGAACGAGATCATGGAAATCAGCCGGCATTTCAAGCCCGCCGTTATGACACCCACCGAGACCGCTGCGGCTCGTCCGGTCAGTGCTCGCCCCGCCCCGCAGTCCTCCGCCCGCCAGGCCGAAAGCCTGCCGCTGGAGCAGATGCACGACGCCTTGCGCGCCATGCCCGAGGTTGACCTGGATCGCGTAGCGGCGATCAAGCAGGCCCTGCAGCGTGGCGAGATATCCACTGATGTGGGCGAGCTGGCGTCCAGCATGCTCAGTTACCACCGCGGGAACGATGCGTGAGCCAGCGCGACAAGTTGCTGGAGATCGTCGATGACGATTTGCAGCAGGATTGCGGCGACTACCTCGCCCTGCGTGAGCTGATGCAGGAGTTGTATGCGCGGCTGCTGGAACGCGACGTGCCCGAGATCGACCGCATCAACCAGCAGGTTACCGTCCGCGTGGAAGCCATTGCCGCGCGCGCTCAACGGCGCAGCAAGGTGCTGACCGCCTTCCGTCTGGAAACGACCGGCGTCGGCATGCGGCGCCTGTTGTCCAGTTGCTCGGGCGCGCGGGGCGAGTCGTTGCAGCAGCACTGGCAGCAGGTCGGCGATCTCGCCGTGCAGTGCCAGCAACTCAACGAACACAACGGCCGACTGCTCGCGATGCACCATGACATTCTTCAGCAACTGCTCGCGGGCGGGCAGGATGCTCGACTCTACTCGCCCCAGGCTTACTAGGCGCGCGGGCCAGAGCCAGAAGCGGCGGTCCTGACGGGTTGCGCAGCAGCGACGCCCTGCGCAGGGGCCAGCGCCCGCGCGCCGCTTCTTTCAGTGGAAGGCGCGCCCCGCGGCGAAGGGGGCTTGAGGGCTGCCCAAGAGCAAAAGCTTCGCCCCGGGGCGGGCCTCCCACAAGGGCAAAATCCAGAAAAAGCCAAAAGCCAAAAGCCAAAAGCCAAGCCAGAGCCAGAGCCAGAGCCAGAGCCAGAAGCCCATCCCAGCCCATCCGGATTAATCCTTTAACAAACCCCGCCGTGCCGTCGCCTTTATACAGGGATGTTCCGCCATCGCCGCAGGCGGAAACGGTGTTTCCCCGTTTCCTCGTCACGTCGCGTTGCGGAAGCCTTTTTTCTGCATGGCTGCCCCGGCGAAGCCCGTAATACGGGCTTTTGAGACCTGGCACCCAATTTGCTCTACAAGCATCAAGAGGGGATGGTGATGGCTATAGATTCCGATTACGTGCAGCAGATGTCGACGCAGTTGGCGACCTACGAAGTTCAGTCTTCGCTGGATCGGCTTAACCGCAACGAAACGCGCTACAAGTCCCAGCGCGATGCGCTGAGTTCGTTGCGTACATCGCTGACGACCTTCAAGTCGGCGATGACCAAGCTCAACAGCCGCACGTCGAGCATGCTGACCAACAGCGCGACCTTCAGTCAGGAGGGTTACGCCTCGGCGACCGTCGGCACCACGGCGGCGGCAGGCACCTATGACTTTTACGTCGAGCGTCTGGCCAGCAAGCAGCAGGTGGCGGTGCAGGGCCTCGTCGATGGCAGCCTCAGCGGCACCTTGACGCTCAATGACCAGGCATTCGACCTCGGCAGTTACGGCACGCTCGACGAGGCGGCCAAGGCGATCAATGGCGCCGGACTCGGTGCGCAGGCCACGCTGGTACGCAGCAATGGCGCGGTCAGCCTGGTCGTGACCAGCGAGCAGACCGGTGCCGCCAACGGTTTCAGCCTTGCCGTTTCGGGTAACGCGGCAGCCACCACCACGCAGCTGTCGACCGCCCAGGATGCGCGGGTGCGCATGGGCGGCAGTTATGGCGCCGGTGGCATCGAGCTCACCAGTTCCAGCAATACCTTCGCCGACGTCATCGACGGCGTCAGCATGACGGTCAGCAAGACTCATGCGGCAGGCGACACGCCGCTGACGGTCACCGTTGGCCAGGACAAGGCGGGCACCAAGGCCAAGGCGCAGAGCTTCATCGATGCCTTCAACAGCCTGATGACCAGCTTCGATTCGCTGACCGCAAGCGGCAGCGACAGCACGGCGCGCGGTGCCCTGGCCGGCGATTCCAGCGTGCGCTCCATCGAGAGCCGCCTGAACGGCCTGCTGCGTACCGATTTCGGTGGCAAGAGCCTGATCGAATTCGGCATCAGTGCCGACCGCAGCGGCAAGTTGACCCTCGACGCTACGCGTTTCGAAGCCGCTGTCGCCAACGATCCGGAAGGCTTCGAGGCGCTGTTCACCGGCAAGGACAACCTGCTCGACAGCATCGACAAGACGGTCGGCAGCTACACCAGCAGCACCAACGGCATGTTGAAAAACCGCATGGACACGCTGGACATGAGCCTGCGGCGCATCGACGACCAGTTCGAAAACCTTCAACAGCAGTACGACACCCATTACAGCCGCTACCTCAGGCAATTCACCACCATGATGCAGACCATGCAGAGCATGGAGCAGACCTTCGGATTGTTCGGATGAGTACTTATCTCCAAAACGACAGCTACGACAGCTACCGATCGGTAGACCTCGAGGCCCGCGCGGCCTCCGCCTCGCCTTACGAACTGGTGCTGGTGCTGATGGATGGCCTGCTCGATGAACTGGCGCGCGCCCGCGGCCATATCGAGCACAAGCGCTACCAACAGAAGGGCGCTTCCCTGGAGAAGTGCATGAATATCCTCAACGGCCTCAACGGCGCGCTCGACGAAGAGGGCGGTGGGGAAGTCGTGCAGGGGCTGGCGCGCCTCTATGAATACTGCATCTACCGCCTCTCCGACGTCAGTGTGTCGCTGTCGCTGGAGGGCCTGGACGAAGTGATCAACCTGCTCGGCATCCTGCGTGAAGGTTGGGAGGGCGTCAGTGCCGCTCGTAAGTGACAGCGCGCGCCTGACCGAGCTGCATGCGCAGCTGCGCCAGGCCTTGCAGGCCAACGACTGGAACGCCGTGGCGCGCGTCGATCAGGCCGTCCGTGAATGCCTCGAGGCGCTGGCCGGGCGGACGCTCGACGAGCCCGCCCGTGCAGCCAAGAGCCGTCTCAAGAAGCTGCATGGGGAAGGCGTGCAAGCCTGCGCCGACGAATGCGAGCGCCTGCGTCTGCTGCTGCTGAACCACCTGGAGTACGCCGAAGGGCGTGCCGCCTACCAGCGAATTGACATGTTCCAAGTCGGAGACAGGGGATGATCCAGTCGATTTCAGCCGGCCGCGCCGCTGCCGTGAGCGCCGAGTCCGCGCCGCCCGCGCAGGCTCGTGCCGCCCATGGCGGCCAACCCGGCAAAAGCCGGCAGCAGACCGACAGCGCGGCCCACGGCTTCGGCGAGCGCATGAGGGTGGCGGCCAGCGAGACCGGACATCCGGCCGAACGGCCTGCGGGCTTTGCCCAGGACATGCGCTTGCCGCCGTCGCCCGAGCGGGGTGAAGTGGCGCAACCGGGCGGTCGTTCTGCATCGGCTGATGACACCTCGCAAGCGCTGACCCCTGAACAGTGGCTGTTGGGCATGATCGACCAGCAACTGGCGGAGATTCAGGCGCGCGATGCCACGGAACCGGACGTCGTGTCCGGGCCGGTTGCGCAGCCGTTGCCGGAAGCCGTCGCGCCGCTGGGCGATGAGTGGCTCGCCTGGCTGCCGGCACAATTGCCGGCAGGCGAGCCGCCATTGGATGGCGCGCCCGCCGATCCGCTGGACGGGCTGATGGCCGGCGGCTATCCAGGCTGGGCTGCGGATGCCAATCCCGCCGCTGCCGCCATGCCCAGGTCGGCCGGGATGAGCCCTGGACAGCCGGCGGCGGCACCCGCTTTGGCCGACGCGCTGCCGATGGCCACGCTCGAACCGCTGCAGAGCGCCCCTGAGGTGTTGGAGGCTGGCGAACCCGTGACCACCGGCGCCGAGCGCGGGCAGCTAACACCGCTGCAGCCGGCTGATCGTGCCCTGAAGTTGCAGGCGCCGGACGCCAAGTGGGGCGAACAGATGCTGCACGCCCTGCGTGAGAACGTCGATCTGCAGATCCAGCAGAAAATCCAGAGCGCCACCATCCGCCTCGATCCGCCGGAGCTGGGTAGCCTCGAGATTCTGCTGAGCCACGAATCGGGACGGCTGAACGTACAGCTGTCCGCCGCCAATGCCGACGTGGCGCGGCTGCTTCAGCAGACCAGCGACCGTTTGCGCCAGGAACTGGTCGGTCAGCATTTCGTTCAGGTCAACGTGCAGGTGGGTGCCGACGGCGGTGGACAACAGGGTCAGCAGCGCCAGCGCGCGGCGCCGACCGACGAGCCGTCGCCGCTGGCGGCTCGGCCGCAGGAGCCGGCACCGGAGCAGGACCGCAAAAGCGGTCGCGCCCGGGATGTGCTGATCACGGTTTGACCCGATTCAACCCAATCAACCCAATGTGAGTGTGTTATGTCGACGCCCCGTCTCGTCCTTTTGATGCTGCTGCTCAACGTCCTGACCGTTGCCGGTGGTGTTGGTGTCAGTTACTGGCTGCTCAAGCCCGGCATGCAGGGGGCAGCCGAACAGGCCGAAGCGGCCGACGCGGCCGAACCGGTCGAACCTTCGGAATACGAGTTCTACCCGGTGGAAAAGGTCATCGTCAGCGTGCGCGGCGACGGTCGAGAGCGCTATTTCGTGCTGGACCTTGCCTTGCAGGCCGATGCCTCCGACGAGCCGAAGCACTTCGAACAGGCCGAACCGATCGTGCGTAACTCGGTGGTGGGCTACCTGTCGTCACTGCCATTCGAAGAACTGCGCGGGTTGAAACTCAGCGAGTTGCAGAAGCGTCTGGAAACGGTCCTGTTCGCCGATTTTGCCAGCAAGAATGCAGCGGTGCCGTTCAAGCACGTGCTGATCAACAAGCTGATCGTGCAGTAAAGGCCCGCCATGAGTGCCACTTGCCCCGTCGACTACTACGGCGCCACACCGGCCGGTTCGTCGGTCTTCGCCCCGGCCATCGAGCAGCGCTGGCTGATGCAGTATCTGCCGTTGGTCAAGCGCATCGTCCGGCAGCTCTCGCTGCAGGCCAACCAGGTGCTCGATCGCGAGGACATGGAGCAGATCGGCATGATGGGCCTGCTCGAAGGGTTGCGGCGCTACGGTGAGCCGGACGAGCAGTTCGGCAAGTTTGCCTCGCTGCGCATTCGCGGCGCGATTCTCGATGAGTTGCGTCGCCAGGACTGGCGCCCGCGCCAGGTCCGCCAGCAGGCGCACAGGGTGCGCGATGCGATTCGCGACCTGTCTCGCCAACTGGGCCACGAGCCCAGCGACGAGGAGATCAAGGCGTACACCGGCCTTGGGGAAAAGGATTATCAGGACTTTCTCTGGGCCGATTCGTCCGAGGCGATCGAAAGCCTGGACGAGTTGCTGCAGAGCGGTCACGAGCAGTTCCCGGATGCCACCGAGCTGTTCGAGGAGCGCTTGATCAAGGAGCGTGTGCTCGAGCAGGCGCTGGCGCGACTGGACGAGCGTGAACGGCTGGTACTGACACTGTATTACCAGCATGAGTTGAGTCTGAAGGAAATTGCCCTGGTGCTGGAGGTCAGCGATGCCCGGGTCTGTCAGCTGAGCAAACAGGCGATCGGCAAGGCTTGTCGCTTCCTAACCGAGAAGAGCCAGTAACGTCATGCAGAAAGTATTAGGTGCATTCATCATCATCGGCTGCGTCCTGGGCGGCTACGCCATGGCGAATGGCGACATGCGCATGCTCTGGCAGCCCGCCGAGGTGGTCATCATCCTGGGCGCGGCACTCGGTAGCCTGGTGGTGGGTAACCCCAAGGAAGTGCTGGTCGAGATGCTGCACCAGATCAAGGGTGTCTTCGCCTATCAGCGGCGCGGTGAGGAATTCCAGCGCCAGTTGCTCATGTTGCTCTACGAACTGCTGGAAATGGTCGACGTCGGTGGCCTCAAGGTGCTCGACTCGCATATCGAGGAGCCGGACCAGAGCGACCTGTTCGTGCGCTACCCGCTGATCCTTCAGGAAAAGAACCTGATGGCCTTCATCGCCGACAACTTCCGCCTGATGGCGATGGGCAAGATCACCGCCCACGAACTGGAGGGCTTTCTCGAGCAGGAGCTCGAAGCCATGGAGCATGCGCTGCTGCAACCGGCGCGTTCGCTGCACAAGATCGGCGAGGCCATGCCGGGCTTCGGCATTCTCGCGGCGATCATGGGCATCATCATCACCATGGGCAGCATCGGCGGCAGCGTCGCGGAAATCGGCGCCCACGTCGCCGCGGCCCTGGTGGGTACGTTCCTCGGGATCTTCTTCTGCTATTGCCTGATGGACCCGCTGTCCAACGCCATGTCGCAGCGGATCAAGACCGAACTGTCCGCGCTCGAATGCGTGCGCACCACACTGGTCGCCCATGTCGCCGGCAAGCCCACGTTGCTCGCGGTGGATGCGGGCCGCAAGCTGATCGAACAGGACGTCAAGCCCGCCTTCCGTCAGCTGGAGAACTGGGTGACCCAGTATGAGGAAGAAAGGGACGCCGCATGAGAAACCGGGGCAAGGGTGGCGCCGGCGGCGAGCACGAGATCATCATCAAGCGCCGCAGCAAGAAGGGGCATGGCGACGAGCATGGTGGTGCCTGGAAGGTGGCCTTTGCCGACTTTACGTTGGCCATGATGGCGCTGTTCATGGTGTTGTGGATCATCCAGCCACAGATGGAACTGTCCAACCCGTCTTACGGCGAGATGGAAAGCAATCCGCTCGTCGATGGCGGCGCCGGCATTTTCGACGGCACCAGCACGTCGCCGCTCGAACTCGACGGGGTACCGGTACGCCCGCCGCAAGCCAGCGAGACGGACAGCGTCGAATCGAAACGCGAACAGGACGGCATCCGCCACTTCGGCTCGACCGAAGAGCTGAAGGCGCTCGCCGAGCTGATGCGTGCGGTGGCCAGCGAGGTCGATGCGCTGGCCAACCTGGAAGTGGATGTGGTCCCGCAGGGACTGCGAATCCTGATCAAGGACGACCAGCAGCGCTTCATGTTCCAGCGCGGCAGTGCCACGTTGAACCCGCATTTCCAGACGCTGCTGGGCGTGCTCGCCGGTGTGTTGGCCAAGGTCGACAACAAGCTGATCATCAGTGGTCACACCGACGCCACGCCGTATCGGCAGAAGAACGGCTACAACAACTGGAACCTGTCGGGTGATCGCGCCCTGCGCGCGCGCAACGCCCTGGTCGACGCGGGCCTGGCCGAGCGTTCGGTGCTGCAGGTGACCGCGCAGGCCGACGTCATGCCGCTGCACCCCGATGACCCGCAAAACGGCGCCAACCGCCGCGTGGAAATCCTGCTGCTGACCGCTTCGGCGCAGGCGTTGTACGAGGAGCTGTTCGGCGACAGCTACGGCCAGGTGCGGTTTACCGAAAGCGGGGCGAGCTATCGCGGCGACGGTCGCTGAAACGCAATGCCGGCGGGCTTGGCGGGACCGCTAGGTGCGGCAGGCGACCGCTCAGTCCGTGCCTTCAGCCGCGGTGCGGATGGTCGTCGGGGCAGTAGACCTGCTGGGTTTCGACGCCGTACAGGCAGGCTCCAATCTGCTCGAGGGTGATCCGAGCCCCTTTGTGGGCGCCATAGAACAGGTTGAACAACAGTTCGTCGTCGAGCGGGTTCTGCGGCTTGAGACCGTGGACCTGGCCCTGTTCGACCACCAGCGAAGCCCGCCCGAGCAGATCCCTTTCCAGCCGTCCGGAGGTTTCGACGATGGCCGGCGCGTTGTGGGTCATTGAGTAAAAGCGCCCATTGGTGAAGACCAGGCTCTGGCTCACCTTCATCGCCGCGCCGTCCTTGAGCACCACCTGGCCGCTGGAGCTGTAGCGACCATCGAGGCTGGAGGACAGGTTGCCGGTGGTGCCCATCGCCACGAAGGCCCAGAGCAACAAGGCGGATGGCACCATGATGCGCAGCATGTGCCTGCCTACCGCGCCGGTTTCGTTCTGGTTGATCATTGCAGGCACCCTAGTAGATGGTCGCTGGGGATCGTCTGGATCCGGCTCTTGTGCACCTTCAGCCAATTGACGCGGCCGTCGCTCTGCAGGCAACGGATTTCATAGAAGCCCGGGGACATGTTGACGATCAGCCTGGCTGGCTCGGCATTCATGGCACTCATGGTATCGATCAGCAGGCGCGTTTCCTTGACCAGCGAATCGAGCAGGCGCTGGCTTTTTTCCACGTAGAGGACCTGAAAACCGTTGATGTCCAGGGTCTGCGTGAAGGACGGCGCTGGCGTACTGGCCAGGCGAAAGCCCAGAGTGGCCAGCGCCGCCAGAACCATCAACCCCGTCCCGGCGAGCGCAGCGGCCTGCCATGAACGGGCGCGTCGGCTCGGCTGCGCGGCAACCGGGATCGTCATGGCGCTGGGCGCGGGCAGCTCTACCACGCAGGCAGGCTCAGGTGTCGACGCAACGGCGGCAGGCGCCAGCTCGTCCGGCAACGCCCCCGGTTCGAGCGCCAGATATTGCGGATTGAACAGGTAACCCCGGCGCGGCAGCGTCTGGATGATCTGGCTGCGGCTATCGAACAGCGCCTGGCGCAGCGTATAGATTTGTTGATTGAGACTGCCCTGGCCGACGACCCGCCCTTCCCAGGCGTAACGCATCAGTTCCTCGCGGGACACGACTTCGCCGGGCGCCTGCAGCAGGCGCTCCAGTACCCGGCTGCCGGAGAAGCCGAGGTCGAGCGTGTCTTCATCTTGTTCATGGCACAGCACGAGTTGGTACAGCGCGCGATCGAAGCGAGCCGAGCAACCGGCTCGGCCGGTTTTCAACAGGGGGCAGACGAAGGCATCGGTGGCCGAGGGGGTCAGAGATGAGGTCATGAGCGCCTGGAAAAAACGGGAGAAAAGGAAGTTTTCGGTGTGACGGGGTTGGCAAACCGAATGGCGGCATATTGGCGCCGTTTTTTTGATACTACAAGCCGGTTGTTACAGCCAATGGCCGGACGGATATCGGATCGTAGAGGCGGGCGATTCGCACCCATCAGCAGATATAGGATTTAAAACCCATATTTTGAGCGTATTGCGGCATATATAGTGTCGCCGCGCTGTGCCCGCTGTTTTCGCCGCTGGTCGGATGAGAACGGTTCAACAGGCGTTGAACGCAAAAAGCCCCGAACCAGTCGGGGCTTTTTGTGGCCGGTCGTTGCGACCGGCCGTGCTAGATGACGCTTAGCCCAGCAGGCCCATGACCATGCCTGGCATCTGGCCGGCTTGCTTGAGCATGGAAATGCCCGACTGCATGAGCATGGAGTTCTTGCTCATGTTGGCGCTTTCGACGGCGAAGTCGGCGTCCATGATCCGGCCTTTGGCCATTTCGGTGTTGTCCTTCATGTTCGCCAGGTTGTTGCTGGTGTGGTTCAGGCGGTTGATGTTGGCGCCGAAATCCGCACGCAGCGAGCCGATCGAATCCAAAGCGCTAGCTAGGGTATCGATGGCACCGTTTGCGCCCGCTTGAGTAGTAATATCGAGCGTAGTGATATCCGTGCCCAGCAGGCTATCGAGGGCGTCGGTCTTGTCTGCCACGTCCAGTTCAAGCGTTTCGGCGGTCGAGGCGCCAATCTGGAACGTGACCGCGCCGGCGCCGAACTTGCCTGCACCGAACAGCGCTTCGCCAGCGTAGGCAGTGTTGTCAAAAATGTTCGCCATTTCTGTGGACAGCGCGGTGAATTCAGCCTGGATGGCGGTGCGGTCTTCTGCGGAGTTGGTGTCGTTCGCAGCCTGGGTGGACAGATCTTTCATGCGCTGCATGATATCGGTCATCTCGTTGAGCGCGCCTTCAGCGGTTTGCAGCAGGGAGATGGAGTCGCCGACGTTACGCATGGCAACGCCCATGCCACGGCTCTGAGCGTTCAGGCGGGTGGCGATCTGCAGGCCGGCGGCGTCGTCGGCAGCGGAGTTGATGCGCAGGCCGGTGCCCAGACGCTGCTGGTTGGTGGCCAGGGCGTTGTTGGACTTGTTCAGCGCGGTGTTGGTGGTCAGGGCGGAATAGTTGGTGTGAATGGACAGAGCCATGATGATCATCCTTCGTGCGATTGGGCTGTTAGGAGCTGGCTTGACTGCCTGCTGAAAAGGTAAGGCGACAGCCCCTGTCGCAGGATTAAATCCTGACGCCAAAATTTTTGATGGTCGCTCGTGACCTACCCATCCTGCGGCTGGAATGCAGGCCCCCTGGCGGCCGGGAACCCGCGTGTCCTGTGCGTGGAGCGCTGCCTGACTGCCTCTTCCCCTTTTACCGGCGTGTCAGAACGTGCTCGTCACCACGCCCGGCTCGATCACTTTCGCATCGATCTCCTTGCCGCTGCGTGTGTTGCGCACGCGGATCACGTCTCCGGGCTGCCCGTCGCCCAGGGCTTCGCCAGAGGTCGACGCCTCGATGCCCTCATTGCTGGCGACGACCTTCACCGGTTCTCCGCGCTTGACCGCCATGGCAGGCTCCAGCAGCGCTGGCGTGATGGTCTGGCCTGCGCGAATACGGCGTTTGGCGGCCATGCCGACCACCTCGTCCAGACGGTTGTAGTAGCCACGTCGGGCCTTGGCGATGTTGATGCGCTCGAGCCTGAGGTCGCTGCCGACGATGGTCTGGCCGCGGTCGATGATGCCCTCGGCGTGCACGGCGGGCAGGAACACGTGGGCCTGGGCGGTCGCGCCCACCGACCAGCCGGGCGCATCCGCGCAGCTGATCTGCAACTGTTGTCGCTCCATGGCCGAAGGCGCATCGCCCGTGGCGCGGATTTGCAAGGCGCTGCCGCAGGGTGGGTAGCTGGCGACACTGGCGGGCAGGTTGGTTTCGTATCGCAGCTGCATGCCCTGCCAGCCCTGGCGCTCGGCCTGCCGCTCGAGCATGGCGCGCACATGGTTTTCCACGGCCTGTCGTACCTGCACGGTGGCGTCCGCCTGCGCCGGGGTGCTCGTGGCCAGCATGACCAGCGCAAGCGCCCACCAGGCGGAAGGCGTTTTTCCGCTTTCCTTCCGTGGCGCCGTTCGATGCGGAAGCGCAGGCTCTGAAAGGTGATCGCGTCTGCAGGGATTTCTCATGTAAATCAAATGCTTACCTGTCGAATTCGGTTCGGCACGGTTTCTGCACACAAAGCCGAAAAGCGGTGGGCTGTCGTTCGGCCTGCTTGAGCTGCAAAAGGGTATGGCTAATGAGTATACGGATTGATGAGGCGCTCGGCGTCCACGAGCGCGCCCTGAGCCTGCGCATGCAGCGCAGCGAAATTCTCGCGGCGAACCTGGCCAACGAAGACACGCCGGGCTTCCAGGCGCGCGATATCGATTTCGGCAAGGAAATGCAGCGGCTGGAGAGCAGCACCTCGCCGCGCGCGTCCACTGCCGGCACCGATCCTCGGCTGCTGTTCCGCGTACCGGGGCAGGCCTCGCAGGACGGCAACACGGTCGAGCTGTCGACCGAGCAGGCGCAGTTCTCACGCAACTCCATGGATTTCCAGACCAGCCTGACCTTCATCACGATGAAATTTCGTGGTTTGAAGCAGGCCATCGAGGGACGTTGAAGTCATGTCATTCGATTCCATCTACCGTATCGCCGGCTCGGCGATGAATGCCCAGACCGTTCGCCTCAACACCGTGGCCAGCAACCTGGCCAACACCGATTCGGCGGCCAACAACGCCGCGGACGTTTACCAGGCGCGCAAGCCGATGTTCGCCGCGGTGTACGAGAACAACTCGCTGACGCGTGGCGTCGGCCTTGGCGGAGCACATGTGCAAGTGCTCGACGTCGTCACGTCCGGCGCCGAACCCAAGCGTCGCTACGAGCCGGGCAATCCGCTGGCCGACGGCGAAGGCTATGTCTACTACCCCGACATCAACGAGATCGAAGAGATGACCGACATGATGTCGGCGACGCGCAGCTTCGAGACCGGGGTAGAGGTGCTCAACCGTGTGAAAAGCATGCAGCAAAGCCTGTTGCGGCTGGGAGAAGCCTGATGGCCGTGACCAATGACACCCACACCAGCGGCGCGCTCAACGCCGCGGGCAATGCGCTGCCCAAGCAGGCGGTGAACGTCAGCGATGCCACGCAGATGGAGAACAACTTCATCAGCCTGATGGTCGCGCAGATCAAGTACCAGGACCCGACCAAGCCGGTCGACAGCACCGAATTCCTCAACCAGTTCTCGGCGATGTCGCAGGTCAAGAGCATGGAAAACCTGGCAACGCTGGCACAGAACAACCTGGTGCTGACCGACAATCTGCAGACGCTCACCGCCGCCGGCCTGGTGGGCCAGCAGGTGAGTGTGGCGGTGGAGTCGCTGGAACTCAGCGGGCACGCCGTCGAGGGCCAGTTCGACCTGGCTCACGCTTCGCCGCGCACGACATTGCTGCTGACCGACTCCAACGGCAGCCAGACCCGTATCGAACTGGGCGCACAGTCGGCCGGCAAGGTGCCCTTCGTGATCGATCCGGCCAAGTACGGCCTGCGCGATGGCCAATACGGCATCGCCATCGAATCGGAAAACGGTGAATTCCCGACGGTGGAAGTCGCCGGCCATGTCTCCAACGTGCGGGTCAGCGCCGAGGGTCCGGTGCTTCAGGTCCAGGGCGTCGGCTCGGTGCCCTTCTACAACATTGTTGAATTCGCCCAGGCCGACGCCGGGCTGCTCGGCGGCTGAGCCCGAACGGGGCTCGCCAGCTTTCTACCTACTTATCGCATCGAGATCAGCCCATGAGTTTCAATATCGCACTGACCGGCCTGTCGGCGGTCAACGAACAACTCAACACCATCGGCAACAACATCGCCAACTCCGGCACCGTTGGCTTCAAATCGTCGCGTACCGATTTCGGCAGCCTCTATGCCGAAAGCCAGGCCATGGGGGTCGAGGTGATCGGTACGACCCAGAGCATCAGCCAGGGCGGCGCCTTGACCACCACCAACCGTGACCTGGACCTGGCGATCTCCGGCGGCGGCTTCTTCGTCACCCGCGCCAGCAATGGCGACGTGGCCTATACCCGCGCCGGTATGTTCGGCACCGACAAGGATAGCTACCTGACCAACAGTCTGGGCCAGCGCCTGCAGGGTTACCCGACCGATGCCACCGGCAACCTTCAGACTGGCGTGGTGGGCGACTTGCAGATGAAGACCGGTGGACTGCCAGCCAAGGCCACCGACGAGCTGAGTTTCGTCGCCAACCTCGACGCGAACCAGGACGTACCGGCGGTGGCCTTCGATCCGCAGGTGGCCGACAGCTACAACTCCACGTACACCACCAAGGTGTTCGATTCCCAGGGCAAGGAACACACCCTGACCCAGTACTTCGCCAAGACCGCTGACAACAGCTGGCAAGCGCATTACTACGTCGACGGCGCTGCACTGGCGGCCCCACAACCGCTGACGTTCGATGCGAACGGCTCGCTGGCCACCCCGATCGGTACCGTTCCCCTGACCGTCACGCTGGGCGGCGGCGTTGCGCCATTGAACATTGCGCTCGACTACACCGGAACCAGCCAGTACGGCTCCGAGTTCAACGTCACCGGCAACCGCGCCACCGGGTACGCCGCGGGCGAGCAGACCGGCATGAGCGTCGAGAAGGACGGCAAGGTCTACGCCACCTATTCCAACGGTGAGCGCCTGCTGCAGGGTCAGGTGGTGCTGGCCACCTTCGCCAACGCCGAAGGCCTGAAGAACATCAGCGGCACCGCCTGGACCGAAACCGCCGCCTCCGGTGCGGCGATGCTCGGGGCGCCAGGGATCGGCCAGTTCGGCACCCTGGCCTCCGGCGCGCTGGAAAGCTCCAACGTCGACCTCACCCAGCAGTTGGTGGGCCTGATGGAAGGCCAGCGTAACTACCAGGCCAACACCCAGGTGATTTCCACCAACAAGGAACTGACCCAGGTTCTGTTCAACGCGCTCTGAGGCTGATCCATGGACCGTTTGGGATACACGGCGATGACCGCCGCCAGCCGCACGATGATGTCGCTGCAGGTGCGTTCGAACAACCTCGCCAATGTGAATACGCCCGGCTTTCGCGCCGACCTCGAGCGCGCCCAGGCGGTTGCCGTCGAGGGCTACGGCTACGACAGCCGGCACATGGCGGTGGTAGAAAACAACGGCGTCAACCTGGCCGCCGGACCGCTGATGGCCACTGGCCGCGCGCTGGATTTCGCCGTCAAGGGCACGGGCCTGATCGTCCTGCAGGATGGCGAGGGCGAGGCCTACACGCGCCAGGGCAGCATGCAGATCGATGCCGAAGGCCGACTGACCCTCAACGGCCGCGCCGTGATGGGCGAGGGCGGGCCAATCCAACTGCCCGAGCATGACCGGGTTGAAATCGGTAACGACGGCACCGTCTCGATCATGGCGCCGGGCGACTGGATGATGGCGGAGGTCGACCGCATCCGCCTGGTCGACGTGCAGGCCGCCGATCTGACGAAGAACGCGGCTGGCCTGCTGGTGACGCGTAACGGCGAGCCCGCTGCGCCCAGCGAAGACGTACGCCTGGCCAGCGGCTTCCTCGAATCGAGCAACGTCTCGGCCATCGACGAGCTGGCCTCGACCATGAGCCTCAACCGCCTGTTCGAAACCCAGGTAAAGATGATGAAAGCCGCCGAGGACCTTTCCGACGCCGGCAACCGAATGATCCGCGGCAGCTGATCGGGAGATAACGCATGAATTCCGCACTTTGGGTCAGCAAGACCGGACTGGCCGCCCAGGACACGGCGATGGCGACCGTCGCCAACAATCTGGCCAACGTCAACACCAACGGCTTCAAGAGCGACCGCGCGGTCTTCGAAGACCTGTTCTACAGCATCGAGAAGCAGCCCGGCGCCCAGGCCGACGAGATCAACACCGTCCCGTCCGGCATCCAGCTGGGCAGCGGCGTGCGCGTCGCCGGCACGCAGAAAGTCTTCACCGAAGGCAGCATCCAGACCACCGGCCAGCCGATGGATCTGGCCATCGTCGGGCGTGGTTTCTTTCAGGTCGAGTCACCGAACGGCGACCTCCTCTACACCGAAAACGGGCAGTTCCAGCTCAATGCCGAGGGCGTGATGGTCAACGCCCAGGGGCTGCCCCTGGCGCCCGCCATCGAAGTGCCGCAGGGCAGCACCGGCTTTACCGTGGGCGCCGATGGCATCGTCACCGCGGTGCTGGCCGGCGACACCCTTCCGTCCGAGCTGGGCCAGATCACGCTGGTCAATTTCACCAATCCGGGTGGCCTCGAGGCGCTGGGCGGCAACCTCTACCGCGAAACCGTGGCCAGTGGCGAACCGGTCGAAGGCGTGCCGGGCGAGGAAGGTCTTGGCCAGCTCAAGCAGGGCGTGCTGGAAGGCTCCAACGTGCAGGTGGTCGAGGCCATGGTGGCGATGATCGCCATTCAGCGGGCCTACGAGGCCAACGCCAAGGTGCTCGACGCGGCCAGCGGCATGCAGCAATTCCTCAACCAGACCGTCTGAGATCGATGATGCGCACCCCGATTCTGCTTGTCGCGCTTGCCCTGCTGCCAGGCTGTGCCAGCTTCAACGAGATGCTGCCGGACGAGCCGTCGAGCGAGTACGAGCCGCTGGAGCTGGATTACAGCCTGCCGCCCACGACCGGCGGCGGTCTGTTCCGCTCCGGCTACAGCGGTTCGCTGATCAGCGACAAGCGCGCGGTGCGGGTCGGCGACATCCTCACCGTGGTACTGGACGAATCCACCCAGTCGAGCAAGAGCGCCGGCACCAGTTTCGGCAAGGAATCGAGTGTCGGCATCGGTATCCCGACGGTGCTTGGCAAGACCTACCCGGACGTCGAGACATCCGCCGGTGCCGAGCGCGAATTCAACGGCTCGGCCAAAAGTTCGCAGCAGAACACCCTGCGCGGCTCCATTGCGGTCAGCGTGCACCGCGTGCTGCCCAACGGCACCTTGCAGATCAAGGGCGAGAAGGCGCTGCGTCTGAATCAGGGTGACGAATACATCCGGCTCACCGGCCTGGTGCGCATCGACGACATCAACCGCTACAACCAGGTGTCGTCGCAGAGCGTGGCCAACGCCAAGATTTCCTACGCCGGACGCGGCGTGCTCAACGACAGCAACTCGGCGGGCTGGTTGACCCGCTTCTTCGCCTCGCCGTTGTTCCCTCTTTAAGTGATAGCCCCTGATATGACGAGCCCGAAGCGATCCCTGAAGCTGTTCCTTGCCGCCGTCGCGCTGTGCTGGCAATCCGCGCACGCCGTGCCGCTGATGGATCTGGTAGATGTCGAGGGCATTCGCGGCAACCAGCTGATCGGCTACGGCCTGGTCGTGGGCCTCGATGGCACTGGCGACAAGAACCAGGTCAGGTTCACCAGCCAGTCGGTGGCCAACATGATCAAGCAGTTCGGCGTGAACCTGCCGCCGAACGTCGACCCGAAGCTGAAGAACGTCGCCGCGGTGACCATTACCGCGACGGTGCCGCCGTCCTATAGCGCCGGCCAGACGGTGGACGTCACCGTTTCATCGCTGGGCGACGCCAAGAGCCTGCGCGGTGGCCAGTTGCTGATGACGCCGCTGCAGGGGGTCGATGGCGAGACCTACGCACTTGCCCAGGGCGCGGTGATCGTCGGTGGCGTCAACGCCGAGGGCGCCAGCGGTTCCAGGGTCGCGATCAACACCTCCAACAGCGGATTGATTCCCAACGGCGCGACGGTCGAGCGGATGATTCCCAGCGATTTCACCGAGCGTCCGGACGTGATGCTCAACGTACGGCAGCCGAGCTTCCAGACCGTGACCCGCGTGGTCGACGCGGTTGACGCCTACTTCGGCAAGGGCACCGCCACGGCCCTCAATGCCACCAAGATTTCGATCCGCGCCCCGGTCACCAGCACCCAGCGCATGAGCTTCATGGCCATGCTCGAGCGGCTGGAAGTGGAAGAGGGACGGACCCGGCCGAAGGTGGTATTCAACAGCCGCACCGGGACCGTAGTGGTCGGCCAGGGCGTGCGGGTGAAAGCCGCGGCGGTCGCCCATGGCAGCCTGACGGTGACCATCAGCGAACGTCCTCAGGTCAGCCAGCCCAATCCCCTGGCGCGCGGCGAGACGGTGGTCACGCCGCAGTCCGATGTCGCAATCGAGCAGGACCGCAAGGCCATGTTCAAGTGGCCTGAGGGTGCCAGCCTGGAAAGCATCATCAACACCATCAACAGTCTTGGCGCCACGCCGGACGACGTGATGAGCATTCTGCAGTCGCTGGAACGCGCCGGCGCACTGAACGCGGAACTGATCGTGATGTAAGCGCTTGTCCCTGACCGGACAGGCCCGACGCGCAGCAGATTTGAACAGGTTCCAAGGCGACCATGAGCATCGTTTCCCTCCCACAGCACCTCAACACCCTGCGCCAGCGCGCCGACGGGCCGAATGCGGCCCGGCGCCAGCAACTGGAAGTCGTCGCCGAGCAGTTCGAAGCGATGTTCCTGCAGCAGATTCTCAAGCAGATGCGCAAGGCTGGCGACGTGCTCGGCGCCGGCAACCCCATGCGCAGCCGCGAGCTGGACACCATGCGCGACTTCTACGACGAAGTGCTGGCCGACACCCTGGCCGGCAAGCGGCAGACCGGCATCGCCGACATGCTGGTGCAACAGTTGAGCGGCGATGCACCCGGCACCGCGCCCGTGCCCGCTGCCCTGGCTGGCCACGCCGCCAGCGGCGTGCAGGCGGGCGGCCTGCACGCATTGCGTGGTACCTGGCAGCGCGGCGTCGAAGCCCTCGACAGCGCCTGGGAAAGTGGCAAGGCGGGCTTCAAGTCACTGGTCGACAGCGTCATCAAGCATGAATCGAGTGGCAACATCGCGGCGGTTTCGCCCAAAGGCGCCCGCGGGCTGATGCAATTGATGCCCGGCACCGCGCGCGACATGGCCGCCGAACTCGGCCTGCCGTTCAGCGAAGCGCGACTGACCACCGACGCCGAGTACAACAAACGCCTGGGCAGCGCCTACCTGAACAAGATGCTCGACCGTTACGAGGGTCATCAGGCGCTGGCGCTGGCTGCCTACAATGCTGGCCCGGGCAAGGTCGACGAGTGGCTCAAGGACCACGGCGACCCGCGCAAGGGCGAAATCGGAATGGCGGCCTGGGTGCAGAAGATTCCCTACGCGGAAACCCGAAATTACACCCGCAACATCCTCGAAGACCTGCGAGCCGCGGCCCCGCGACCGGTCGAGCCGCGTGCGCAGGTCCAGGCCGTCGCGCGCCCGCTGCAAGCGGCGCTTAATTGCGACACCGATGCGGTCGCTCTTTCCACTCAGCAGCGCAGTGTCATCGGCGGCGGCCACCTTTCCGTGGCGTTTGCCCAACCGATCCGGATCGAGTCGAAGGAAATCGTGTCGTGAGCATTCTTGGTCAAATCGGCTACAGCGGCGTTCGCGCCTCGCAGATCGCCCTGACGGCGACCGGGCAGAACATCGCCAACGTCAACACGCCGGGCTTCAGCCGCCTGGCGCCGAATCTGCATTCGCTCGGTGGTCAGAGTTCGGTCAGTGTCGGCGGGGGCGTGCAGGTCAGCAGCATCCGTCGCCTGTCCAATGACTTCCAGAATCAGCAGCTCTGGCGCGCCACCACGGACAAGCACTACTTCAACACCAATCAGCAGTACCTGACCGCGCTGGAGGGCCTGATCGACAGCGAAGGCTCCAGTGTCAGCGTCGGTCTGGACAACTTCTTCGCCGCGCTCAGCGAAGCCAGTTCGACTCCCGAATCCATTGCGCTGCGCCAGCAGATCATTGGCGAGTCGAAGCAACTGGCACAGCGCTTCAACGGCCTGAGCAGCAACATCGGCATCCAGCTCAACGCCCTGCAGGGCCAGCGTGTGGCGATGGTCAGCGAGATCAACGGGCTGTCCGGCAACATCGCCGAGCTCAACGCGCAGATTCGCGAGATGGACGCTTCCGGGCGCGACACCGCGACCCTGCGTGACTACCGGGACAATCTGGTCAAGGACCTCAGCCAGTACGCCGGCATTCGCGTCCAGGAGGCGGCGGACGGAACGCTCAGCGTGTCGTTGGCGAACGGCCAGCCGCTGGTGGCCGGCACCACCGCCGGGCAACTGAACGTCAGTGAGAATGTGGCCGGCGAGCAGGACATGACGCTGGTCTTCGCCAAGACCACCTTCCCGGTGAACCAGAAGGGCATCGGCGGTTCGCTCGGCAGCCTCTACGACATGGAGTACGGTGCGTTGCGTCCCGCCCAGCAGGACCTGCACGAAATGGCCTCGGCGCTGGCGGCGATGGTCAACGATACGCTTGCCGGCGGCTTTGACCTCGACGGCAATCCAGGCCAGCCGCTGTTCGTGCACAACCCGGGCAGTACCAGCAGCATGCTCGAGGTCAATCCACTGGCGGCCACGGAACTGGCGTTCTCCTCGACGCCGGGCGAAGTGGGCAACAACCGCAACCTGCTCGCGCTGCTGGACCTGAAATCACAAGGCATCACGGTTGCCGGCAACACCGTGCCGCTCAATGACGCCTATGCCAGCCTGGTCGGCCGCGTCGCCAGTGCCAGCCGGCAGAACCAGGCGGACCGCAGTGCCGCGACCACCGTCGCCGAGCAGGCTCAAGCCCAGCGCGACAGCGTCAGTGCCGTGAACCTGGACGAGGAAGCCGTCAACCTGATGGCCTACGAGCAGGCGTACCAGGCCAACATGAAGGTCATCAGCACTTCCAACGATCTGTTCAACGCCGTACTGGCGATGTTCTGAATCGGCACCGGCCGATTCGACTGACGAGTAAAGACCCATGCGCATCTCCAACGCCCAGATCACCGCCATGATGCATGGCTCGATGAACACCAGCTCCGAAAAACTCGGCAAGCTGATGCAGCAAATGGCGACCGGCGAACGCATGCTGCTGCCATCGGATGATCCGATTTCCGCCGTGCGCGTGCTGCGTATCCAGCGCGAAGAAGCCAGCCTCACCCAGTACCGCACCAACATCGCCAACGTCTCGGGCAACCTGTCCAAGCAGGAGGCCAACCTCAAGTCCACCTCCGACACCCTGCTCAACGTGCGCGACATGCTGTTGTGGGCAGCCAATGGCAGCAACACCGGTGAAGACCTGGCCGCCATCGCGAACGAACTGGGGAGCCTGGAAAAGACCATTCTCAGTTTTGCCAACGTGCGTGACGAAGAAGGCCGCTACCTGTTCTCCGGCACGCTCAGTGATCGTCCGGCGATCAGTTTCGATGAGGCGAGTGCGACCTACAGCCTCACCGGCAACGACCAATACCGCCAGGCGGCAGTCGCCAACGGCGTACTGGTCGAGGAGAATGTCACCGCCGCCCAGGTATTCGGCGCGGGCGTGGGTGTGCTCAATGACCTTCACGCGCTGGTCGCCACGCTCTCCGATCCTGCGCTGGATGCGACCGACCCCGCCGTGCGCGCGCAGATCAGCGCGACCCTGGGCAGCCTTGATGCGACTCACAGCGACCTGCTCGGCGCAATCACCGAACTGGGCGGGCGGCAGAATACCCTGACGCTGCTGTCGAGCAGCAACGAGGATGTGTCGCTGGTGAACCAGAAGATCGAGGGCGAGCTGTCCCAGCTCGACTACGCCGCGGCCAGCATCGACCTGAACAATTATCAGCTGTCGCTTCAGGCGACGCAGAAGACCTATTTGAAGATCAACGGGCTGTCGCTGTTCGGCATGCTCTGACCGAGGTAGCGTGAATGAAGATTGGCAAGCAGCTCCCCGCTGTTTCCGCAATCAACCCGCAGGAGCGTCGCGAGGCACTGCTGCGCGATGCGCCGGCGCCGCTGCGCGCCGGTGTGCCCAGCGACCCGCCGCATGCCGAGACGACCACCAGCAAAAGCACCAGCTTCAGCCTGCAACTCAACCAGCAGCTGTCCTCCATGCAGTCGGCCGACAGTTACCTGGGCGACCTGCAAACGCGTCTGTCGCAACTCAAGCTCGACCTCAGCCGGCAGATCAGCACGCCGCAACCCAATGGTCGCGAGAGCATCCAGCAAGCGGTGCAGCAGGTCGACGATCTGCTCAAGGAACGCAGCAAGCGATCCGGCAGCTCATTGGACGCCAACCTCAGGTTGCGCCTGACCGAGCCGGTTCGCAGCCGTTTCAGCCTGCAAGGGCTGGAATCGCTGGAAACGATTCGCCAATCCGGTCGCGAGACGCTGCTGTTCAGCGGGGGACGTCAACTGGCCGAGCCGGTGGCCGTGGTGCTCGACGACGCCATGACCGACGAGCAGATCCTGCGGCGTTTCAACGGTAGCCTGGGCCAGGCCGGCATTCGGGCCGAGCTGGACCCGAATGGCGAACTGAAATTTTCCGCACGCGAAGGTGACTGGCAGAAGCTGAAGGACCAGTTGGCGGTGCAGGGCGAGGGCAAACTGTTCGACAAGGGCAAGTACGTGCGGGTGCAGAGCCAGGAGGAGCAACTGCTGAGTTTCCCCCGGGAACTGCAACTCGATTCCTTTCGCGAATTGCGGCGTCTGCTCGACTCGGTGGTCGCCGGGCTGGACAAGGTCACCGCGCTGCGGGAGCAGTTGAGCAACCGGCAACAGGAAATTCGCGAGTTCCTGGCGCGTCAGGCACACGCCGACGAAACCCAATGGGCGATGGACTTCTCCCGCTCGGTCTTCAACCTCATGCAGCGCAGCCCTTCCAGCTACGCCGCCGTCACCCAGACGGTGGTTGCCCAGGCCACCATCAGCCGCTTCACGGTGGTCAGCCTGCTGTCCTGAACGGGCCGCCTGCACCGGTCACGGCGTGGCGGTCGTACGGTCGATGAACTTCACATCCGAAGGCTGTCCGATCGGCAGCGTTTGCACGGTGTCGCCCAGCAGGCCGCTGTCCGGGTCGCGCTGCAGCACCACCAGCGCGTTGCTCTTCTGATTGGCGACCAGCATGAATCGCCCGCTCGGATCGATGGCGAACTCCCTCGGCTCGCGGCCTTCGCTGGCGCGCTGCTGAATCTCGCGCAGGCTGCCGGTTTGCTCGATGGCGTAAACCATGATGCGGTTCGTCTCGGCACGATCGCTGACGTAGAGGAAGCGGCCGTCGGCGGACGGATGGATCGCGCCTGGCGAATGCAGGCTCGGGTCGCCGCCGGCCGCCATGTCTATCAGCTGGCGCTGCACCAGGGTGCCGTCGACATGGTCGAAACGTGCCACCTGAGCGCTCAGTTCCAGCGTGGCATAGGCCTGGCTGCCGTCCGGGCTGAACACCAGGTGACGCGGGCCACTGCCTTCCGGCAGGCTGACGAAAGCCGGATCGGCCGGCGACAGCGGACGCTCGGCGTTGGCCGGGTCGTAGCGGTAGATGAAAATCCTGTCGGCGCCCAGATCGCTGACCAGCAGCATCTTGCCGTCCGGTGACATTACCGCCGAGTGCACATGCGCCGACTGCTGGCGCTGCGGATGCTTCTCGCTGGCCTTGTGCGTGGCGATCTGGGTCACCGGCGTGAGCGTGCCGTCCATCGCCGTCGGGATCACCGCCAGGCTGCCGCCAGGGTTGGCATTCGAGCCATAGTTGGACACGAACAGATAGCGCCCGTCTCGGCTCTGGCTCAGGTGCGTGGGCTCGTCGCCGAGTGTGCTTTGCTGGGCCAGCGGCGACAGCTGGCCACTGCCGGGGGCCATGATGAAGGCGCTCACGCGGCCCACCGGATCGGGCTGTCCCGGCCCGTTCTCGTTCGTCGCATAGAGCCGGTTACGGTTCAGATCCAGCGTCAGCCACGACGGATTCTGGGTGCGCACCACTTGCAGCGGCTGGGGCTCGATATAACCGCGCCCGGCGTCGAACTGCATCCGGTAGATGCCCTCGCTGCCCTGCTCGCCGCTGTGTCCGGTGGTATAGGTGCCGATCAGTAACGGGTACATGGGTGCTGCCGCTCCGGTGAGGCTGAAAGCCAGTAGTGCCGCGGCGACGCCGAGGCGGATGGAAGATGGACCACGCGGTGAACCACGCATGGGTCGCTCCTGTATCGCTGAATGATTGGAAGTCCCCAGATTCGGTTTGAGCGCGCCACCGCAAAAAAATTTGCCGGCGAAGGCACTGTCTTGTCGATTTTCTTTTTCGCCGGACGACTAATCGGTAACGACACGCACCGGCGAGGGTGAGGCGATGCGTTATCTATGCCTGGTTTATCTGGACGAGACGGCGCTGACGGGGATGTCCGCCGCAGCCCGCGCGGCCCTGGACGCCGAATGTCGCGATTACCGCGAATGCCTGTATCGCAGCGGGCGGCTGATTGTCGGCGAAGCGCTGCAATCGGCGCTCAGCGCTACCACGCTTCGCCTGCAAGGGGATCGCGTCTGGCTGCACGACGGCCCGGTCGCCGCCGGTCGCGAGCAGCCCACCGCCATCTACCTGTTCGAGGCGTCCGATCTCAACGACGCCATCCTGCTGGCTTCGCGCATCCCGCCTGTACGTCTGGGTTGCGCGGAAGTACGAGCGCTGCATTCGCGCGCGCCTCCTTGATCCGCCGCTCGCGCCGTCGCGCGCCGGCTTTCTCACAGCACCCCCAACCCGATCCACGAGGAAAACGAACATGAACACAGCAAGCGATACCCGCAGCGGTGAAACCCGCATCAGAGAGCTGATGGCCGAATTCGAACAGGCGGTCGGGGTCAAGGATCTGGACCGCATCATGTCCCAGTACGCGCCGGAGGTGGTGGCCTACGACGCGGTCGGCGAATTGCAGTTCAAGGGCATCGACGCCTATCGCGCCCACTGGCAGCGCTGCTTCGACTTTTGCCAGGGCGACGGTTTCTTCGAGACCCGAGAGGTCAGCATCACGGCCAGCGGCGATCTCGCCTTCAGCCATTCGCTGAGCCATTGCGGCGGTGCCAACGAGAAGGGCGAGATGCAGACGGCCTGGATGCGCGGCACGCGTTGCTGGCGGCTGCAGGGCGGCGACTGGAAAGTGGTACACGAGCACTTTTCGATGCCGTTCGATATGGCCAGCGGCCAGGTTTGCTTTGGCCTGGAGCCTTGAGCGGCACACCGTCGCCGTTGGCGCAGCGGGTACGCCATCGAGTCCTCGTGCTTTGGCTGCCAGCTGCTAATGTTGTTGGTCTGCATGGGCGCCGGAGAACAGCATGAAATACCTTTGCCTCGTCTATTACGACGAACGCCACGTAGACGCCATGACCGATGAACAGTGGGCCGCGCTGGTCGACCAGTGCCTTGCCAATAGCGAGCGCCTGCGTGAAAGCGGGCATTTCGTCGCCGGCGAGCCGCTGCAATCGGTGCGCACCGCCAAGACCGTGCGGGTCCGCGAAGGCGCGGTTTCGGTGGTCGACGGTCCCTTCGCCGAAACCCGCGAACAGCTCGCCGGCTTCTACCTGCTGGAAGCGGCGGATTTCGATGAAGCGGTGCAGCTGGCGGCGAAAATCCCCCCAGCGGCGCTGGGTAGCATCGAGGTCCGTCCGCTGCGCCAGCTCCCCGAACGCTGATCGGCGCCCGGGGTGTGCCTGCGTGACAGCCATGCCGAACAGCGAAGCCACGGGCCAGGCGAGTATCGAGGCCATATACCGCAATGAATCGCGGCGGGTGCTGGCGACTCTCATTCGCCTGCTGGGTGATTTCGATCTGGCCGAGGAGGCGTTGCATGACGCCTTTTTCGCTGCGCTGCAGCAATGGCCGCGTGACGGCATACCGGCCAATCCGCGCGCCTGGCTGGTTTCGGCCGGGCGCTTCAAAGCCATCGACGGGTTGCGCCGGCGGGCACGCTTCAATGCCTCGCTGAACCTGCTGGCCGATCAACTGGACAGCCACGATGAGCCGGACTGGGACCACGACACGCTGGAGGACGACCGCCTGCGGCTGGTCTTTACCTGCTGTCACCCCGCGTTGCCGTCCGATGCGCAGGTGGCGCTCACCCTGCGCGAAGTGTGCGATCTGAAGACCGAGGAAATAGCCCGCGCCTTTCTCGCATCGCCGAGCACCATCGCCCAGCGCATCGTACGGGCCAAGCAGAAGATCCGAGAGGCGGGCATTCCCTACCGCGTGCCCTCGCGTGACGAATTGCCGGCGCGCCTGGATAACGTGCTGCGAGTCATCTATCTGGTATTCAACGAGGGCTATTCAGCCTCCAGCGGCGCCGAGCTGACCCGCGCTACGCTGAGCGCCGAGGCGATCCGGCTGGGCCGTCTGCTGCTCGATCTGCTACCGGACCCGGAATTGATGGGGCTGCTGGCACTGATGCTACTCCATGACTCGCGCCGGGCGGCGCGCACCGATGGCGCGGGCCAGCTGGTACGGCTCGATGAGCAGGATCGCAGCCTCTGGGACCGCGCGCAGATCGAGGAAGGTTCGGCGTGGGTGCAGCGTGCCCTGGCGTCGCGGCGTTTCGGTCCCTATACCTTGCAGGCCGCGATCGTCGCCGTGCATGCCGAGGCGCCCAGCGCGGCGCAGACCGACTGGGCGCAGATCGTCGGCCTCTACGACGTATTGCTGCGGGTCAGCCCTTCACCGGTCATCGAACTGAACCGCGCGGTCGCGGTTGCCATGCGTGACGGTCCGGAGGCCGGCCTGCTGCTGATCGACGACCTGTTGGCGCGAGGGCAACTGCACGATTACCACTTGCTGCACTCGGCCCGTGCCGATTTCTGCCGCCGCCTCGGTCGCCTGGACGAAGCGCGAGCGGCCTACCACAGCGCCCTGCAACTGGCACAGCTGGAGCCAGAACGGCGCTTCCTGCAGCAACGGCTGGATGAGCTGGAGCCCGAAAAACCGCGATAGCCAACCACGGGTCGGTGATGCGCGCCGCGACCGCCTGGCAAACGCATCTCGGGCCTATTTTGTGGGAGGCGCGCCCCGCGGCGAACAGGCTGGGTCGCGCACACTCGGGAGCTTCAGCCAATGCCTGCCGGCTGCCGCAGTCGCAAAACTTCACCCCGAAAGAGGGATGCGCGGCTGGGCCATCCAAACGCATCGCCCCGAGGGCGGGCCTCCCACACAGCGGTGGGCTGATCGCAGAGGCACACGGTGATGCGCGCCGCGACCGTCCTGGCAAACGCCTCCGGTAACCTGTATCGGCCTTTTTTTGTGGGAGGCGCGCCCCGCGGCGAACAGGGCTGGGGCGCGTACGCTCGGGAACTACGCCGATGGGCTGCCGGCTGCCGCAGTTCGCAAACTTCACCCCGAAAGAGGGACGCCCGGCTGGGCCATCCAAACGCATCGCCCCGAGGGCGGGCCTCCCACACAGCGGTGGGGCTGATCGCAGAGGCGCACCGTGATGCGCGCCGCGACCGCCTTGGCAAACGCATCCGGTGACCTGTATCGGCCTTTTTTTTGTGGGAGGCGCGCCCCGCGGCGAACAGGGCTGGAGCCGCTGCGCCGCTCAGCCGTCGTGGCTGCCTGATGGCAGGTAGTCGCTGCGGCTCAATCCGTGGCGCTGCATTTTCTCGTTGAGGGTGCGGCGCGGCAGCTGAAGCTGATTCATCACCTCGGTGATATTGCCTTTGTGCTGCTGCAGCGCGCTGTGCAGGCACTGCGACTCGAAGGCTTCCATCTGTTCGGCCAGCGAGGTGCCGGGCCTCGCGCTGGTGGTGATGCCGGTGGGTGGCGGTGTCAGCCCCAGGGCATGGCGTTCGGCGGCATTGATCAGTTCGCGCACATTGCCTGGCCAGTCGTGGCTGAGCAATTGCGCAAGCTCTGCCGGGCTGGCGGGTGCCGGGTCACGGCCATGGCGTTGCGCGGCCTGGCTGGCGAAATGCTCGAACAGCAGCGGAATGTCTTCGCGTCGGTCGCGCAGCGGGGGGATGTGCAGTTCGGCGACGTTGAGGCGGTACAGCAGGTCTTCGCGGAATCGCCCGCCGCGCACTTCTTCGAGCAGGTCCGGCTTGGCGGCGCTGATGACCCGCAGGTCGACCTCGATGCTGCGGTTGGAGCCAAGCCGCTCCAGGGTTTTTTCCTGCAACACGCGCAGCAGCTTGACCTGCTGGGCCAGCGGCATGCTTTCGATCTCGTCGAGGAACAGGGTGCCGCCGTGGGCATGCTCGATGCGGCCGATGCGCTTGCCCTGCGCGCCGGTGAAGGCGCCGCTTTCGTGCCCGAACAGCTCGCTTTCGAAGATGGTTTCAGGAATGGCCGCGCAATTGAGCGCCACGAACGGGTTGCGTGCTCGGGGACTGAAGTCGTGCAGGCAACGGGCGACCTGCTCCTTGCCGCTGCCGGTGTCGCCGCGGATCAGGACGTTGACGTTGGTGCCGGCCAGTTCCAGTACCTGGCGACGAAGGTTTTCCATGGTGCGCGAGACGCCGAGCAGCATCGACTCGATACGCCCCTTGCGGGTGAACTGCTCGCGCAGCTGACGGTTCTCGCAGACCAGCCGGCGCTTGTCCTGCGCGCGACGCACGCTGTCGAGCAGGCGCTCCGGCGTGAAGGGTTTTTCGATGAAGTCATAGGCGCCTTGGCGCAGCGCCTGCACGGCCATGGGCACGTCGCCATGGCCGGTCACCATGATCACCGGCAGCTCGGGGTCCAGCGCCACCAGTCGCTCCAGCAGGCCGAGGCCGTCGAGGTCGGGCATGCGCACGTCGCTGATCAGTACGCCGGGGAAGTCCCGGTTGATCGATGCCAGCGCCTGCTGAGCGCTGGCGCAGGTGCGCACCGTGAAGCCGGACAGCTCCAGCCACTGCTGCACTGCCTGGCGTATCGCCGCTTCGTCGTCGATGAAGATGACCTGACCGCTCATGTCCCACTCCTCCTGCGAGTCGCCAGTCTACTAGGCGAGCGTCTGTTCGGCTGCCGGCAGATGCAGTACGAAAACCGCGCCGAGCGCATCGTTGTGCACGTCCAGATTACCGCCAAGATCGCGCACGATGCCGTAGGACACGGCGAGTCCCAAGCCCAGCCCCCGGCCGACCGGCTTGGTGGTGAAGAAGGGCTCGAACACCTGATCCAGATGCTCGCTGGCAACGCCGCCGCCGCTGTCGGCGACACTCAGCGTCCAGCCATCGCGGTCACGCGTGCAGTCGATGCGCAGCTGACGGACCTCGCTTTCGTGCATGGCATCGAGTGCATTGGTCAGCAGGTTGATCAGGACCTGTTCCAGGCGAATGGCGTCCCCGTTGACCCAGGCGTCGGCGGGCACCTGGCGCAGCACCTCGACCTCGTCGCCGCGAATGCGCGGACCGAGCAACTGCAGCGCTTGGTCCAGCACCTCGGCCAGACTCAACCGCTGGCGAAGGCCGGCAGGGCTTTTGCGGGCGAACGTCTTCAGATGGCCGGTCAGCGCGGCCATGCGCTCGAGCAGGCCCTCGACCTGGGAGAGACCTTCTCGCACGGCCTCGGTGCGACCGTTGTCGAGCAGTAACCGCTGGCTGGCCAGCTGCATGCGCAGGGCCGTCAGCGGCTGGTTGATTTCATGGGCGAGCGCGGCGGACATCTGCCCCAGCGCGGCCATGCGCGCAGCGTGCACCAGCTCGTCCTGGGCGGTGTGCAGTTCACGGGTACGAGCCTCCACGAGCCGCTCCAGCTCGCTGCGGCTGCGCTGCTCGACGCGGCGCGTCTTGCGTCGCTGGGCCAGGTAGAGCAGCAGGAACGCCAGGGTCATCCAGACACCGGCGGCGGCCAGACGATAGCTGCGCACATTGGCGGCAATCAGCTGCGGCTCCTGCAACAGATGCAGCGTCCAGTTTTCTTCGGGCAATTGCAGGCGCTGCCAGAGGTAGTTGCGACGCCCGTCGGGGCCATCCACCTGGCGCCGCTCGCTGTCCTCCGCGATCCGCTGCAGGCTGTGGCTCGACAGCGGTTGCAGGTTCTGCTCGGCGTAGCGGCGCGCGGCGACCAGTTGATTGCGCACCGTCTCGCTGAGCGGACGCAGGTAGCGGAAACGCCAGGCGGGACGGTTGGTGAGGATGACGATGTCCAGCGAGTCGGCCACCAGCAGGATGCCCGACTGCCCGACCCAGTCGCGTTGCATGTCTTCGAGTTCGAGCTTGACCACCAGCACGCCGACCACCTCGCCGTCGCCATTCTTCACCGAACTGGACAGGAAATAGCCGGGGATGCCGGTGGTCACCCCGACCGCGAAATAGCGGCCGGAGTCGTTCGCCAACGCATCAAGAAAGTAAGGGCGGAAAGAGTAGTTGTTGCCGACGAAGCTGGTCCATTCGCGCCAATTGCTCGCCGCAAGGGTCTCGCCGTTGCGATCGAGCAGGTAGAGCACGGATGAACCTGCCGCCTGGTTCTGCTGCTCCAACCGCTGGTTCAACTGTTCGCGCAGCGCCTGGTCGTCGGGATTGCCGAGCAGCCCGAGGATGTCACTGTCCAGGGCCAGCAAGGCCGGCACCGAACGGAAGCGTTCGACCTGGGTATGGATCGCCTGCGCGTACAACTCCAGTTGCCCCCGTGCTTCCTGGCTGCGTTCGGCCCAGGCGCGGCGCTCGGCGAGCTGGCCGGCCCAGTGAATGCTCAGCAACAGCCCGAGGAGGATCAGCAGGACGATGAGAATGACGCGCAAGCGGCTGGAAAGAACAGGCATGACGGGCTCGCTGTGGGGACCCTGCATAGTAAGCCAAAGCGCGGGTGCGGTGTTTTGCCACGTCGTGGGGCATCCGGGAGGTCGCGGGTCGCGACGCCGGGTCGATTTGAGTATCCTTGTCGCCCTTTCGACGGCGCAGGTCCGTCGAAGCCTCGACAGAGATGATCAAATTCCATGACCTGGCTGCCTGGTCCGCCATAGCGCAACGCCCCCTTCGCCTGATCGTGACCGCCTGTCATGGGAGCGGTCGCGGTCTGCCGTGCGCCGCGCATCGTGCGCGAGTTTGCACCCATACTCGAACGTGAAAACAGGTCTCGCTTCAGCCTGCCCACCTCAACGCAGCCTGGCGGCGGTGCCTTTGCTCTGGATGGTCCGATGCTCCACTCGATCAAACAAAACTGGTTCTACAACCTGCGCGGCGACGTGCTGTCCGGGCTCGTCGTCGCCCTGGCCCTGATCCCCGAGGCGATCGCCTTTTCGATCATCGCCGGGGTCGATCCGCGGGTCGGCCTGTACGCCTCCTTCTGCATCGCGGTGGTAATCGCCTTTGTGGGCGGTCGCCCAGGCATGATCTCGGCGGCGACCGGCGCCATGGCACTTCTGATGGTGACGCTGGTTCGCGACCATGGCTTGCAATACCTGCTGGCGGCGACCCTGCTGTGCGGCGTGTTGCAGATCGGCGCCGGCTACCTGCGGCTTGGTTCGCTGATGCGGTTCGTCTCGCGCTCGGTGGTCACCGGCTTCGTCAACGCACTGGCGATTCTCATCTTCATGGCGCAGTTGCCTGAGCTGACCGACGTCACCTGGCATGTCTACGCGATGACCGCCGCGGGCCTGGGCATCATCTACCTGTTTCCCTATGTGCCGAGGATCGGACGGATCATTCCGTCGCCGCTGGTGTGCATCCTCAGCCTTACCGCCGTGGCGATGTACCTGGGCCTGGACATCCGCACCGTCGGCGACATGGGCGACCTGCCCGATACGCTGCCGGTCTTCCTCTGGCCGCAGGTGCCGCTGACCTTCGAAACCCTGGCGATCATCTTCCCGTATTCCGCCGCGCTGGCGGTGGTGGGGCTGCTGGAATCACTGATGACCGCCACCATCGTCGACGAACTCACCGACACCGGCAGCGACAAGAACCGCGAGTGCAAGGGCCAGGGCGTCGCCAACATCGTCTCCGGCCTGTTCGGTGGCATGGCGGGCTGCGCGATGATCGGCCAGTCGGTGATCAATGTGAAATCGGGTGGCCGTACCCGTCTGTCGACCCTGATAGCCGGTGTGGTGCTGTTGCTGCTGGTCGTGTTTCTCAGCGACTGGGTCAGCCGGATACCCATGGCGGCGCTGGTGGCGGTGATGATCATGGTGTCCATCGGCACCTTCAGCTGGGATTCGCTGCGCAACCTCCGGCGCTACCCGCTCTCGACCAACATCGTCATGGTGGTGACCGTGACCGTCGTCGTACTGACCCACAACCTCGCGTATGGTGTGCTGGCTGGCGTGCTGCTGGCCGCGATGTTCTTTGCCAACAAGGTCGGGCATTACCTGCACATCGATTCGCAGCTGGACAGCGACGGCAACCAGCGCACCTATCGGGTGGTGGGGCAGGTCTTCTTCAGTTCCTCGGACAAGTTCAGCGCCGCCTTCGACTTCAAGGAAGCCATCGCCCGGATTACCATCGACCTCAGCCACGCGCATCTCTGGGACATCACGGCGGTCTCCGCGCTGGACAAGGTGGTGCTCAAGTTCCGCCGCGAGGGCACCGTAGTCCAGGTGCTGGGCCTGAACGAAGCCAGCGCGACGATTGTCGACCGCTTCGGGGTGCACGATAAACCCGATGGCACCGACTCGCTCATGAGCCATTGATCAGGAGGACGGATATGAACCACGTAATGGCTTGCATCGACGGTTCCCCTTCGGCGGCGGCCGTCTGCGATTGCGCCGCCTGGGCCAGCCAGCGGCTCGATGCCCCGTTGACCCTGCTGCACGTACTCGATCAGCAGCAGTACCCGGCGACCGGCAATCTCAGCGGCATCATCGGCCTCGGCAGTCGCGAGTATTTGCTGGAGGAGCTGGCCGCGCTGGACGAGAAGCGCAGCAAGCTGGCGCTCGAAGAAGGCCGGATGATGCTCGATGCCGCGCGGCAGCGGGTCATCACCGCGGGCGTGGCGCAGCCGGACGTGCGCCAGCGCCATGGCGATCTGGTGGAAGTCGTGCGTGAGCTGGAGGCGGACATTCGCCTGCTGGTGCTCGGCAAGCAGGGCGAGGACAGCGGCACCGACCTTCACCTGATCGGCAGCCAGCTGGAAAGCGTGATTCGCACGCTGCACCGGCCCATCCTGGTCACACCGGCGAGTTTCAGCGCGCCGACACGGATCATGCTGGCCTTCGACGGCAGCGCCACCACCCGCAAGGGCGTCGAGATGATCGCCTCCAGCCCACTGCTCAGAGGCGTTCCCGTACATCTGGTGATGGTCGGCGATGACAGCGCAGACAGCCGCGCACTGCTCGACTCGGCACGCGACACCCTGACGGCCGCCGGTTTCGACGCGCAGACCGCGATCCGTTCCGGCGAAGTGGAGGCCACCCTGCACGCCTACCAGGCCGAGCAGGGCATCGACCTGCTGGTCATGGGCGCTTACGGGCACTCGCGGATTCGCCAATTTCTGGTCGGCAGCACCACCACCAGCATGATTCGCTCGGCCACCACACCGCTGCTGTTGCTGCGCTGAATGACGCCCGACCCGCAGGGTCATGGCTCGGCGGCGCGAGGCGGCTCCGGACCCGTCTCAGGCCGCTAGCGGTAGATGTCGGCCCGTGACCAGGGCAATTCGTGGGCGCCATCGGGCAGCGGCTTGCTCGCCAGAATCTGGTGCAGGTTGATCCAGTTACGGCGAAAGCCATAGGCGCAGCCCGCCAGATAAACCCGCCAGATACGCAACGCCCGCTCCGGGATCAGTTGCTGGGCCACATCCAGATTCGCCTCCAGGCGCTCACTCCAGAATTGCAGCGTGCGCGCGTAATGCAGGCGCAGGCTTTCCACGTCGACGATCTCCAGCCCCGATTCGCTGATGCAGGCGCCGATCTTCACCAGATGCGGCAGTTCACCATGGGGAAAGACATAACGGTCGATGAACTCGCCCGCGCCATGCGCCACCGGCCGGCCATCGATATACCGCGACGTGATGCCATGGTTGAGCACCAACCCGCCGGGCCGCACCACATCCGACAGCTGTTGGCAGTACAGCGGCAGATTCGCATGCCCGACGTGCTCGAACATACCGACACTGACCACTTTGTCGAACTGGCCGTCCCTGGGCAGATCGCGATAATCCATAAGCTCCAGCCGGACCCGGTCTTGCAGCCCCTCGGCGGCGACACGCTCGCGCCCCAGCTTCAGCTGCTCGGCGCTCAGCGTGATGCCGAACACTTCGGCGCCATATTCACGCGCCGCGAAACGCGCCAGCCCACCCCAGCCGCAGCCGACATCGAGCAGGCGATCGCCGGGTTTCAACCGTAGCTTGCGGCACAGATGTCGCAACTTCGCCTGCTGGGCCTCGTCCAGGTCCTCCGTTCCGGTCTCGAAATACGCGCAGGAATAAACCATGTCGCGGTCGAGCCACAGCTGATAGAAGTCATTGGACAGGTCGTAGTGATAGGAAATCGCCTCGGCGTCGGTGGCCTTGTCATGCGCCTGGCGAACCGGCAGCGCCGAATGCGCCTCACCCAGCGCACGGGTGATCTCGTCACCGATACGGATCACCTCTTCAAGCGGGCCGTGCAGATCGACCTTGCCCTCGACATAAGCGCCGCCCAGCAAGGCAAGGCTGGGGTGGGCCAACTGCGGAATCAGACCGGGGTCCCTGATCTCCAGCGTCACGCTGGGCGAGGGCCCGATGTCGATGGCCTTGCCGTCCCATAGCTTGAGGCGCAACGGCAATTCCAGATCTCGCAGGGCTGGAAGCAAGGTGGCCAACATGCTCGTTTCTCCTTCGTCACGCATGCTGGAAAGGCTAGACCAAGAATTCGCGTTTGCAGACCGCGAAAGATAGTTTTTCCCTATCGGCCTGATCAGCTGGGATCAACGCTCAAACAACGGCCTACCTGTCCGCCAGCCGCCAACGGCTGCGCCCCCGCTGGGCAGGGTTCGTAGACAGAAAGGTTATCGAAACGGGTGACGAATAATGGCGGAAGGCAGTGGGAGTCGAACCCACCCGGGAACGGCTGCCGCCCCCAACCGGGTTTGAAGCCCGGCCGCACCACCGGGTGCGATTGCCTTCCTTATTGATCTACAAGGAGTTTTGTATATTGCTGATGCTCTGACAGGGGAGCGTTGAAGAAGTGTCGAAATTCTGCCAGACCGCAATCCATACACGCCGAGTAGCGTAACGCATTGCCGTGGCGGGTGACGATGGTCACCAAATTTTTCGGGCGGTTTTGCGGTGGTTGATTGCTTCCATGTCCCTATCGCTTGCTGCACTATGTCGCTGTTTAAATCTGCCCCTACGTAACATTGCTCCTGTAATTCACGCGCTTGCGACTCCCTGGCGACTGAGTCGACTCGGAATATACACACGGAAGCGCTGATTACGACGAGGCCAACCGAAACATGCCCAGTCAGAGCGCGGGATAGCGATCACAACGGAAGTGACTAGGCGCTGGTACGCCCGAACGACATGGAAAGGACGAAATGAAGGCTGATTGCAACGACGCCCCGGAGTACATCACAAGGCGGCCACGCAAAAGCCGCAGGCTAGCGAAGCTGATCCCCGGCCTGATCGGCACGATTATCACGCTAGTAGTTCTACAGATGGCGGGCTCAGCATTCCTAAAGGGAACCGTGCAGGGCATTGCCGAAAAGCGCATTCAACCCAAGCCTGCTCCCGTGGCAGAGATCACGCGGGCAGAGCCTGCAGCGACCAAGGATTGGGACAGGCTCGTAGAGGAAGTGGCCG
Organism: Stutzerimonas stutzeri; assembly: GCF_009789555.1. Taxonomy (NCBI): domain Bacteria; kingdom Pseudomonadati; phylum Pseudomonadota; class Gammaproteobacteria; order Pseudomonadales; family Pseudomonadaceae; genus Stutzerimonas; species Stutzerimonas stutzeri. The sequence continues at coordinate 979,647 of NZ_CP046902.1, forward strand.
CGAGCGGCGCAACGCCTCAGCCGCAATCACCTCAACCCCTAGCGGTTACGACTGAGTCGCCGTCCAAGCGAACCGTATTCAACGATAAGAACTATAAGGCTCGCGGTGCGGATAACGTACTAAGTTTTCAAGAGCCGCCTCAGCCCATCGAGCGTAAAAAAACAACAGGTAACAAGGAAGTTATTGTCGTTGGGCAAAAGCGAAGCATGAAGGATCAGGCGTGCTGGCCATATAAAGACGGTAGTATCGAAGAGCGCAATTGCAGGGCAAGGGTTGGTCTGAACTATCGAGATTAACTGTAAGTCAACCTAAGGGTGGCGAGTTGGACGGTAAAGAGAAGCGAAGAAGTTATTTTGATGAGCCAGAGGCGAGCCGGGAATTTCATAGCTCATTTTATAAGTTCCTAGACGCGCTGTATAAGCGCTCTGTTGGGCAATATATTCCGTCGCAAAACTTGCAGTCCCTTAAACACGGTGGCGAATTTTCTCATCCCGGTGCGCCCCAGGCTTTCATAAGTGGAATGCGTGAGCACAGAACTGAATTCTCTATAAAGCATCAACAGATCATAGATAATGACCTTTCAGTAATTCCGAAAGCAATCGAATCGGTTTTGGATCAAATGCGTAAGTCATTTGCCCAAACAATGTATTCAACAATAAGCGATTCGTGCGAGCTTTCAGGGAATGTTGTGGATGCGAAGGCCGAGGGCTCGGCATCAGCGGCTTTTTTAAAAATGCTAGAGACAATCGAGTTTACGGCAGATAAAGATGGAAATGTAAGTCTTCCTCAGATTCACATGGGGCCGGAGGCATTTGAAACTTTTACCGCGCAAATGAAAGAAATGCCGCCGGATATGGAAGCCAGAATTGAGGCAATTAAAGCTGAAAAAATAAAGAAGGCTCAAGAGGCGGAGGAAAGCAGAAAGGCTCGGTTTTTGAGATATGGAGATTCAGAGTGAGAGTCTTGATTGCGATAGGGTGTGACGCTTACCAGCATGTCGGCCCACTAAACGGCGCAGAAAGAGATGCCAGAAGAATGTTCGAGTGCCTAGTTCGGGAAGAGGTAGGCGATTACGATATGGCCTCTTCAAGGTTGCTCCTATCTCCTACAATAAACGAGGTTAGAGAGTGCATCCAAGAGACTTTGCTTTCGGCACCGAATGTAGAAGCATTCACTTTTTTCTTTGCTGGACATGGTCATGTGTCGTCCAGCAGTTTCTATATGTTAGTGAAAGATTCTCGCTGTGGCTCCCTTTCGATGTCCGCGTTATCTCTAGCAGACCTTTTCAAGTGCCTCAATGAAGCGAGGCCTAACCAGACAAATATTATTATTGATGCCTGCGAAAGTGGCGGGCTAATAACTGATTTGAGTATGCTTCTTAAGCCGGAGCTTCTCGGCGACGCAGGCACGCCATCAGTAACTCTAGTTGCAACTGCAGGCAAAGATCAAACGGCCGGTGAGACTCCAAGCGGGGGATTCGGAACAAGCGCAATATTAGACTGTATCGAAGGCAAAGATTTTATTCAGGACAGTAATAGTGCATTAGATTTGGTAGAAATAGGTCGGCGCATTTCTGTGCACCTCGCAAAATTTGACCAAAACCCGATCGTATGGGGATTGAATTTATATGGTCCTCCTAGTTTCTGCAGAAATCCAAGATATGGAAGTGATTCAACTGCGCCGTTAAGGAGCTTGATTCAAGAGTGGCCATCGGCTAATGAAGAGTCTGCAGGCTTAACCCAAAAAAATCTGTGGTCTTTATATAATGCACTGCACACGGAATGGGAGCCAGAAAAATTTAGCTCAGCTACTAAAGAGTTGCTTGAGTCATGTAAACAAGATTCGGCTGTATTAAGTGGTTTGATTTATCGCCTTGCCACGACATTCTCAGTTAGGGCTCAAGAATCAGATGACATGTATAGGCCCTGTCAGGTATCTGCTGCTCTCGCATCCTGCCTAATTCCCTATACATCTGATGCAGAGATTGCTCAGCGCACACAGGATTTGATGGATCAGTGTTGCGCCGCGATAATGAAAGCAACGGAATCCCTGTTTGAGGAATTGCAAATTAGCAAGTACGCGATTCTTTCGCCCAGCGGAATTGGGATGTCCGAGTTATATTACCTTCCAGTCAGGATTTCAAAAATATTGGGCTGGTCGGCAGCTTCGACGTTAATCAGCGCAAACGATGAACAGAATAGTCAGGCGAAGGATCAGTTCACAAGATTGCTGCAATTTGTGCTTGAAAATTACCCTAACAGTGTTTTGGCAATCAACGACGTACAGGCGCCATATTGGGGTTTAGTTATCGCAAGGGCTGTAAGCCTAGGCCTAATGGATGAAGCGGAACTGCTCGCGAGCTTGTTATTTATGTCGATAACGGATTGCGCGGGGAAATTATGCCGATGTGACTTATCAGCTGATAAAGTGCTTAATTATTTGCTCTTTAGAAGCAATCCGCAGCAAGAAGGTTTTGATGATCTAATTGAGCGACCAATTGAGCTGCTCACCGTCCTTCTAAAAGTCGCCCCCGCTCTAAAATTAAACGAAACATTTGACGAGTCGCTTTGGAAGCTCGATGGGGTTTCATTCCTAGCCTACTTGCCAAGTAACTACAAAAGCTTTGGCGATAGAGTAATGCACGGCGGGAATAATTACGTATGGGCGATCGGCTATGATGTATTTAGGGTTGACGATTTAGAACGTTACTGGCCAAGTTCGGCCGGAGCTCCTCAATCCTTGATTGATGCACGGTTAGCCATCATCTCGTCGTTGCTATTCCCAGATAGGGTCGCTTGGTTTTGTATCGATGCACTGCTCGGAAAAGGTTCCAGTAGCCCGGCAAACGAGCTGGCTAAGTAGTGTCGATAAAGTGTCGAAGCTGATAGCTTGATTAGGCCATTAAAGGCCGAAATCGATCCCTGCTTTTCACCTATTGGCTAGTTTTTGCCAATGTAGTCCAAACAAAAACAGGATTTGAAGCCCGGCCGCACCACCGGGTGCGATTGCCTTCTAGATGGCCTCGGGTGAGGCCGGGAAGTGATTGTCGGCAGACCACCTGAGCTCGACCTCCGAGGCCAAGGCGCTGTCGGGGCGGACTTTGCGTTCGTTGCCGAAGCGTCGGGTCAGGCCGATGCGGTCGAAATGTTCGAGCAACTGGATGCTGCGCTTGCGGCCCAGTTGGATCTGGTCGCGGAAGGCAGCGGCGCGGATGACGCCGGCCTGGCGTTCCATGTCCAGAACCTGGTTGGCCAGCAGGCGAATGGTCGAGTCGGGATAGAACAGGTCCTTGACGACCTGTTGCAGCTCGCCGATGCGCGAGAGCTTGCGCAACAGGTGACGAACCCGGTCTTCCTCGACGTCCAGCTCGCCGGCCAGTTGACGCACCCACGGCGGATCGAAGCGGGCCGATTCGAGCAGCGGCCACAGGCGGGCTTTCAGCGACTCTTCCTCGTCGCTCAGGCGCACGCGATGCTCCGGCAGGTGCAGCCAGGGGCCGCTGGCTTCGACCTTGCCGGTGGCCAGGGTCTGCTCCAGCAGGGCGAGGTACAGGGGGCGGTCCAGCTGCGGCAGAGCGTATCGGCGCAGGCGGTCGCGATCGGGGCCGAGTTCGTCCGGTTGTGTCTCATGGAAGCGCTGTAGCGCCGCGACAAGGGTCTGTTCGAGGTAGTCCCATGTGTCGCGGTCGAACAGCCTGGGGCCCAGCCTGGTGTTGATTTGCAGGGCTTCGTCCGGCAGGCGCCAGGTCTGGCGCGGGCGATTGAATTGCCGTTCGAGCAAACCCGGTTCCAGGCCGTTGATGGCGCTCGGCAGCAGGCCCGGCAGGATGTCTTCGAGTGTCTCGCCGCCCAGCGCGCGCAGTTGCGCCAGCCGCGCCTGGCGGTGTCGGTTGCGGGGCGGGGCGAAAGGATCGAGTACGCGGCCACCGCCCAAGGTGCGTTGGGCCGACTGGTCGCGCAGCACCACGCGATCGCCGTGCACGGCGTGGGCCGGTGCATTGAGCAGCAGTTGTGCGTGTACGTGGCCGCCCGGCGCGAGGAATTCGCCCTCCAGCAAGGCAATACGGCCGGTCACGTCCTGGGCGCCGAGATGGATGTGCACCGGGGCCCAGTGGCGCAATTCCCGGGCTTCGCTGGGCAGCAGCGTGAATTCGATGTCGATGCGTCGCGTGGCGGCCTGCAATTCGGGTGACAGCAGCCAGTCGCCGCGACGAATCTGCTCCACGGCCAGGCGGTCGCCGGCAATGTTCAGCGCGACCCGTTGGCCGGCCTGGGCCTGCTGGGCCGCCTGGTTCTGCGCGTGCAGGCCGCGCACCCGCACGCTACGCCCGCTCGGGCTGAGGGTCAGCTCGTCGCCGACTCGAACCTGGCCCGCGAAGGCCGTTCCTGTCACGACCACGCCGGCGCCGGTGACGCTGAAGGCCCGGTCGATCGCCAGGCGGAAATGCCCATTGTCGCGGTTCGAGCGTACGTGCGCGGCCTGTTCGATGAGCGCCGCGCGAAGCACGTCGATGCCTTGGCCGTCGATGCTCGACACTGGGAAAATCGGCGTGCCGGCTAGCGGACCGGCCTGTAGAAGCGATTCGATTTGCAGCCGTACCTCGGCGATGCGCGGCGCATCGACCCGGTCGATCTTGGTCAGCGCGACGAATGCGCGACGAATCCCCAGCAGCTCGACGATGGCCAGATGTTCGCGGGTCTGCGGCATCACGCCATCGTCGGCGGCGATCACCAGCAGGACGAAATCGATGCCGCAGGCGCCCGCCAGCATGTTGTGCACGAAGCGCTCATGGCCGGGCACGTCGATGAAACCGGTCAGGTCGGATTCACCCAGCGAGGCGTACAGATAGCCGAGGTCGATGGTAATGCCGCGCAGGCGCTCCTCGCGGCGGCGGTCGCCCTGCTGTCCGGTCAGGGCCTTGAGCAGCGCGGTCTTGCCATGGTCGATGTGGCCAGCGGTGCCGATGATCATGCCGAGGTCAGCTCCCGTTGCAGGTGCGGCAGCTGGTCGAGCAGCGCCTGCTCGTCGTCAAGTTGCCGAAGGTCGAGCCACAGTGCGTCTTCGGCAATACGGCCAAGGACCGGGATCGGCAGACAGCGCAGCGCCTCTTCCAGCTGGCGCAGGCTGCGGCCGCGCAGGCGCCTGGGCTGCTGGGGGCGCACGCACAGGGCGGCGCTGGGCAGGCGGGCCACGGGCTGGGCGCCGCTGCCGATCATGCCCAGCGCGTCGCACACGGTCACCTGCCAGGCGTCGCCAAGGGCGGTGGCCAAGGTCGGTGCCAGTCGCTCGGCTTGCGCGCGAATCTGCGTCTGCGGGCGGCTGAGCAGGCGCAATGTGGTCAGGCGCTCGCCGAGGCGGTCCGGGTCGCGATACAGATTGAGCACCGCTTCGAGCGCCGCCAGGGTGAGCTTGTCGACGCGCAGGGCGCGCTTGAGCGGGTTCTTCTTGATCTTCTCGATCAGCTCGCGGCGGCCCACGATCAGTCCGGCCTGTGGCCCGCCGAGCAGTTTGTCGCCGCTGAAGGTAACGATGTCGGCGCCGTCACGCAGGGCCTGCTGCACGGTCGGCTCCTTGGGCAGGCCCCAGCGCGACAGATCAACGAGACTGCCGCTGCCCAGGTCCTCGAGCAGCGGCAGGCCATGGGCGCGGGCGATGGACGCCAGATCGGCCGTGGCGACGCTGGCGGTGAAGCCTTGCACGCTGTAGTTGCTGGTATGCACGCGCATCAGCAGGCCGCTGCGTGGGCCGATGGCGTTTTCATAGTCACGGGCATGGGTGCGATTGGTGGTGCCGACCTCGTGCAGCTTCACCCCGGCGCGCGCCATGATGTCCGGGATGCGAAAGGCCCCGCCGATCTCGATCAGCTCGCCACGGGAAATGATGCCCTCCTTGCGGGCGCCGAGGCTGTTCAACGCCAGGAGGACCGCCGCCGCGTTGTTGTTGACCACGGTAACGGCTTCGGCGCCGGTCAGCTCGCGGATCAGCCCTTCGATCAGGTCGTCGCGGTCGCCGCGCTTGCCGGTTGCCAGATCGAACTCGAGATTCGTCGGATAACGCGCCGCCATAGCCATCGCCTCGATGGCCTCATCGGGCAGCAAGGCGCGCCCGAGGTTGGTGTGCAGCACCGTACCGGTCAGGTTGAACACCCGGCGCACGCGGCTGCGGTGCTGGCGGGCGAGGCGCTCGCCGGCGCGACCGGCCAGCACGGCCTCGGACAGCTCCATGGCGGCAAGCTGGCCTTGGCGGGCGGGCTCGCGCAGCTCGTCGAGCAGATCGCGCAGCGTGCCGAGCAATGCATCACGGCCATAGCGCTGTTGCAGGGGCGCGCAAGCGGGTGCGCGTAACAGGCGGTCAACCGACGGCAAACGGCCACTGCTCATGGCTGCCGATCCGGTGCGCAAAGGGCAGGGGGCGCGCCAGTCATGCTGGCGCTGGGCGCGGTGGCGATAGGGCCTGGCACGCAGCACTCCATTCTTTTTAGTTATTTGGCGAGCATCATAGACGCGTAATTCTCCCTAGGGTTCAGCTCAGGCCGTCGGCAAGGCGCGAAAGCGCGCGGTCGCAAGCTGTCGACCGACGACTGTACCGCAAGCGTGATCCCTTGAACGCCGTGTGGGCACGCAAAACGGCGCTTTAAGAATCGTCTTATATACGCGGTGCCGCATAGCGATAAGCATGAAGCGTTGTTCGTTTTGAAGGGCCGGGATGCGTACCCCCCGCCCCATTGATCCAGAGTGATGCTCGCAAGCATCGCTCTCCTGTGTCTCAAGGAGACGATATGAAACGCTTCAAGCTGCTGCTTGCCCTCGCGGCATTGCCCGCCCTGGCCGCTGCCGCCCCGACCGTCACGTTCGAAGGCCTGGTCGCCACGCAAACCTGCCAATTGAAAATCAACGGTGAGACGAACCCCATCGTCGTGCTGCCCACCGTGGCTGTCGCTGATTTCAACGGTGCAGGCTCCAAGATCGGGAGGACGCCCTTGAGCTTCACCGCCAGCGATTGCCAGATGGTTACCGGGAACGTGGTGCTCTACGCGGAGTTTCTTGGCCATAACGTCACGGCAGCGGGCAACCTGGGCAACAGCGCCGTCAACGGTGCCAGCGACGTGGCGATCCAACTGACCATTCCAGTGCTGACCGATGCACCGATTGTGCTCGATGGTGTAACGAAGGTTCCGACCCCGGCGGTGATGATCAGCATGGACGGCGCTAACGAGAATCATGCGAGCCCTTATCCGCTCGATGCATGGTATGTCACCGAAGGTGGCAGCCCGACCGCAGGTGCGGTGACGGCGATCATGGAGTACCGCGTCAGCTACCTCTGACCCATTCCTGGGCCTGCAGCCGGCCGGCCGAGCCCAGCGTTCGCGTCGGCCCGGCTAAGCCGGGCGCTGGCTCCTACTGATAACCCGACACGTTGCAGCCATCAGACATCACGGACCCATCTGATCGGCTGCGCGTTTGAGCCTCGGCGATAACCGCTTTTTAAGAATCGTCTTATAGATGCGGCGCCGCGCACGAAAAAAATGAGGCGTTATTCGTTCTAAGGGCAGGCGCGGGTGCGGCCAGCCCGTTGGTCCGCTGGATGATGAACGGAAACATCACCTTATTTTACGCAAGGAGAAGAGCATGAAACGCCTTACACTGCTGCTCGCCATGGCCGCATTGCCCGGCCTGTCCGCCGCCGCGCCGCTGGTGAACTTCAATGGCGAAGTGGCCACGGTGACCTGCCAGGTCACCGTGAACGGCGAAACCAACCCGATCGTGTTGCTGCCCACTGTGAAGGTCGCTGACTTCGAGGGGCCGGGTTCGTCCCCTTACGGTGGAGCCCAGACGCTATTCACTATCGAAGGCAGCCATTGCACGGTCTCGGCGGAGGCATACACGGTGAGGCCCAAGTTCCTGGGCCACCATGTCACGGCCGCTGGCAACCTGAGCAATCTGGCCGGCAGCAATGCCGCCGGCGACGTAGCGGTGCAACTGGTCGGGTACCAGTTGAACGAGGGCGTCGCCACGGTTTCTGGAATAGCCGCTGACGTGGCGCCAGGATCGGACAGCTTCAGCATCACCATGGGGGTGCGGTATGTCACCGAAGGCGGCAGCCCGACGGTCGGCAAGGTGACCGCCGTCACTGAGTACGTCTTCGAGTATCTCTGAGCCATTCCCGGCACGGCGGGCGTCTGGCCTTGCCGGCGTGCCGGCGTGCCGGTGTGGCCGACGGGGCAGCCGGTCGTGCGCTGGCCGTCGAGGCGACACCGCCGGTGATGGGTTTTGTCGCTATCGGGTCGTGCGTGCCAAAGCCGGTATCGTAGAAACGAAAAACCCGGGCTCGCCCGGGTTCTCGCTTACCGCTGTGCAGCTCAGGCGTTCTGGCGGATGCCTGCGACCAGCCATGGCTGGTTTTCGCCCTGCGCACGTTCCATGCGCCAGCTTTCGCTGAAGGGCTCGCCCTGATCGAAGCGCGAGTTCTTCGACACGCCAACGAAGGTCAGGGTGGCGATGGTCTTCTCGGCCTGATCGTCCACGCCGTCAAGCTGGATCTGCAGATCATCGACGTAGGTGGACTGATAAGCCTCGCCGATCTCGGCACGTTCGCGCTTGAGGAACTCGAACAATTGCGGCGTGACGAACTCGGCGATCTTGTCCATTTCGTTGGCGTCCCAGTGCTGTTGCAGGGACATGAAGTGCTCGCGTGCCGCGGCGACGAAGCTCTGCTCGTTGAACCAGGCGGGTGCGTTGATCACGGGCGCGGCGAGGGGCGCTGCGCTGCTTCCGAAAATCGGGTTCTGCGTCGGCATCTCGCGCTGCATGGGTGCATGCCCGGCAACAGCGGGTTGCTGCTGACGACGGCGCGCCGCGAGGAAGCGGAACAGCAGGAAGGCGATCAGGCCGAAGATCAGGATATCCATGAACTGGATGCCCTCGAATCCGTCACCCATGAACATCGAAGCAAGCAGGCCACCGGCGGCGAGACCTGCCAGCGGGCCGAGCCAGCGCGATGCGCCGCTGGCGGCGGCAGGGGTCTGACGGCCTGCCTGGTTTGGCGCAGCCTGGGTCTGTTGTGGCGCCTGGCGGGTCTGATGGCTGGGTGCCGAGCCGAAGCTCTTGCCGCCGCCGAAGCGCTTGGCATGGACGTCGAGACTGAACGTCAGGCTGATACACAGCGCCATAAAAATGCTGAGCACACGTTGCATTGGGTAGTCCTGGGTTGGTGGAGATACGTAGCAGATGGTGCACGGCCCGGTCCGGGCGCGCCAGTTGCAGAGTGTTTCGGGCTTTTGCTTCGCTGCGCTTGTTGGCCTCGGCCGCAAGCGCAGCGGTCGCTGGATCAGCGCCAGTTATACAGTTCTTTTTCGGAAATCTCGTGCATCGGCTTGACCTGGGCCTGGAATGCCTTCATCGATGCCCAGATGCGACCGTTCAGCTCGCTTTGTGCGGCCAGTTCGCCCAGCACCACGTCGGACTGTTCGCGCATGGCGGCCAGCACGTCGTCGGGGAATCGCTTGAGTTGCGCGCCCTGCTGCTTGAGCTGCTCGAGGGCCAGGGCGTTGTTATAGACGTAGTCGTCGATCATGTCGCGGCTGGCGGCAAGGGCGGCTTCGGTGAGGATCGCGCGCAGGTCGTCCGGCAGGCTGTCCAGGGCCTTCTGGTTGATCAGCAGTTCAAGCACGGCCTGGGGCTCCTGCCAGCCAGGGTAGTAGTAGTACTTGGCGGCCTTGTGCAGGCCGAAGGCGAGATCGTTGTAAGGGCTGACCCAGTCGGTGGCGTCGATCGCGCCGGTCTGCAGCGCAGTGAAGACTTCACCGCCCGGCATGTTGACGGTGGTCGCACCGAGCCGGCTGAGCACTTCGCCGCCCAGGCCGGGCGTGCGGATCTTCAGGCCCTGCAGGTCGGCCAGGGAGTTGATTTCCTTGTTGAACCAGCCGCCCATCTGCATGCCGGTGTTACCCACGACCATGGGTTTGACGCCATAGGGGGCGTAGGCTTCGTCCCAGAACTTCTGGCCTTCGCCGCGGGTCAGCCAGGCGTTCATTTCACTGGTCGACAGGCCGAACGGGACCGACGTGAAGAACTGCGCGGTGGGGACCTTGCCTTTCCAGTAGTAGGCGGCGCCGTGACCGAGTTCGGCGGTGCCGCGCGAGACGGCGTCGAAAACTTCGAGGGCCGGTACCAGCTCACCGGCGGCATAGACCTTGATGGTCAGCCGGCCATCGCTCATGGCGTTGACACGCTCGGCCAGCCGCTGGGCGGCAGTGCCCAGGCCTGGATAGTTCTTCGGCCAGGCGGTGACCATCTTCCAGTTGAAGGTCTTCGGCGCTTCGCTGGCGGCGGACTTCGGCTCGGCGGTGGATTCGACTTTCTTCTCATCGTTGCAGCCCGCGAGCGTGAGCGATGCGAGCAGGGCAGCGGCAGCACCAAACAAGTGACGGCGTTTCATGAATGGCTAGTTCCTTTGGCGAATTTTATTAGTATCGATACAGGTTGACGTATACGTCAGAGCGGTTCGAGTTTGGCATAACTGAGCATCAACCACTTGCTTCCTTCGCTCTCGAAATTCACTTGCACCCGCGCTTGAGCGCCGGAACCTTCGAAATTGAGGATGGTGCCCTCGCCAAACAGGGAGTGGCGCACGCGCTGGCCGAGGTTGAACGGCGTTTCCGGCACGTTGGCGCCATCGAACAGCGAACCGCCGCTCATGCCTCGGCTGTTGAAGCTGCGACTGACGGTATTGCTCAGGCGCACTTCGCTGACCAGTGCCGGTGGCAGTTCGCGAACGAAGCGCGAAATCTTGTTGTAGGTCTCGGTGCCATACAACCGCCGGGTTTCGGCATAGGTGATGATCAACTGCTGCATGGCACGGGTGATGCCGACGTAGGCCAGGCGGCGTTCTTCCTCGAGACGCCCGGGTTCTTCAAGGCTCATCTTGTGCGGGAACAGTCCTTCCTCCATGCCCACCAGGAACACCAGCGGGAATTCGAGGCCCTTGGCGCTGTGCAGGGTCATCAACTGCACGCTGTCCTCATGGTCGCCGGCCTGCTGTTCGCCGGCTTCCAGCGAGGCGTGGTCGAGAAAGGCGGCGAGCGGCGTCTGCTCGTCTTCTTCGTCTTCGCTGTAGTTGTCGAAGGCGCGCGCAGCGGAAACCAGTTCCTCGAGGTTTTCAATCCGCGCCTGGGCTTTTTCGCCCTTTTCGTCACGGTGATAGGCGAGCAGGCCGGACTGCTCGATGACCAGCTGCGCCATGTTGTGCAACTGCATGCCTTCGACTTTCAGGGCAAGGGTGTCGATCAGTTCGACGAAACCGTTCAGCGCGCTGGCCGCACGGCCGGATACCACCTTGGTGCCGACCGCCTGGTGCAGCGCGGCCCACATCGAGGTGCCTTGCTGGCGCGCCAACTGGCGCAGGCACTCGACGGTTTTTTCGCCAATGCCACGCGCGGGCACGTTGATCACCCGTTCCAGCGCCGCGTCGTTGTCGCGGGTCTGGATCAGGCGCAGGTAGGCCATGGCGTTCTTGATCTCGGCGCGCTCGAAGAAGCGTTGGCCGCCGTAGATGCGGTAGGGAATGCGCTCACGCAGCAGCGCTTCTTCGAGTACCCGCGATTGAGCGTTGGAGCGGTAGAGGATGGCGATCTCGCTGCGCGCCAGGCCTTCCTTGCGGATCGCACTCTCGATGCTTTCGACCACGTAGCGCGCTTCGTCGTGCTCGTTGAAGGCGGCGTACAGGCTGATCGGCTCGCCCTCGCAGCCCTCGGTCCAGAGTTCTTTGCCCAGGCGTCCCTGGTTGTTGGCGATCAGCGCGTTGGCCGCCTTGAGGATGCAGGCGGTGGAGCGGTAGTTCTGTTCCAGGCGAATGGTTTCGGCGTCGCGGAAGTCTTCGCTGAACTGGTGCAGGTTCTCCACGCGCGCGCCGCGCCAGCCGTAGATCGACTGGTCGTCGTCGCCCACCACCATCAGGCTGTCGCCACCCTTGGCCAGCAGGCGCAACCAGGCGTACTGCACGGCGTTGGTGTCCTGGAATTCGTCGACCAGGATATGGCGGAAGCGTCGTTGGTAGTGATCGAGCAGGCCGGGATTGTCGCGCCACAGGTCCAGCGCCCGCAGCAGCAGTTCGGAGAAGTCGATGACACCGGCTCGGGCACAGGCTTCTTCGTAGGCCTGGTAGATGCTCAACATCGTCGCCAGGAACAGGTCGCCGCTGGGCTGGATGTGCTTGGGCCGCAGCCCTTCGTCCTTCTGGCCGTTGATCCACCACTGGGCCTGGCGCGCCGGCCAGCGCTGCTCATCGAGGCCGAGCTCGCGAATGACCCGCTTGACCAGGCGCTGCTGGTCGTCGGAATCGAGAATCTGGAAGTTCTGCGCCAGCTTCGCTTCCTGCCAGTGCGCGCGCAGCAGGCGATGCGCCAGGCCGTGGAAGGTGCCGACCCACATCCCCTGCGGGTTGACCTTCATCAGTTGCTCGATGCGCTGGCGCATCTCGGCTGCTGCCTTGTTGGTGAAGGTGACCGACAGGATCGAGTGCAGCGAGGCGCGTTCGACCTGATGCAGCCAGGCGATACGGTGCACCAGCACGCGGGTCTTGCCCGAGCCGGCGCCGGCCAGGACCAGTTGACGCCCCAGCGGCGCGGCAACGGCCTGGCGCTGTGCATCGTTGAGGGAATTCAGGAGGAGGGAGAGATCGTCATGCATGGCGCCCATTCTATCCGCAAATGGGTCCGGCTCGCTCGCGCAACGGACGGGTGCCCATGCAGTCCGTATCGGGGGTGTCCGCCTGGCGCGTTTGCGCAGCCGTTCTCGTTCGTTGGTCGGATCGGGCTATTGCCGGACCTAGCAACGTGCCATCATCGGGCCGTGGCTGCAGCGCCTTTACGCCCTTCCAGACACTCCATAACAAGAACGCATGATGATCGATTCTGCCCAATCAACCCCATCGGTGTCACTGGCCACGGAGAATAAGGCCGCTCTCGACGTCGCCGACCTCATTCTGCGCACCGAGCGCACACGCTTGCTCTATCAGGGCTCGCGGGTCTCGCTGCTGCTGCTGATGCTGGCCAGTCTGGCGTGCGTCGGGCTGCTCTGGGGCAGGGCGCCGCTGCTGGAACTGACGCTGTGGTCGGGGTGGACGCTGTTGCTGGCGCTGCTGCGGCTGCATCAGGCCATTGCCTTCGACCGGGCCGGCGAGAGCGACCAGCAACGTCCGCATTGGCGTCACGCCTTTCTGCTGGGCAGTGCCGCAACAGCGCTGACACTGTTCTATGCCATCGTGACACTGATTCCCGGCGACGATTTTCTGCTGCAAACGCTTCTTTATGGGGCGATCGGCTCGGTGATCATTGCCGGTAGCGTCACGACGGGCGTTTCAATGGCCGCGTTTGTGGCGCTGGCCCTTCCCAGCCTGCTGCCTTCGGCCATCGTATTGTTGAGCAGCGATCAGGCCTTGCAGCAAGGCTGGGGCGTGCTGAGCTGCATCGTCCTGGTCATGCTCAGCATGATCGCCTGGCAAACCAGCCGCCTGCAGACGGCGAGCGTGCAGCAGCGCTGTCACAACCAGCAGCTGATTGCGCGTCTTCAGCACATGCGCGGCGAGGCGATCCAGCTGAACGGCAAGCTGGCGCGCGAGATCGAGCAGCGCCGCCACGCCGAAAACCGCCTCCGTGAAGCCTACGACGGGCTCGAGCAGCGCGTGGCCGAACGCACCGAGGAACTGCGCGAAAGCGAAGCCCAACTGACCCTGGCGCTCGAAGCCAGCGGGTTGGGCCTGTGGGACTGGGACCTTGCGCATGGCGAGGTCCACCATTCGCGCATGGAGGTCGTCTTCGGTATCGGCAAAAGCGACCAGGCGCGTCTAATCGACCCGCAGCGACCGAAAGTGCACGCCGATGATCTGCCACGCGTGCGCCAGCAAATCGTCGCCCACCTGAAGGGCGAAACCGAGCTTTATACGGTGCGGTACCGCGCGACCCAGCCCGACGGCAGCTGCATCTGGATCGAGGATCGCGGACGCGTCATCGAGCGTGATGCCAAGGGGCGGGCGCTACGGATGATCGGCACGCGCCGCGATATCAGCGAAGCGCATCGGCAGGCCGAGCAACAGCGCCTGGCCGCGACCGTCTTCGAGGCCGCGGGCGAGGGTATGGCGATCATGGACGCGGAGTTCCGCCTGCTGGCCGTCAACGATGCCTGCTGTGCCTTGTCCGGCTATGAACGCGAAGAGCTCATCGGCCACAGCGTCGCCCGGCTGGCGAATTCCGAGGACAGCCGCCAGCAGTACGCAACGATCCGCGAATGCCTGATGCGTGACGGACGCTGGCAGGGCGAGCTGATCGAGACGCGCAAGAATGGCGAGGTCTACCCGCAATGGGCTCAGTTGCATGTGGTCCGCGATAGCCAAGGCAGCGTCAGCCATGTGGTGGCGTTCGTTTCGGACATCGGGGTTCGGCGACAGGTCGAGGAACGCCTGCGCTATCTGACGCATTTCGATGAACTCACCGGCCTGGCCAATCGCAGCCTGCTCAAGGCGCGCCTGCATGCGGCCTGCGAACGGGTGCGCAACAGTAACCGCGGTTTGGCGGTGCTCTACGTCGACCTCGACCGTTTCAAGGTGCTCAACCAGAGCCTGGGCCACGAGGCGGCCGACCAGCTTTTGCGTGAAATCTCCCGGCGGCTGTCGCATACCTTCTCCGATGCGGACACCATCGCGCGGCTGTCGGGCGACGAGTTCGTGGTGGTGCTCGAAGGTTATGGCAGCCTGTCGACGCTCGCGCACAGTGGTAGCCGCCTGCTGGCGCGCATCAGCAAGCCGGTGCTGGTCGATGGCCAGGAACTGGTGGTCAGTGCGTCCATCGGCGTCAGCCTGATGCCCGACAATGCGCGCGAAGCCACGACCCTGCTGTTGCAGGCGAACATGGCGATGCAGCATGCCAAACACGTCGGTGGCAACACGCTGCAGTTCTTTACCGAGCGCCTGCAGAGCTCCGGCCTGGAAAACCTGAAGCTGGAAAACCAGTTACGCCGCGCGCTCGAAGAAGGGCAGCTGGAGGTGTTCTACCAGCCGCGGCTGAACGTGGTGGACGACTGCCTGGAGGCCGCCGAGGCGCTGGTGCGCTGGCGGCATCCGCAGCAGGGGTTGATCGCGCCGAACGATTTCATCCCCTTGGCCGAAGAGACCGGGTTGATCATTCCGCTGGGCGAGTTCGTTCTTCGCGAGGCCTGCCGGCAGGCGCGTCAATGGCAGTCGGACGGGCTGGCCGCCATCCGGGTTTCGGTGAATCTCTCGGTGAAACAACTGCGCCAGGGCAATCTCGTCAGCCTGGTGCGCCAGGTCCTGGAGGACACCGGGCTGCCGCCGGACATGCTCGAGCTGGAGCTGACCGAAAGCCTGTTGCTCGACGACATCGACAACGCCGTCGCCATCAGTCGGCAGCTGCGCGCGCTGGGCGTGAAGCTGGCGATCGACGACTTCGGCACAGGCTATTCCTCGCTGAGCTACCTGAAACGCTTTCCGGTGGATTTCGTAAAGATCGACCGCTCGTTCATCTCGGAGCTGGGGCAGTTCGAGGAAGACGCGGCCATCGTTCGCGCGATTATCGCCATGGTCCACAGCCTGGAACTCAAGGTCGTCGCAGAGGGAGTCGAGACGCAGGCCCAGATGGATTTTCTCAAGGCACACCGCTGCGATGAGGTCCAGGGCTACCTGATCAGCCGACCGGTGCCGGCCGATCAGTTCGCGGCGTTGCTGGCCTGACGCGGCGCTCGCCGTGAGCGCCGGGGCAGCGCTGCCCGGTCAGCCTCGGGTGGTTCCACCTTCGAGCTCGCGCATCAACAGGGCGTATTGCAGCTCCACGCCCTCGGGCACCGGCAGATAGACGGTATGACCATCGCCCGGAGCGACCTCGATGGACCCGCCGCGGCCGTTCTCCAGCGCGTCCAGGCGCAGGTTGAGATTGCCCTGCGGGGTCATCAGCTCCAATCGATCGCCGACGGCGAAGCGGTTCTTGACGATGACCTCGGCCAGTCCGTTGCGCCGCTCGCCGGTCAGCTCGCCAACGAACTGCTGGCGTTCGGAAAGCGAGAATCCGCGTTCATAGTTCTGGTATTCGTCATGTACATGGCGGCGCAGAAAACCTTCGGTGTAGCCGCGATGGGCCAGCGACTCCAGGGTGTCCATCAACGATCGGTCGAAGGGCCGACCGGCGACCGCATCGTCGATGGCCTTGCGGTAGACCTGGGCGGTGCGTGCCACGTAATAGTGGGACTTGGTGCGGCCTTCGATCTTCAACGAATGAACGCCCATGCGCACCAGCCGCTCGACGTGCTGCACGGCGCGTAAATCCTTGGAATTCATGATGTAGGTGCCGTGCTCGTCCTCGAACGCCTCCATCAGTTCACCGGGGCGGCTGCTGTCCTCGAGCAGAAACACCCGGTCGGTCGGGGCGCCGGCACCCAGGGTCGGCTCGATCTGCTGCACGGCAATCGGCGGGTATTGCTGGACGATATTGCCCAGCGCGTCTTCCTGGCCCTCGTGGGCCTTGTATTCCCAGCGGCATGCATTGGTGCAGGAGCCCTGGTTGGGGTCGCGCTTGTTGATATAGCCGGAGAGCAGGCAGCGGCCGGAATAGGCCATGCAGAGTGCGCCGTGGACGAAGACTTCCAGCTCCATGGCGGGCACTTTTTCGCGGATCTCGGCGATTTCCTCCAGCGAAAGTTCGCGCGACAGGATCGCGCGGGTCAGGCCCTGCTGATGCCAGAACTCGACACTGGCCCAGTTCACCGCGTTCGCCTGTACCGAGAGGTGAATGGTCATGTCCGGGAAGTGCTGGCGCACCAGCATGATCAGGCCGGGGTCGGACATGATGAGAGCGTCCGGCCCCATCGCGACCACCGGTTCCAGGTCCTTGATGAAGGTGCGCAACTTGGCGTTGTGCGGTGCGATATTGACCACCACGTAGAACTGCTTGCCCTGGCTGTGGGCCTCGTCGATTCCCCGCTTGAGGTTGGCGTGGTCGAATTCATTGTTGCGCACGCGCAGGCTGTAACGCGGCTGGCCCGCATAGACGGCATCGGCGCCGTAGGCAAAGGCGTAGCGCATGGATTTGAGGGTGCCGGCGGGCGAAAGCAGTTCGGTTCGCAAGGGGTTCATGGTGCGGTGGCTCTGTATACCAACAAGGAAAGTGCGGATTCTACGGTGTTTGCCCGGTGCTTTTCGCCCCGCCAGATCAAGCGGGCGGCGAACTCTCGGGAAGGCCTTCAGTCACTGAAGAAGGGCTTGTGTCGCGATTCGATGCAAGCGAAACCGCCTTCACCCGGAGATCGTCATCGCCATGAACGTGAAGCCCGTCGACCCGCGAGGCAGCCTGAACGCCACGCTTCTGCTGGGGGTCGGCCTGATGGCGGCGGTGGACGAGATCGTATTTCACCAGATTCTGGCCTGGCATCATTTTTTCGATCGATCGACGCTGGCCGTCGCGCTGCTTTCCGACGGGCTGCTGCATGCCGCCGAGCTGCTGATGTTGGCCGCCGGCTTCTATCTGTTCGTCCAGCTCAGCCGCAGCCGGCGCGTGTCGCAACGGCATGCATGGGCGGGGCTGCTGGCAGGCGCGGGCGGCTTCCAGCTGTTCGATGGCATCATCAACCACAAACTGCTGCGCCTGCATCAGGTGCGTTACGTCGAGGATCTCTGGCTGTACGACCTGGCCTGGAACGGCTTCGGGGCGCTGCTGCTGATATCCGGGGTCCTGCTGTGGCGGCGTGCCCAGGTCGGCAGTCTGCAGACAAGCAGGTAAGCCGTGACCCACGAAGCGCATCTGTTGGCGCTGGCCGGCATGTTCGTGCTGGTATTGCTGACGCTGGGGCTCTGGTTCAGCTACCTGCTCGCGGCCCGCAGGCAGCGCCGGCGCCGTTCGGCCTGGAGTCTCTGGCGGCTCGCCAGTTTCAGCCTGGGCTGCGCCCTGGTGGTGCTGGCGCTGTCGCCGGCGATGGTCGAGTGGGGACATTCCGATTTCCGCGGGCATACCGTGCAACACCTGCTGCTGGGCATGTTCGCCCCGATCGCCCTGATGTTGGGCGCGCCGGGTACCTTGTTGCTGCGCAGCGTATCGGTCGCCAACGCCCGGCGGCTCATCGTGCTCGCCGGAACGCTGCCGGCGCGGTGCCTGATCCACCCGGTCACCGCTTTGCTGCTGAATATCGGCGCGCTCTACGTGCTGTATTTCACGCCCCTGTACCAGCTCAGTTTCAGCGAGCCGCTGCTGCACGTGCTGTTGAACCTGCACTTCGTCCTGGCCGGCTACCTGTTCAGCTGGTCGATCGCCGGGCCTGACCCGGCGCCGCACCGCCCTGGTTTGCGCACCCGTCTGGCCGTGCTGTTCGTCGCCGTTGCCGCCCACTCGATCATGAGCAAGCTGATGTACGCCTATGGTTTTCCGCGGGACGCGGGCCACAGCCTGACGGAGATCGAGGTCGCCTCGCAGCTGATGTACTACGGTGGCGACCTGGCTGAATTGCTGCTGGCGGTCGTCCTGTTCGCCGTCTGGTTCCGTAGCCCTGCGCGCCCGCGCACGGACCTGCCCAGGATATCGACGGTCGACGGATAGCAAACCGCCGGGCGAGGCAGCGGCCAGGCCCGGCGGTAGTGATGTCGCGCAGGATTCGAGGCTACGCCGCAGCGATGACGTCGCCGTGGTTCTCCGGCTCGATCAGCGCGCGGTGCAGAGCGGCGACGGCGTCATCGTAGTCTTCCTCGTTGACCACGCACTGCATCTCCACCTGACGGATCGACTGGTGTACGGCCTGGATGCTGATGCCGGCACCGGCCAGCGCTGCGACGGTCTTGGCCAGGATGCCCTTGACCTTGAGGTCGGAGCCGATGGCCGAGACGATGGCGACGTTGTGGACGGTGACTTCCGCGACCGGGTACTTTTCTTCGATCAGGCGCGCGGCGCGGTTGATCAGCTTGCGCGAGCCGGACGCGTAGTAGGTGATGCTGTTGGCGTCGGAGTCCTTGTTGACCACATACAGGCGCAGTTGCTTGAGCAGCTTGCTGATCTCGATGTCGTAGCCGATGTCCCCCAGCATGTCCTGGTCGAACACCTCGATGCCGAACACGTCCTTGCGTCCGGCAATGATCTCGACGCAGGGCCGCTCGCTCTTGTAGTCCTGGCTGATCAGCGTGCCGGCGTGGTCCGGCTCGAAGGCATTCTTGATGCGCAGCTCGATGCCGGCGCGCCGCAACGTCTTGGCCGCGCGCGGGTGAATCGCCTCCATCCCGAGGTTCGACAACTGGTCGGCGACGTCGTAGTTGGTCCGACCGATGGTCACCACCTTGTCCGCGCCGACCAGGTTTGGATCGGCGCTGGAGAGGTGAAACTCTTTATGGATGATCGCCTCGCGAGCCCCGGTCGCGGCAGCGATCTGGGCGAAGGTGATTTCGCTGTAGCCGCGATCGAAGGTGTTCATCAGCCCTTCGCTGCAATGGGTATAACCGGTGGCGACCACCAGTTCACTGCTCAGGTCCACCTCGGCGAAGCTGTGGCGCACCATCTCCTCGAATGGCAACGGTGCGTCCCGGTGCCAGCCGGTGAGGTCGACCATTCGCGCGCTGACGCCGCGATGCTTGAGCGCCAGTACCGAATTGAAGGCGCTGTGCGCCTCGCCGAGCGAGGCGAGCATCTCGCGGACTTTCATCAGGTGCTCGTCGAGCTGGAAGTGGCCATAGGCGCAGAGGCGCTGCAGGCTGCTCATGCATTCGCGGGCATCGTCGATGCGCGAATTGATGAACTGGTTGGCGGCGCGCAGCTCGAAATCGCTGGCGAACAGCTCGGCGTTCTTGCCGACCATGCGCTCGCGGACGGTCTCCAGTGCATCGAGCCAGGCGCCCTCGTTACGGGCATCGGCGAAGCGCTGGTACACGCCCGGCTCGCCAGTCTTCTTGTGTTCCAGCAGCAGATTGGTCATGCCGCTGTAGGCCGAGACCACGAAGACGCGCTGATAGAGCGCGTCGCCTTCGCGTTGGCCGATGAAAATGTTGTTGAGCAATTCATCGAAGCGGCTCATGGATGTGCCGCCGATCTTTTCTACGGTATGCATCGATTCAACGTCCCGTCTTGGGGTGAATTTCATCCCTGGGCCGCCTTCCGGCAGGCCAACAAAGATCAGGCCCAGCATCGGGCCCGGTGTACTTCAGCCGCTTAGGCTACCGGCATTGTCGATACCCACCAGACATCCCTGGTGCGGTGTCCAACTGGCCTCGGCAACGCCTTCACACGTCTGAAGGGTCAGAGATACGTTTGTGGCTGGATCTGCAAGGGCTCGAACGTTTCGCGCTCGGCGACGAAGGCCGGACGCGGCGAGCGGCCGCAGAACGGGGCCTGCGCGGCATTATCTACGTGGTTGTAGACATAGAACAGATTGCTGCGCGCGCTGGGTGTGATGTTGCTGTTGGAGCCGTGCATGGTGTTGCAGTCGAAGAACACCACGCTGCCGGCCGGGCCAGTGGCGGTGTCGATGCCGTAACGATCGGCCAGTTCGGCGAGGCTGCCGTGGTCCGGCACACCGAACTCCTGTTTGCGCAGGGACTTCTCGTAGTGGTTTTCCGGCGTGGCACCGACGCAACGGACGAAGTGCTTGTGGGAGCCGGGGATCAGCATCAGCGGGCCGTTGTGCGGCTCGTTATCGGTCAGCAGGATCGAACAGCTCAGGGTGCGCATGCGCGGCAGGCCGTCTTCGACGTGCCAGGTCTCGAAATCCGAGTGCCAGTAGAATTCCTTGCCGGTAAATCCAGGCTTGAAGTTCATCCTCGACTGGTGGAGGTACAGGTCGCCACCGAGAATGAAGCTGGCTATGGAGGCGATGCGTTCGTCGCAGGCGACGCGGGCGAACAGTGCGTTGTCGCTGTGGATATCGAACACCGAGCGGATCGCGCCGCTGTCGGGTTCCTTGATCGTCTTGCCGGAGCCTGCAACGGCGGGGTCCTGGCGCATGCGCTCGAGTTCGTCGCGGAACACCGCAACCTCATCGGCGCTGAACAGATTGGGGATGACCAGATAACCGTCACGCTCGAAGCGCTCGATCAGGTCGGCGGCAATCGGGGCGTTCGCCAGATCGCTGCGGTAGACCACCGGGTCCAGTCGCTCCTGCCAGCTGGGTTCGTCGTGCTGGCGCGAAGGGTAAAGGTCGGCGTGCACGGGGTTCACTTCACAGTCTCCTTTGGATTTCTCGCAAAATGCGACAACCCGCCTGGCTGGTGCCGACATGGCACCGTGCAGGCGGATTGCTCGCTCGGGTCATGCGACGGTTTCGGCCTCTAGCGGGTAGACGCCGCTTTCGTCATGCACTTCCTTGCCGTTGAGCGGCGGGTTGAAGACGCAGGCCATCTTCATGTCCTCGCTGCCGCCACGCAGCAGGTGCTCGTCGTGCTTGTCGAGGATGTACAGGGTGCCGGGCTCGATCTTGTAGATCTTGCCGTCGGCGATGGTTTCGACTTCGCCGTTGCCGCTGATGCAGTACACCGACTCCAGATGGTTCTGGTAGTGGATGTGCGTTTCGGTGCCGGCGTAGATGGTGGTGATGTGGAACGAGAAGCCCATCTTGTCGTCCTTGAGCAGCAGACGGGTGCTGTCCCAGGTCTCGGTGACGATCTTGCGGTCGGACTGCTCGCAGTCAGCCAGGGTACGTACGATCATTGTTCAATCCTCCTCAGGAAGCTGTTGCAGGCGGTGCGAAAACTACTGCGCTGGTTATGCGGCGTTAAAAACAGGCTGGATCGCCAGCTCGGTCGGAATGCTCATTTACAGCAGTAAACTCCGCTTCCTCGCCTGTTTTCGCCTTGCCTAACCCTTCGCTCGCTACGTTTTCACACAGCCTGCTCGCGGGGCTGTTCGGACATCACGGCGGCAAACGCCTTGTCCAGGATGCTCATGGCCTTGTCGATCTGCTCTTCGCTGATGATCAGCGGGCAGAGACACTTGACCACTTCGCTGTGGGCGCCACTGGTTTCGATCACCAGGCCGTTCTCGAAGGCGTGGCGGCAGATGGCGGCGGCGGTGTCGCCATCCGGGCAGCTGATGCCGATCATCATTCCGCGGCCTTTGACGAACAGCGAATCGGGGCCGTAACGGCGGACGATCTTGTGCATGCCGTCGGCGATGCGCTTGCCCTTGGCCTGAACGCTCTTGGCGAACTGGTCATCGCTCCAGAAGTGCTCGATGGCCGCCGCGGCGGTCACGAAGGCGTGGTTGTTGCCGCGGAAGGTGCCGTTGTGCTCGCCCGGCTTCCACTGGTCCAGCTCCTTGCGCAGCAGCACCATGGCGAACGGCAGGCCGAAGCCCGACAGGGACTTGGACAGCGTGATCATGTCCGGCTTGATGCCCATCTCCTCGAAGCTGAAGAAGCTTCCGGTACGGCCACAGCCGGCCTGGATGTCATCGATGATCAGCAGCATGTCGTGCTTGCGGCAGAGTTTTTCCAGCTTGCGGATCCACTCGGCAGAGGCCGCATTGAGGCCCCCTTCGCCCTGGACCACTTCGACGATGACGGCGGCAGGCTTGTCGACGCCGCTGGACGGGTCGGTCAGTAGCTTGTCCATCATGCCGATGGTGTTGACCTTCTCACCGAAGTAATTGGCGTACGGCATGCGGCTGACATCGGTCAGCGGTACGCCGGCTGCGCCACGGTGATGCTTGTTGCCCGTCGCCGCCAGCGCGCCGATGCTGCAACCGTGGAACCCGTTGGTGAAGCTGATGATGTTGTTGCGGCCTGTCACCTTGCGGGCCAGCTTGAGCGCGGCTTCGACCGCGTTGGTGCCGGTCGGGCCGGTGAACTGCATGACGTAGTTCATCCCGCGCGGCTTGAGGATCAGCCGGTCGAAGGTGGACAGGAATCGTTCCTTCGCGTCGGAATACATGTCCAGGCCGTGGGTGATGCCGTCGTCACTGATGTAGTCGAGCAGCGCCTGCTTGAGCACCGGGTGGTTGTGCCCGTAGTTGAGCGTACCGGCGCCGGCCAGGAAATCGATGTAGTGCTTGCCGTCGCGGGTAATCAACTCGGCGCCGCGGGCTTGCTTGAAGACCACCGGAAAGGACCGGCAGTAGCTGCGGACACCGGATTCGTGCAGTTCGAACGTTTGCATGGGATTACCTCTGATTCTTTTGGAGTCGGTGGCGTCGAACGGACCCGCCCGGTAAAGCTCTTCGTCTTCGTGCTGGCCCGCGAAATGTCTGGCGCGGGAAAACAGCGTGCGGGTGCTGTAGTCGGTTTCCAGCTGGGCGAAGGCTTTCTTGAACAGCGCCTGCGAGGCACCGTTGTCTGGCGAGATGGTCGTCTCGAGGTGGCGGACGCCGTGTTCTCTGGCGACCCGAGTGACCAGGGCCATCAGCATGCGCAAAGCCAGACCCTGGCCGCGCATCGAAGCGTCCACCGCGACCTGCCAGACGAACAGCGTGTCGGGGCGAGCGGGTGGTCGGTAACCGGAAATGAAACCTACCAACTGGCCGTTTGCATCTTCGGCCGCGATGGAGGTATCAGCGAAGTCGGAACACTGCAGCAGGTTGCAGTACACCGAATTGGTATCCAGGGGCTGGCAGCGGGCTACCAGATCGTGGAGGGCAGAACCGTCGCCGTCGGTGGGGCGACGGAGCGTTACGGTAGGAACACTCAAAACAAATCCTTTGGGTTGTTGATTGAATCCTTTATTAGGATAAACACATCAAAAATTTAATCTCAACCCGAGCCCCGGATAATCTGGAAGAACGCCGCGCGGATATCGGCAAAGTTCGCCGCTTATCGAGGAACTTGAACTTTCTGCGGAACTCGCGAAATCACCGCGCAATTTCACCGCTAATACGGCAAGGCCATCCCGGCATTATCGCTCGTATGCCGATGGATCCTTGGGCTCGGCCTTCGGCGCATGCGGGCAAGCCCGTCGGGGAGACGGTCAGTGCCTATGGAGCCCAGTAAAGATGCGGGTTGTAGCGAGATTGCGTGCCGCCCTGTGCGGCGCCGTCCGGCTGCGGTGGGAGTGGGTCGCAAGTAACCAAAGTTGGGCTGAGAATCTGGCTAATTCTGGCTGCTCAACTACCGATACGAGGCGGTGATATCCACGGTATATATCGCCAGTTAGGCGCCTGGCAGATTGGCTACTGCTTCTGCGTGATGATTTTTTTGTGGCGAGTTATTTTTGCGGCGGTTGGCGAAGTTGCTGCGGTAGTTGTCGGGCGGTCGCCGCGTTACTTGTCGCCAAGTGCAGCGAACCGCTCTGCTCCGCGCGCTGCAACGGTTCCTGCCGCCTGCTGCGGCGCCTGCACGCGGTGGCTCAGCGCCACCAGTGGCGACCCTGATGTTCAATCAATTGATGCGCCTGCTCCGGGCCGTCGGTGCCAGCGGGATATGGCCTCGGCTTGCGGTAGTGGCTTTGCCAGCCGCGCAGGATCGGGTCGACCCAGTTCCAGGCCGCTTCCACTTCGTCGCGCCGCATGAACAGCGTCGAATCCCCGTCAATCACGTCCAGCAGCAACCGTTCGTAGGCTTCCCAGCGGCGGGTCGTGCTGAATGCCTTGGCCAGGTTGAGGTCCAGCTCGACCGGCTGCAGTTGCATGCCTTTGCCCGGCGCCTTGGCCATCACCTGCAGGCTGATGCTCTCTTCGGGTTGCAGGCTGATCACCAGGCGATTCACTTCGCCCTTGGTGAAGAGCATGTGCGGCACTTGCTTGAAGGTGATGATGATTTCCGAGCGTTTCCTGGCCATGCGCTTGCCGGTGCGCAGGTAGAAGGGCACGCCGGCCCACCGCCAGTTGTCGATCTCGGCCTTCACCGCCACGAAGGTTTCAGTGTCGCTGTCGTTATCGACGTCGTTCTCGAAATAGTAGGCCTGCACGTCCTGGCCCCCGATGCGCCCGGCGCCGTACTGGCCGCGCACGGTCTTGTCCTGTACGTCATTGCCGGTGATGGGCTTGAGGGCCTCCAGTATCTTCACTTTCTCGCCGCGTATCGATTTGGCGTCGAAGCGGACGGGTGCCTCCATGGCCACCAGGCACAGCAGCTGCAACAGGTGGTTCTGCAACATGTCGCGCATGGCGCCGGCGTGGTCGTAGTAGCTGCCGCGGTTCTCGACGCCAAGGGTCTCGGCCACGGTGATCTGGACATGGTCGACATGGCCGCTGCGCCAGATCGGCTCGAACAGCGCGTTGGCGAAGCGCAGCGCCATGAGGTTCTGCACGGTTTCCTTGCCGAGGTAGTGGTCGATCCGGTAGATGCGCGATTCGGGGAACACCGCGCCGATCGCCGCGTTGATCTCGAGCGCGGAATCCAGGGAGTGCCCGATGGGCTTTTCCAGCACGATTCGCGCATTTTCACCCGCAAGTCCTGCGCTTTCGAGGTTGGATGCGATGGGCTCGAACAGGCTCGGCGCGGTTGCGAGATAGTGCACCCGCACACGCCCCTCGGACTGCCCGAGGTGGTGGGCGAGGCCGATGAACTCGCCCCGTTGCGAAGCGTCCATGGCGAAGTAGTCGAGCCGCTGACTGAACGCTTTCCAGATGCCAGCCTCGAAGTCGGTGCGCGCGATTTCCGCACGGCAGTGGCGTTCGGCAAGGCTCAGGTAGGCGTCGCGGTCGATGTCCTGGCGAGCGATCGCGAGGATACGCACGTCGTCGTGCAGCCGACGTTCGCGGTGCAGGTGATAGAGCGCAGGGATGAGTTTGTGTAGCGCCAGGTCGCCAGTACCGCCGAATACCAGCATGTCGCAGGAAATGGACACAGCATCACTCCTAGAAGGTGAACAGACTCAATAGGTGGGCGATGCCGCGAGCCTTGTAGTATAACTACAAGCCCACTACACCCAGCCGGCAGGTCGGCTGCGAGCGCATCGCTGCGTTCGACCACGCCTGCCAGGTATTGATCATAGCGAGTCCGGAACGTGAACCTGCTGCAACACATCGCTCAATCGAGAAGTTCGCTGCGCAAGTCGGAGCTGAAAGTCGCCGACCATGTGCTCCTCGATCCAGCTGCCGTGATGCACAGCTCGATGGCCGATCTGGCCCATACGGTGGGTGTCAGCGAGCCGACCATCGTGCGCTTCTGTCGTGCCATCGGCTGCCTGGGTTTTCAGGATCTGAAGCTGAAGCTCGCGCAGAGCCTCGCCGCCGGTGCCAGCTTTGGCCAGTTCGCCATCAGCGAAAACGATTCGATCACCGATTTCGCGCTGAAGATCTTCGATACCACGCTGCATACGTTGATGGACGTGCGCGAACGCCTCGATTCCGATGCGCTGGAGCGTGCCGTGGCGGCCATGGCCAAGGCGGAGCGGGTGGAGTTCTACGGTTTCGGGGCGTCCGGTGCCGTGGCGACCGATGCCCAGCACAAGTTCTTCCGCTTATTGCTCAGTGCGGCGGCCTATTCCGACCCGCACATGCAGGCGATGTCGGCGGTCACGCTCAAGCCTACCGACGTGGCGATCTGCATCTCGCAGTCGGGGCGTTCCAAGGACCTGCTGATCACTGCCAATGTGGTGCGCGAATCGGGCGCCACGCTGATCACGCTGTGCCCGAGCCAGACGCCATTGGCTGAGCTGGCCACGATCAACCTCGCCATCGACGTTCAGGAAGATACCGAAATCTATACGCCGCTCACGTCGCGCATCGCCCATCTGGTGGTCATCGACGTGCTGGCGATGGGGGTCGCCATGGCGCGCGGACCGAGCCTGGTGAATCACCTCAAGAGCGTCAAGCGCAGCCTGCGCAGCCTGCGCCTGTCGCCCAAGTCGGTGAAGCCTCACGACGAGTGAGTTGGCAGGCCCATCGCGCCGCCAACGACGTTGCGGTGATCGTCATCGCAACGTCATCAGCCTGACCTCATAACGTCACCGGCAGCTTCGATGCTGAGCCTCCCAGTACCTACTCTCGGGAGACCAGCATGTCCCAGCACCGCGAAGCCTACGTCAACGTCGATGCCCGTGCCCGTCGCAAGCAGCAGGACGAGCGCCGCATGCATTTCCGCCGCGCCATCGAAAGCTATGACGAGCAGCGCCAGCTGCATGCGCAACTGATGGAGTTTCCGGACCTGATGATGGTCAGCCCGTTGTTGCCGTCCTCGGCGGAGTGTCGCTGACACGCTTTTAAGCGGCTCATGGCGCTTTCAGGATGCGCCGCGCTTGTCCGGTTTGCGCGAGGGCGGGCCGGCCAGTGAGCCGCGAACCTGTCAGACCACAGGGCTGGCGGCCCAGGCCATACGTCCTGGCTCAGGCAGGCTGCTCCAGCAACGCCATCAGATCGTGGTACAGCGCATCGGGTATGTCCACGCCGTCGCGCAGCGTCCGTTGCCGGGCCTCGTAACGGCGCTGTGACGGCAGTCTTGCGCCCTGGCCCTGAATGGATTCGAACATCGTCTCGGCGCGTGCGAGGTGCGCCTCGGCGGTGTCGCCGAGCAGACGCCTGGGATCGATCACGATGATCAGTTCGCCGCCGTACGGCGCCGATCGGGTGCCCGCGTCGAAGGCCAGCGACTCGCTGCTGGTCATGTCGCCGATCAGCGGTCCGGCAAGCAGTTCGACCATGGCGGCCAGCGCAGAGCCTTTGTGGCCACCGAAAGTCAGCATGGCACCCTCGAGGACCTGCGCGGCGTCGGTGGTCGGCTTGCCGCTGGTATCGATGCCCCAGCCCTCGGGGATTGGCTTACCTGCCCGGCGATGCAGTTCGATCTCGCCGCGTGCGACGGCGCTGGTGGCGAAATCGAATATGAAGGGCAGCTTGCCTGGGCGCGGCCAGCCAAAAGCGATCGGGTTGGTGCCGAATACCGGTTTGCTGCCACCGGCGGGGGCGACCCATGCATGGCTCGGCGTACAGGCCAGCGCAACCAGTCCGGCGGCGGTCAGGGTTTCCATCTCGGACCAGAGCGCCGAGAAGTGCACGCAATGGTTGATGGCCATCAACGCGATGCCTTGCCGTTGCGCCTTCTCCAGCAGCAGCGGCAGGCCCGCCTGGAACGGCACCTGGGCGAACCCGCCCCTTGCGTCCACGCGCACGATGGATGGCGCATGGTCGACGACCTCTGGCACGGCATCGGCAATCGCCTTGCCGGCTTTCAGCGTGGCGATGCAGCCCAGCAGACGGTAGATGCCATGGGACCTGCATTCGTCGCGCTCAGCCGCGACCATGCTCTCGGCGATCGCCACGACATAGGGCTCGGTGAATCCGTGCCGGCGCAGGATGCGGTGTGCAAGCGCGCGTACTTCGTCCAGTGTCATGCGGGCCATGGGTTTCTCCTTTGTGAATCCGAAAGGGTGGGCGGTTCAAAACAGTTGGCGCGGCAGCCAGGTGGCGATACCCGGTACCCCCAGGATGATCAGGAACAGCAGCAGCTGGATGGCGATGAACGGCACGACACCCTTGTACATGTGACCGTAGCTCATGTCCGGCGGCGCAATCGAGCGCAGGTAGAAGATCGACGGCGCCAGGGGCGGCGTCAGGTAAGCGGTCTGGACCACGACCATGAACATCACTGCGAACCAGATCGGATCGATGCCAGCCATCTTCACCAGGGGCATGAAGATCGGTACGAAGATCAGCACAATGGAGATCCAGTCCAGCACCATGCCGGCGATCAGCACGATGCCCATCAGCGCCAGGATCAGCGCATAGGGGCTCAGGTCCATTTCGCCCATGAAATCGGCCAGCATCCAGCCACCGCCGCTGGCAGCGAAAATCGCGGTGAACATGGTGCCGCCCGTGACGATGAGCATGATCATGGCGGTGATGGTGATGGTGGAAACCAGCGCCTCGATCAGCCGGGCGAGGGTCAGCTCGCGAAAGCACAGCGCCAGCACCGCCGCGCCGAACGCGCCGACCGCCGCCGACTCGGTGGGTGAGGCGATGCCCGCGAGCATCGAGCCGAGCACGGCGAAGATGAGCAGGAACGGCGGTATCAGCGCTTTGAGCGTGACCTTCAGTTTTTCCCCCAGCGGCGTGGCTTGCAGGGTCGGCACGGCGGGTGCCAGCGCGGGGGTCATCCAGCAGCGCACCGCGATGTAGACCATGAACATCACCAGCATCAGCACACCGGGGATCAATGTCGCGGCGAACAGTTGGCCAATCGACAGCTGGGCCATCGAGGCGTAGACCACGACGATCACCGAGGGCGGAATGATCGTGCCCAGCGATCCGCCCGCGCAGATGGTGCCGGCAATCAGGGAGCGGTCGTAGTGGTATTTGCTCATCGCCGGGATGGCCATCATGCCGACGACGATTTCGACCGCGCCAACGATACCCGAGCTGGCGGCGAAGATGCCGCACATCAGCATGGTCGACATCGCCAGCCCGCCGGAGAACCCGCCGAGCCAGAGCTGCAGCGCTTCGTACAGCCGCCGGGCCAGGCCGCTTCGCTCGAGAATCGCACCCATCAGGACGAACAGGGGAATCGCCGAGAGCGAGAAGTTGGTGGAGGCCTGCAGCAGCGAGCCGAACATCTGCTGGAAAATGTTCTCACCGAACAGCAGCAGGCCGAACAGTGCCGAGACCGTAATCAGCGAAAAGGAAACCGGTATCCCGACGAATATGAAGACGAACAGCAGCGCGAACATCAACAGCGGCACGTAATCCATCATTCGGGCAATCCCCCGCTGGGCTGCTTCTGGCCGGTGAAATAGCGGTACGCATCGACCAGCACCTGCAACGTCAACGCGGCCAACCCGATGGCCAGCGCGCTGTAGAAGGGCCATATCAGGGGAGCCCAGGGACTGACGTGTTCCACCTCCGCCGTGACCAGGGCGTGCCAGGTACGTTTGCCCGCCGTCCAGGTGAGCGCGCCGAGAATCGGTGCGAACAGCAGCAGGTAGAAGGCGCCGTTGATCCACCGCTGGACGGCCGGCCTGAGCCGTGCGGCGAGAAAATCGATGCGCACGTGAGCGTCGATTTTCAGCGCGTAGGCACAGCCGAGCATGAACATGGCGCCGTTGAGCATGTAGGAGATGTCAAAGGCCCACAGCGTCGGTGCGTTCAGCACGTAGCGCGAAAACACCTCGAACATCATCGCCAGGACCAGCAATGCAGCCATCGCGCATGCCACCCAGAGCAGGGCGGTGGCCGGCCAGTCGAAACAGGTACGCTTCATCGAACCTCCAGGTCGGCCACCACGAGGATGGCCGACGGCGTTGCTCAGTGGCGGTACAGGTAGGACGAATTGTCAGACCAGCGCTGCATGTAGTCCTGATAGTCCTTGAGGATCGCCTTGGCGTCGGTCTTGCCAGGCGCACGCGCCTCGATCTGCGAGGTGACCAGCGCGTTACCGCGGCTGGCCAGGTCTTCGATTGCCGTCGCATCCAGCCGGAGGATTTCGATACCCGCGTCCTTGTAGGTCTGCATGGCTTTCATGTCGGCATCGAGAAAATGGAAATAGCTTTGCAGGGTGGTCAGTTTGGCCGCGGCTTCGAGCTTTTCCTGGATGTCCTTGTCCAGCGCGTCCCAGCTCTCGCGGGTCATGAAGAACTCCCAGACGAACGATGGCTGGTGCACGCCGGGCGTGAGGATGTAGGGCGCAACTTCATGGAAGCCCTCGGTGAGGTTCGCGCCCGGCGTGGCCCACTCCACCGCATCCACACCCTTGCGTTGCAGCAGCGTATAGATTTCGCCCGGGGGAACCACCGTCGGCGAGGCACCGACTTGCTTGACCACTTCAGCCCAGGCCCCCGCGGTGCGGTACTTGACCCCTTTGAAGTCTTCCAGCTTCTCGATCTTCCGGTTTGCGTGAGCGAGGATTTCGGTACTGCCAACGCCTACCACCATCGAATGCAGGCCCATTTCCTGCTCGCGGAATTGCTGCAGGTATTTCAGGCCGTTGCCCTCGTACAGCCACGCGAGGGTCTCTTCGCCCGACATGCCGCCGGGGTAACTGGCAAAGACGTTGTTGAGCGGGTCCTGATTGACCAGATAGGTCGAGGTGGAGTGACCGGCCTTGAGTACGCCGTTCTGTACGGACTCGAAGACTTGCAGCGCGGGAACGATCACGCCCGCGCCCACCGGTCGGATCTTCACTTCGCCATCGGTCAGCAGGTCGGCGTTGCTGGCGAAACGGACCAGGAAGTTCTCGAAGAAGAAGCTGCCTTCGGGAACCGAGGTCGGCACGGTGTAGGTCTGGGCTGCCTGGCTGCTGGCGCACACCAGGGCCAGGCCCAGCGTGACGAGCAGCTTGTTTTTGTTGATGCGCATGGTGCACCTCTCATGTCGATGAAGCGCCCTCCGATGAGGGACGCGGTCAGGCTGAACCGGATGGTTTCGAATGCCGGACCTGGCCGTCACGCGGCCTGGTCCGGTCGGCGTCAGAGCCCCACATCGGGCAATTGCGGTCGGTTGGCCATCGCCTTGGCCATGATCTGTTCGACGAATGCCCGGTCGGCGTCTGGCAAGGCCAGGCGCGGCGGGCGAGTCAAGGCGCTGCCACGACCCGCGATGGCTTCGCAGAGCTTGATGCACTGCACCAGGTCAGGCCGTGCATCGAGGTGCAGGATCGGCATCAGCCATTCGTAGATCGGCATGGCCTCGGCGAAGCGCCCTGCCTTGGCCAGTCGGAAGATGGTCTCGCCTTCCTTCGGGAACACGTTGGACATGCCCGATACCCAGCCCTCTGCGCCGACCGCGATGCTCTCAAGGACGACGTCGTCGAGGCCGGCGAACAGCACGAAGCGGTCGCCCACTTCGTTGCGCACGTCGATGAAACGGCGCGTGTCGCCGGAGGAATCCTTGAAGCAGACGACGTTGTCGCAGTCGGCCAGCGAGATCAGGATGTCGGGCGTGACGTCGTTCTTGTAGATCGGTGGGTTGTTGTAGACCATCAGCGGCACGTCGGCATGCCGGGCCACATAGCGATAGTGCTCGGCGGTCTCGAATGGCTTGGAGCCGTACACCAGCGCCGGCATCAGCATCACCCCGTCGACGCCGGCCTTCTTCACCGCGTTGGCGACTTTCGCTGCCTGCACGCTGGTGAATTCGGCGACCCCGCAGATCACCGGCACGCGCCCTCCGGAGGCGTCCACCGCAACTTCGGTGACGGCAATCTTCTCTTCGGCGCTCAGCGACGTGTTTTCGCCAACGGAACCGCACACCACCAGCCCCGACACGCCATCGCGAATGACGTTGGAGATGACCTTGTGGGTTTCCTGCAGGTTGATCGAGAAGTCCTCGTTGAATTGCGTGGTGACGGCGGGGAACACACCGCTCCAATTGACTCGTTTGCTCATGGATGCCTCCGCTAAGGTATTTCGTATACGTTCCGTTTGGGCGGTCCTCGCCCGGGGTGGTCCTGGTTAGGTTGCTGCGAATCCGGCCGTGGCTTGGCCGCGTTGCGTGTCGCCGCCAGCTTGTGGCGGGCGGCGGGTTGAGTCAGATCTCCACGTGCTCGGGCCAGGTATCGGAAAGCCGGTAGCCTTCCGGCCAGGGGTCACTGGGGTCCAGCAGGTGTTGGTGAGTACCGGTGATCCAGGCCCGCCCTGACAGGCAGGGAACAATCGCAGGTCGTCCGGCGAGCTCGACCAGGCGGTCGATCCGGCAATCGAATTGCGAGCCGATGATCGAGCGGCCGATGAACCTTTCGCCGACTGCCAGCTGCCCCTTGGCATGCAACACCGCCATGCGCGCCGAACACCCTGTGCCGCAAGGCGAACGGTCAATCTTGCCGGGGCGGATCACTACCGCGTTGGCTGCTGTCGCGATGCCGTCGATGCGTTCGACCGGCGCGGCGATCTGGCAAAAGGAGAGGTGCGACCAATCCGGATTGGTTGGGTGGACGAAGCCCAGTTGCTGATTGGCCGCCTGGGTGATTTTCAAGCCGGTGGCCACCAGATCGGCGGCTTCATCGGCGCGCAGGGAAAAGCCCAGGCGCCTGGCGTCGACGATGACGAAACTGTCGCCGCCGTAGGCGGTGTCGACCTGCAGCGAGCCCAGCCCTGGAACCTCGATCCAGGCGTCGAGCCTGGCGGCAAAGGACGGCACGTTGGTGACCTCGACCCGCTCGACCTTGCCGTCCCGGCACTGCGCGACCGCTTCGATCAGGCCACCCGGTGCCTCGAGTACCAGGCGGGTGTGCGGCTCGGTCATCGGCAGGATGCCGCTGTCGAGCAGCACGGTCGCAACGCACAGCGAATTGGAGCCTGACATCGGCGGCGTGTCGGCGGGCTCCATGATGATCCAGCCCATCTGCGCGCGCGGGTCCTTGGCCGGAACCAGCAGGTTCACATGACGGAACACCCCGCCACGCGGTTCGTTGAGCATGAAGTTGCGAAGGGTTTCGTCGCGCGCGATCCAGCGCGATTGTGCCCACAACGTATCGCCGGGTGGCGGGACGACACCCCCAACGATGACGTCGCCGACCTCGCCCTCGGCGTGGCAACTGACCGCATGGATGACTTTGCTCGATCGCATCGCTGGTCCCTAGATCACGGATTTGAGGAACGCCGCGGTTTCCGGCTTCTGTGGGTTGCTGATCACCTGGTCGGGCGGGCCGATCTCGTGCACCAGGCCGTCGCGGAAGAACGCGACACGGTCGGACACCTCGCGGGCGAAGCCCATCTCATGGGTCACCAGCACCATGGTCATGCCGTCTTCGGCCAGCAGGCGCATGGTGTCGAGCACTTCGCCCACCAGTTGCGGGTCCAGAGCGGAAGTGGCCTCGTCGAACAGCATGTAATCCGGCGACATGGCCAGTGCCCTGGCGATCGCCATACGCTGCTGCTGGCCGCCGGACAGTTTGCTGGGGAAGACCTTGAGCTTCTCTGCCAGGCCGACGTGGGTCAGTTGCTTTACCGCCAGCTCCTCGGCCTGCTCACGGCTCTTGCCCAGTACCTTGCGTGGAGCCAGCATCACGTTCTCCAGCACCGTCAGGTGCGGAAAGGCGTTCCATTGCTGGAAGACGATGCCGATCTTGCGCCGCAGCTTGTTCAGGTCGGTGCCCCTGGCGTGCACCTCGGTGCCGTCGACCCGGATCGAGCCACGCTGGATGGATTCCAGCCCGTTGATGCACATCAACAGGGTTGATTTACCCGAGCCCGAGCCGCCGATGATCGACACCACCTCGCCCTTGTTGACCGTCAGGTCGACGCCCTTGATCACCTCGAGTTCGCCGAAGGATTTATGCACCTTGTCGATCTGAATCATTGCTGCCACCTTTTTTCCAGCCGGGCGCCCAGGCGGGCCACCACCAGGCTCATGACGTAGTAGATGAGCCCCGCGATGCAGAGCACCAACAGCGGCTCCTGGATCCGCGTGACGATGGTCTGCGAGGCGCGCAGCAATTCGATGATGCCGATCCACATCACCAGGGCCGTGTCCTTCATGACCGACAGCACCAGGTTGACCCAGCCCGGAAAGGCTACCCGGGTCGCCACCGGCAGGACGATGTAGCGCAGGTCCTGCCAGTAGCTGAGGCCCAGCGAACGGCTGGCCAGACGCAAGCTGCCCGGTACCGCCAATACCCCGCTGCGCACGACTTCAGTGAAGAACGCCGCGGCGTAGACGCCAAGCACGACGCAGCCGACGGTAAAGGCGCTCCAGTCCAGCCCGACGATGCTCTTCAAGGCATTGAACAGGACGAACTGGATCAGCAGGGGCACGCTGCGAAAGATGTCCAGGAACCAGGCCAGCGGCAGGCTTGCCCGTGGAAACAGGGCGCGGATCAGGCCGAAGACGGTGCCGGCAACGGTGCCCAGCAGCATCGCCCAGAACGTCAGCATCAAGGTGACACCGGCACCTTTGAGCAAAAACAGCAGATCGGTCGCGGTCAGGCTGGTTGAAAACATGCACGACTCCTCAATAGCGGAACAGCCGCCAGGCCATCAGCCGGGCCACCGCTACGATCAGCTTGGCAATCAGGTAGTAGATCACCGCCGCCAGGGCGAAGTATTCGAAGGTTCGGAAGGTCTTGACGTTGTAGTCCTGGGTGACGCCGGTGAGGTCGTTGTTCAGACCGACGATCACCCCCAGGGACGTCATCAGCACGGCCCAGACCATCTGGTTCGACAACGGATGGAAAACGATGCGCAGCAATTGCGGAATCACGATCAGCCGGTACGCCTGGAATGCGCTCATGCCCAGCGAGCGTGCGGCGCGCATCTGAGTTTCCGGGACGGCCCTGAGGCCTCCGCGGAAGTTCTCCGCGAGATAGCCGGCATT
This sequence comes from Stutzerimonas stutzeri, assembly GCF_009789555.1. Classification (NCBI taxonomy): domain Bacteria; kingdom Pseudomonadati; phylum Pseudomonadota; class Gammaproteobacteria; order Pseudomonadales; family Pseudomonadaceae; genus Stutzerimonas; species Stutzerimonas stutzeri. The sequence continues at coordinate 1,014,787 of NZ_CP046902.1, forward strand.
GTTGAAGGTGATGCCGGCGAGCAGTGCGGCCCATGAACTAATGTGCCAGCCGAACGCACCGAGGCCGAAATACAGGGCGTAGATCTGGAACAGCGATGGCGTGTTGCGTGCCACCGACACCCACGCGCTGCCGAATCCCTTGAGCAGCGGGTTGCGGGTTTCACGCATCGCCGTCAGGGCCAGGGCGATGAGCACGCCGAAGATCATCGACAGCGCGGCGGTTTCGAAGGTGACCACCGCGCCGGCGAGCATGTCCGGCAACGCACGGAGGGCGGGGCGCCAATGGAAGGTGTAGTCGAACATCGCTCAGCACACTCCTTGGTCGAGGCCAGCGTCCAGCCAGCGTGGTAAACGACCGCCTGCCTGGCCGCTGCACGCGGTGGCGACACAGTCGGCGAGGCTGCCGAAGTGCACCTGGCGGCCGACCAGCCCGGGAGCGTAATGGGCGTATTTGCCGGAGTTGGTCATCAGTGTTCGAGCGTTCAGCGGCACGACTGGCTCGTCGATCATGCACCAACAGGTATCGGTAACGACCTGTACGCCGAAGCGCTCCAGAACCGACAGGTGGCCAGCCTCACGGGCCTGACGCTGAATCGCGCGGCCACAGGTCACCAGCACGGCGACCCCTGCATGCTTCACCTTGCCCGCACAGAGTTGCGCGAGCTGCGCGAACTCGCTCAGCGAGAAATGCGGATTACCCAGGCAGATCAGGTCGACTTGCACGGATTCGGCGCTGTCCAGTTCGCGCCAGCTTTCCAGCAACTCGGCGTGTCGGATGCGAAGGGTGCGGCGTGGCGCCTGGCCGCCCAGTGCGGCCTCGACCGAGGTGGCCTCCGGTGTGATGCCCAGGATATGAAACATCGGTGCCGCCGAGGTGGTCGCGAAGGCGGCGCCGAATGCCTTCAGATCGTCGAGGCTGGGCGTGGCCTGCTCGAGACCGCAGATCAGCGGAATCTCGCTCCCGCACAACAGCCCCGTGTGGTAGCCGAGCAGTGGATAGAACGCATCATCCAGGTGCGCCAGCGGCGGCAGGTCGATACGCAGCGTGGCGTGGCGCCGATCTGCCAGATGGCAGCCCGTCAGCGGTGCCCGGCCGGTCAGGGCGATGCAGATATCTAGGAAGTCAGGGTATTTCAGGGTGCGCGCGGCCAGGACGCTGTTGGCGTAGACCACGGCGTTGGACTCGGCCCATACGATCTGCTCGCCCGCTTGTGGGGCGCTGTCGAGCAGGTACGGCGCGCACGTGAAGCTGGCGCTGGCGCCCATCTCGACATAGGCGTCGGCCAACTGGCTGGCCGGCTCACCGAATGCCGCGTCGACGCCCATTCGGCGCCAGTGTCGCTGGTCCACCGAGATCGAATTGAGCGTGGTCGGCACCTTCACGCGTGCGCCCCAGTCGGCCAGTTGGCGGGCGAAGCGCAGGCTCGCCGGGCCGGTATAGATGCAGCCGTCGATGTGCGCCTGGGTGATATCCACCAGCGCCTGGGCTCCCTGCAGCTCCGCCATGCGCAGCAGGATCTGCATGGCCGCCTGGGTGGCCTTGCCGTGGGCGCCGGTCAGCATGGCCCGGTCGTGTTCAGTCAGGATGATTCCTGCGGGTGGATCATCGTTCGGACTGGCGGCCGAGGCGTGCCAATGGTCGGTTGGCGGCTCGGCGAAGCCGAGCACACGGCCATTGTCGACGCGCAGGTAGCTGGCCTCGCGCAGCGCGGCGAAGGCTCGCGCCCCGATGCTTGCCACCGGCAGCGAGCGGCCGAACAGTTGCTGCGCCACCAGCACGCCCAGCGTGAGGATTTCATCGGGTTCGGCAAATACCAGTGCGGCCGGTGCGTGACCGTTGAGGATGAGCTCGAGCAGAACGCTGCTACCGGTACAGGAGCCGCGCCCGCTCGGGATGACCAATACCGTGCCGGCGATGAGCCGACCGCTGAGCGGGTGATGCCGATCGATCACCTCGCCGCTGCCTGGATCGACACCCCCCCAGAAACTCAGGCCCGTGTCCGCGTGCAGACACGCCGCCTGAGCGCCCCCCGGCACCAGGCAGCGACCCGGGATGTCGACGGTCGTCGGCGGTTGCCGAGTCGCGGGCTGCTGATCGCTGCGCAGCATGCTGGCCCCGACGATCAGTAGTAGACGCCTGGCACGGTCAGGTCGACCGGCTTGCCACCGACCCACTTTTCATACAGTTCGGCGTAGCGCCCGGAGCGCACCTGCTGGTTGACGAACAGATTCAGGTAATTCATCAGGCCGTACTCGCTGCGCTTGGCCGCCAGCGACACGTAGTCGATGACATAGGGCGCGTCACCGGCGATCTTCAGCCCCTTGTATTTGCCCGACTTGATGGTCGAGGCCGCGACGGTGTTGGTCACCACCGTGGCATCGACGTGACCCTGGGCAACGGCGAGGATGGTGTCGTTCTGCGATTGATAGGCGCGGAAGCTGCCTTCGCCCCAGGCCTTCACGTCTTTCTCGAGCGCGATGGCCTCGAACGTGCCGCTGGTGTTGCCGACCGGGCGACCTTTCAGATCGTCGTAGTCGTCGATGCCGGTCTCTTCACGCGTCAGCACCACCATGTTGAAGGCGAAGTAGGGCACGCTCATGCCCACCGTCTTGGCGCGCTCCAGGGTGTCGGAGGTGGACGCGACGATCACATCCGCACGGCCCGAGACGAGCGCGGGAATCCGATCGGGAAAAGGCGTTTCGACCACCTCGGGTTCGACGCCGAGCACCTTGGCCAGGTCGCTGCAGTAGTCGACGTCGAAGCCGGCGGGCTTGTTGCCTTCGTCGCGGAAGCCCATGGGTGGGAAGTCGAGGGTCACGGCGCAACGCAGCTTGCCTGACCCGATGATGTCGTCGAGCTTGTCGGCCTGGGCAAAGGGCGTCATGGAGGCGGCGAGCAGAGCGCTAACGGCCACAGCGATGGTTTTGTTCATACTTTCCTCGTCGATGCGGTTGATCGTCTGATTGATTCAAGCAGCTGTTTCGAGATTTCGTATACGTTATCCGCACAGCAATCGCCGTGCCGGTCGGCTGCAACGTGGCGAAAGAGGTGCCGGATGCGCGGCTGGATCAGCGCAGGGCGCAAGCTAGAGCGGGCAGGTACGGGCAGTCTTGACCCCGGGTTGCGCAGTGACCGTTCGTCGGATTCACGCAGGCGCGGTGCATGGTGCATCTGGCTGCTACAAATCGGAGCAGCGCGTTACCAAGGTGCCCGATGATTGGGTGAAAGGGCGTTTCGATAGGCACTGGGGGACAGGCCGGTCAGCGCGCGAAACTGTCGGCTGAAGGCACTGTGGTCGGCGTATCCGCACCGCAATGCGATTTCGGTAATGGGCAGCGTTCCGCCGAGCAGTTCGATGGCCGCGTCCAGCCGGGCCTTGTGGATCATCTGTCGGGGGGTGAGGCGGAATATCCGTTTGCACAGCCGCTCCAGTTGCGCAACCGAGAGGCCGGCAATGGCGGTGAGTTCGGAGAGTCTGAGTGGGCGTGCGTGGTTCGCACGGATGTGGGCGTCCACCTCGGCGAGCTTGAGGTAGGCCGGGTTGTCGGCTTCGGGCGCCTGCAGGTCGATGGACACCCCAGCCATGCCGATGATCGCCCCCTCGCGATTGCGCAGCGCCAGTTTATGGGTCATGCACCACCCCGCCTGCCTGCCTGGATACAGATGCAGTTCAAGCTGGTCCTCCAGGCGCAGGCCCTGGGTGAGTACGCGACGGTCCTGGTCGGTGTATTGCGCGCCGAAGCCGCTCGGGAACACCTGCTCGGCCGTCAGGCCTATCAGGGCGGCAGCATCCTGATGACCGCAACGCTCTGCCAGCGTGCGATTGGCCAGGCTATAGCGGGCCTCGGTGTCCTTGACGAAAAACACCACCTGCGGCATGGCGTCGAACAACGGTGCGATCAGCTTCAGGCCGGCGAGCAGCGTTGGCAGATCGGAGGGCGTGTCGGTCGCAAACAGGGGGAGCATCGGTCGCGCCAGGAGCGGAAGTAGCCCGAGGATACGACCGGCGGCCGGCGAATGGTAGCCGGCGTGGCTCGGCCTTGTGGTGCGTGACGCTCAACGGCCGGGTTCGTCATCGCCCAATGCGAGCAGCGTCCCGATGCGCGCCGGACTGATCGGCTGGCGCGGCTTGGGTGTCTGCCAGCCGAACATGACCTCACATGCGGCGCCGCAGATCCTGCCCTGGCACGGTCCCATCCCGCAGCGACTCTGCAGCTTGGCCTCGACCCAGCCTCGGTGGCCGGCCATCGCCGAGTAGGGCACGTCCTCGCAGCGGCATACCAGCGTGTCGGGCCTTGCCAGGGTTTTCAGTCGCTCGTTCAGCACGAAGGTTCGCCGCAGCAGATCGGCGAAACCCTGCCAGCGTTCGCGCTCGGCGAAGCCCGCCCGGGCCCGGTCGAAATCACCGACAGCGGCGTGGCCGGCGATACGACCTTCAGCGAGTGCCCGTTCGCTGCCGCCGAAGCCGGTGCATTCGCCTGCCGCGAAATGATCCGGCAGGCTCGTTGCCTGGTGGGCATCGGTTTGAAGGGCGCCGTCGGCAAGTGCGCAACCCAGGACCTGGCCAAGCTCGGTGTTGGGAATCAGGCCGAAGCCGCACGCCAGTCGATCGCAGGCGATCTCCGAGACCCGGCCGTTGTGGCTCAGGCGTACCGCTTCGACGCGATCGGTGCCCAGCGCCGCCAGCACGTGCATGTCGCTGCGATAGCGCGCGTCGATCAGGCTCATCGCCTGCAGCGCCTTGCCTGGCCAGCTCGGCAGGCGCGCGGCGAAACCGGCGAGCGCGGCCAGCGGAGCCTGTTCGGCGATGCGCAGCAGGCGGGCGCCGGCATGCCTGGCGGTGGCCGCGCAGGCGAGCAATAGCGGGCCGCTGCCGGCGATGACCAGACGTTGCTCGGACACCGGCACGCCGCCCTTGATCAGCGCTTGCAGGCCGCCGGCGCCGGTCACGCCCGGCAGGGTCCAGCCGGGGAAGGGCAGCAGCAATTCGCGCGCGCCGGTGCACAGGATGAGCGTGTCATAGCCGACCAGACGCCCCTGCCGGGCATCTTCGAGCAGCAATCGCTTGCCGCCGGGTGCGGCGATCACCCGCACACCGTTATACAGATCGATATTCGCCGCATCCGTCAGTGCCTGCCGTTGTCGGCGAGCGCCGCGGGGCAGCGTGACCTGCGGCCCGTCGCGCCAGATCTGCCCGCCGGGAGCGGGGTTATCGTCGATCACGGCGATGCTCGCGCCGCTGGGCGCAGCCGCCAGGGCAGCAGCCATTCCCGCCGGGCCGGCGCCGACGATGAGCACGTCGTAATGCGATTTCATGGGCGGGTTTCCACGGTCATCCCGTTAGCGCAGGCCGTCTGGCAGGCCAGGCGGCGCTGGCCATCGATGGTGACGCGGCATTCCTGGCAAATGCCCATGCCGCACAGGGGCGCGCGGCGTTCGCCCGATAGCGCGGTCCGACTGCTGCCGTCGCCGCCGAGGTAAAGCGCCGCGGCGACGGTGGTGCCGGGCGCGACGCGCAGTGTCCGGCCGTCGAGGGTGAGTTCAATCATGGTCGGGGTTCCCGTTGGGCATCGCGAATGTCGAGGACGGTGCGCGAGGGCCGAAGAAGCGTGCAGGACTGTAGGGTTCGCTGGGCAGCGCGGGCCGCCTGCCCAGCAGCTGCGCGACCAGCAGCTCCGCGGTGCCGGGCGCGGTGGTCACGCCCAGCCCTTCGTGGCCAACCGCCAGCCACAGGCCCGGCTGCTGCGGATGCTCGCCCACCAGCGGCAGGCCATCCGGGCTTGCCGCACGCAAGCCGGTCCAACTGCGGATGGCGTTCAGCTGCGCCAGTCCGGGCATGTATTCGACGGCGCGCCTGAGCATTCGCGTCAGCATCCAGCTGTCCGTCTCGGGATCGCTGTTGCCGAACTGGCGTGACGATCCAACGAAGAGTTGGCCGGTCGGACGAGGTTGTATGTTGCAGGCCACCGACGGCCCTTCGCTGTTATGGGCGCTGGTGACGTAGCCCAGTTCGACCAGGGTGTGGCTGACCTTGCCGGGGTAGCGGTCGGTGATCAGCAGGTGGCCTTTCTTCGGTTGGATCGGCAGCTCGGGGCACAGCTCGGTCGCATGGATGCCGTTGGCCAGCACCACCGCCTGGGCTCGCAGGATGCGGCCATCGCTGAGTTCGACCTGCTGGCCCTGGACACGCGTCACGCAGGCGTGCATCCGGACGATGCGCGAGCCGCCTTGGGCGATCAGCCAGCGTGCCGCGTTGGGCGCATACAGAATGCCGTCACCGCTGACTTTCAGCGCGCCATGCAGGTCGCTTCGCAACGCGGGTTCGGCGGCGCACAAGGCGGCGCGGTCGAGCAGTTTGCAGCTCATGCCCTGGTCGGACAGGGTCTTGAGCTTGTCTTGGGCGATTGCCATTTCCTCATCGCTGGCAGCAAGCCAGAGGGTGCCGTTGTTGCGATAGCCGCAGCTTTCGTCCATCAGCCGGCCCAGCTCCCGCCAGCGCTGGATTGAATAGTCGCTCAGCGCCAGCTCGGCCGGATTGTCGTCCAGGGCCACCAGATGGCCCATGCCGGCTGCCGTTGCGCCGCCGCGGTGGGCATCGATCAGCAGCACGTCGAGCCCGTTGGCCGCCAGTTCGTGGGCACAGGCGGCGCCGACGATGCCGGCGCCGATGATGACCACATCGGCATTCACGCCCGAATACCCCAGGCGAAGGGGTCGTCATCCTCGATCAGCAATGTCGCTTCGGCGCTCAGGTGCGCGCGACCGCGGATGGTCGGCACGATGCGATTGCCGTCCGGTTCGTAGCTGGCGAGGAATTCGCTGCCGATGACGCTGGCCTGGCGCCATGTCTCGCCAGGTTGCAGCTTGCCATCGGCCGCCAGGCAGGCCAGCTTGGCGCTGGTGCCGGTACCGCAGGGCGAACGGTCATAAGCCTTGCCTGGGCAAAGCACGAAGTTGCGACTGTCGGGTCTGGGCGAAGCCGTGTCGGCCGATGGCCCGCAAGCGCCTGCCGGTCCCTCAGGGTCGGCGAACAGCTCGATGTGGTCCACGTCGCCACCGTCCTCGCCGCGTATGCCTTGCGCGTCGAGCGCTTGACGCACCGCCCAGGTGAAGGCTGTCAGCGCCTCGAGGTTGTCCCCCGCGACGCGTTGCCCATGCTCGGCGACGAGGAAAAACCAGTTGCCGCCCCAGGCGATATCGCCGGTCACCGTGCCGTAGCCGGGTACTGCGACGCCCACCGCCTTGCGGTAGCGGTAGGCCGGTACGTTGCGCACGCTGACAGAGCGGTCTTCATGCAGGGTCGCCTGCACCGTGCCGACCGGGGTTTCGATGCGGTGAATCCCGGGCTGGATGCGCCCCAGGTGGGCCAGCGAAACCATCAGGCCGATGGTGCCGTGGCCGCACATGCCCAGGTAGCCGCTGTTGTTGAAGAAAATGACCCCGGCACAGGCCGTCGGGTCGACCGGCTCGCAGAGCAGCGCCCCGACCAGTACATCGCTGCCACGCGGCTCGAGCACGGATGCGGCGCGCCAGTCATCGAACTGCTCGGCGAGCAGCCGACGGCGTTCAGCCATGCTTCCGGAACCGAGCGGCGGAAAGCCTTCGAGGATCAGCCGGGTCGGTTCGCCACCGGTGTGGCTGTCTAATACCTGGATACGTTTCATGCCACCTGCCTGTGCAATCGGGGTGGCACAAGCATCCGATGGCAGCCTGCTCAGGGCTTGAACGTTTTCGTCTGCTGGGATGACGAAATCGGCACAGGCCAGCTGGGCATTTCGATGCCTGCCCAGCGGTGACCATGGGGCAGATGCTCGAACAGCGCCCGACAGACGCCAATGATGTGACGTTCAATCAGCTCGGCAGCCAGATCCGTGTCCCCGCTGCGGCAGGCGCGCAGGATCTGGCGATGCTCAAGGTCGGCGCCTTGTTTGCCTTCATGGATGCTCATCTGCACCCGCAGGTAGCGTTCGACCTTGTCATGGATGGAACGGATCAGCTGCATCATGAAGGGCCGTTCGGCCGGGCCGTACAAGCATGCGTGGAAGGCCCAGTTCAGTTCAGCCCAGCGCGCCGCATTGTCTTCGTGGACGAACTCGGCACAGATGGACTCGGCTTGCCCGAACGTCGCATCGGTCATGTTGGGCACGGCGAGGCGGATGATCTGCGTTTCCAGCAGGACCCTCACTTCGAAGATCTGCGCCAGTTCCGGCTCGGTGAGCACTGTCACGACCGCACCCTTGTTGCGCTGGAATGACACCAGGCCTTCGGCCTCCAGGCGCTTGAGCGCCTCGCGGACCGGAATCTTGCTGACATTGAACAGGCGCGCCACGTCGTCCTGGCGAACCGGTTCTCCCTCCGCAAACTGGCCGCTGATGATCGCTTCACGCAGGTGCTTGGCGATCACTTCGGAAGCCGAGGGTACGATTCCAAGGTTCGGGGCGTTGAAGGGTTGAAGGGGCACGGTGGCGCGCTCGGCAGGATTGATTGCGATTGAGGATATCGTATACGCCGGTACGCTTCACGTTTTCCGACGAAGGAGGCAGGGACGTGATCATCCGGGGCCCTCGTTCAGCGTCGGCCTCCGGCACTGAAACATCGCTCCAGGGCATTGATGCGCTGCCGCTCGGTCCGGGCGAAGGCGAAGAACGTCTGCGCCACTGGGGACAGGTATTTGCCGCGCGGATGCACCAGGCACCAGCTACGCATCAGCGGCAGTTCCTCGACTGGAAGCTCGCACAGTTCGCCGCTTGCCAGTTCGTGCAGCACGGCGTGTCGAGGCAGCAGCGCCAGCCCGAGGCCGGCCAGCACGCCCTCTCGCTGGGCCTCCAGCGAACCCAGCTCCATGGTCTGCGCGAAGTGCGCGCGCTTCTGGTTGCAATACTGCTCGGTCGCACGCCGGGTGCCCGAGCCGGCCTCCCGGATCAGCAGCGGCCAGGGCGTGAGGTCCTGCAGACTGAGCGACTGCCGCTGGCACAACGGGTGATCGGGCGGGGCGACCGCGACGATGGCATTGTCCAGGAATGGCAAGAACTCCAGATCCATGTCCGCAGGCACCTGCGAGATCAACAGCAGGTCGTCGCGATTGGCGTTGAGGCGGTGGATCGCCTGCGCATGGTTGACCACCACCAGCTGCAGGCTCACCTCGGGATGGAGCTCACGAAACGACGCGAACAGGTGCGGTACGAAGTATTTCGCGCTCGATTCGACCGCCAGCTTGAGTTGACCCTGCAGTGAACCCTGAAGCGTGGACAGCTGCATGTCGAGGCTTTCCAGCCGGCCGAAAATATCCTCGCTGGTGCGTTTGAGCGCCTCGGCCGCTTCGGTCAGGTAGAGCTTCTTGCCGGTGTACTCGAACAACGGCTGCCCCAGCAGCTCTTCCAGCTGGCGGATCTGCAGGCTGACCGCAGGCTGCGTCAGGGCCATTTCCTCGGCGGCCCGACTATAGGAATGGTTATCGCAAACCGCCCGAAACACGCGCAGCTGGCGCAGGGTCATGCGCATCAGGGACTTTCTCACAGGGCGCTCCGCTGGCGATGGATGATGGGTCGTTCGGTCTGTTCTCGGGGTTGTATAAGCCAAACCTTATGCATAACCAAACAATTATTCATTTTCAGTAATTGCTGCTCAAGGGGTAGGGTAAATCGCATCGCCAGACGCGGCGATACCCCATCGGTCCGGACAGGACCGCTCTGCTCACTGATCCGAGGGATGACAGCGTGATCAAGAAGCTGCTGATCGCCAACCGCGGGGAAATTGCCGTACGCATCGTGCGGGCCTGCGCCGAAATGGGCGTTCGCTCGGTGGCGGTATTCGCCGAGCCCGATCGTCACGCCTTGCACGTCAAGCGTGCCGACGAAGCCTATTTCATTGGCGAAGACCCGCTGGCCGGCTACCTGAACCCGCGCAAGCTGGTGAACCTGGCCGTGGAAACCGGTTGCGATGCCCTGCATCCCGGCTATGGGTTTTTGTCCGAAAATGCCGAGCTGGCCGAAATCTGCGCCGAGCGCGGCATCCGCTTCGTCGGCCCGAGCGCGGAAGTCATTCGCCGCATGGGCGACAAGACCGAGGCGCGTCGCAGCATGATCAAGGCGGGCGTTCCGGTAACGCCAGGTACCGAAGGCAACGTAGCCGATGTCGCGCAAGCGTTGGCCGAGGCCGAGCGCATCGGTTACCCGGTGATGCTCAAGGCGACTTCCGGTGGCGGTGGTCGCGGTATTCGCCGCTGCAACTCGCGGGACGAACTGGAGCAGGCCTACCCACGGGTGATATCCGAGGCGACCAAGGCGTTCGGTTCGGCGGATGTGTTTCTGGAAAAGTGCATCGTCGAACCCAAGCACATCGAGGCGCAGGTACTGGCGGATTCGTTCGGCAACACTGTGCATTTGTTCGAGCGCGACTGCTCGATCCAGCGGCGCAATCAGAAGCTGATCGAAATCGCTCCCAGCCCGCAGTTGACGCCCGAGCAACGCGCCTACATCGGCGACCTGGCGGTGCGGGCCGCCAAGGCGGTGGGCTACGAGAATGCCGGCACCGTGGAGTTTCTGCTCGCCGATGGCGAGGTGTACTTCATGGAAATGAATACGCGGGTACAGGTGGAGCACACCATCACCGAGGAAATCACCGGCATCGACATCGTCCGCGAGCAGATCCGCATCGCCTCCGGCCTGCCGCTTTCGGTCAAGCAGGAAGACATCCAGTACCGCGGCTTTGCCTTGCAGTTCCGCATCAATGCCGAGGAGCCGCGCAACAATTTCCTGCCCTGTTTCGGCAAGATCACCCGCTATTACGCGCCCGGCGGGCCGGGCGTGCGCACCGACACGGCGATCTACACCGGCTATACCATTCCGCCGTATTACGACTCCATGTGCCTGAAACTCATTGTCTGGGCGCTGACCTGGGAAGAGGCGCTGGCGCGCGGTTCGCGTGCGCTGGACGACATGCGCGTACAGGGCGTGAAGACCACCGCGAGCTACTACCAGAAAATTCTCGAAAACCCGGATTTCCGCAGCGGACAGTTCAATACCAGCTTCGTCGACAGCCATCCGGAATTGCTGAACTACTCGATCAAACGCAAGCCGGGCGAACTGGCCCTGGCCATCGCTGCCGCCATCGCCGCCCACGCAGGCCTGTGAGGAACGAACCATGACTGCTCAGAAGAAAATCACCGTTACCGACACCATTCTGCGTGATGCCCACCAGTCGCTGATCGCCACCCGCATGCGTCTGGAAGACATGCTGCCGATCTGCGGCAAGCTCGACCGGGTCGGTTACTGGTCCCTGGAAGTCTGGGGCGGCGCGACCTTCGACGCCTGTGTGCGCTTTCTCAAGGAAGACCCCTGGGAGCGTTTGCGGCAACTCAAGGCCGCGCTGCCCAATACGCGGCTGCAGATGCTGCTGCGCGGGCAGAACCTGCTCGGCTACCGTCACTACAGCGATGACGTGGTCGAAGCCTTCTGCGCCCGTGCGGCAGACAACGGCATCGACGTGTTCCGCATATTCGATGCCATGAATGACGTGCGCAATCTGGAAACCGCCATCGCCGCGGTGAAGAAGACCGGCAAGCATGCCCAGGGCACCATCGCCTACACCACCAGCCCGGTCCACACCGTCGAACTCTTTGTCGAGCAGGCGCGGGTGATGCGCGACATGGGCGTCGACTCCATCGCCATCAAGGACATGGCCGGGTTGCTGACACCCTTTGCCACTGGCGAGCTGGTGCGCGCACTGAAGGCTGAAATCGACTTGCCGGTGTTCATCCACTCCCACGACACGGCGGGCGTGGCCAGCATGTGCCAGCTCATGGCCATCGAGAACGGCGCTGACCATATCGATACGGCCATCTCCAGCTTCGCCTGGGGTACCAGTCATCCGGGCACCGAGTCGATGGTCGCCGCCCTGCGTGGCACGCCCTACGACACGGGACTCGATCTGGAGCTGCTCCAGGAGATCGGGCTGTACTTCTATGCGGTGCGCAAGAAGTACCACCAGTTCGAGAGCGAGTTCACCGGTGTCGACACGCGGGTGCAGGTCAATCAGGTGCCCGGCGGAATGATTTCCAACCTGGCCAACCAGCTCAAGGAGCAGGGCGCGCTCAACCGCATGGATGAAGTGCTCGCCGAAATCCCTCGTGTGCGCAAGGACCTGGGCTACCCGCCGCTGGTGACGCCGACGTCGCAGATCGTCGGTACCCAGGCGTTTTTCAACGTGCTCGCCGGTGAGCGCTACAAGACCATCACCAACGAGGTGAAACTCTATCTGCAGGGCCGATACGGCAAGGCGCCGGGCACCATCGACGCCAAACTGCAGCGCCAGGCCATCGGCGGTGAGGACATCATCGAGGTGCGTCCAGCCGATCTGATCAAGCCGGAGCTGGACAAGCTGCGTCAGGAAATCGGCGCGCTGGCGCACAGCGAAGAGGACGTGCTGACCTACGCCATGTTCCCCGACATCGGTCGCAAGTTTCTGGAAGAGCGCGAGGCCGGGACGCTGCAGCCCGAGGCGCTGCTGCCGATTCCGGACGGTAGCGCGGTCAGTGCCGCTGGCGGCGAGGGCGTACCTACCGAGTTCGTCATCGACGTGCACGGCGAAACCTACCGCGTCGATATCACCGGCGTTGGCGTCAAAGGTGAGGGCAAGCGGCACTTCTTCCTGTCCATCGACGGTATGCCGGAGGAGGTGGTGTTCGAACCGTTGAATCACTTCGTCGGTGACGGCGGCAGCAAGCGCAAGCAAGCCAGCGCACCCGGCGACGTGAGCACCAGCATGCCGGGTAACGTGGTCGACGTGCTGGTCAAGGCCGGCGATGTGGTCAGGGCGGGCCAGGCGGTGCTGATCAGCGAAGCGATGAAGATGGAAACCGAAATCCAGGCGCCCATCGCCGGTACGGTGAAGGCGGTGCATGTCGCCAAGGGTGACCGGGTGACGCCTGGCGATCTGCTGATTGAAATCGAGGCCTGACGGATGTCCCTCAGGGGGCCGAAAGGCCCCCTTTTTTTTGGCCGGACGCGGTCCGCCTGCGATCCGCGGTCGTTACCGGCTGTCACAACTTCCAGGTGTCGAACACAGGGCGCGTAGCGTCGAACTCATCCCCATCCACAGAGAAGATGCCGAACATGAGTCTCGAAGATAAAACGAATGAAACGGCGCAGGAGGCGCTCGACAGTCTGGTCGCCGGTGTCGTGCGATTTCGCGAGGATGTCTATCCGCAACAGCGCGAGCTGTTCAGCAAGCTCGCGCATGAGCAAAAGCCGCGAGCCATGTTTATCACCTGCGCGGATTCACGCATCCTGCCGGAGCTGATTACCCAGAGTTCGCCTGGGGATCTGTTCGTCACCCGCAACGTCGGCAACATCGTGCCGCCCTACGGCATCATGAATGGTGGCGTGTCGACCGCCATCGAGTTCGCCGTCATGGCGCTCGGCGTTCATCACATCATCGTCTGTGGCCACTCCGATTGCGGCGCCATGAAGGCGGTGCTGAACCCGGCCAGCCTGAATGGCATGCCGACGGTCAAGAGCTGGCTGCGCCATGCCGAGGTGGCCCGCACGGTGGTGGAAGAAAATTGCGGCTGCGCCGACCACAACACCCTGGGCGTGCTGACCGAGGAGAACGTACTGGCCCAGCTCGATCACCTGCGCACGCATCCGTCGGTGGCGGCGCGGTTGGCCAGCGGCCAGCTGTTCATCCACGGTTGGGTCTACAACATCGGCACCAGCGAGATTCGCGCCTACGATGCGGCGCGCGGCGAGTTCCGCCTGATTGGAGACGGTCCGCTGCCCATGGCCACGCCCAAGTCGCGTTACGTGTAAAGGATGTCGAAGCAGGGCGCCGTCAGGGCGCCTTGCGGTCGCGAATCAGGTAGCACAGATCGGGCGTGTTGCTGCAGCCGGCGTAGCCTTCACCGATGATTTCATTCAAGGCGTTCTGCAGGCGGGCCACGGCCTCGTCCGGGGTGTCCTTGTGCAGCGCCAGGTAGAGATCGCTCGGATGAAACTTCAGTACCGGTTGCAGGCCCTCGGCGCCGTGCTGCCTGGCGTGGTAGCGCCAGACCGGATCGGCTGTCGCCCATAGGTCGATACGTCCGCTGAGCAATTTGCGCAGGTTCTCTTCCTCGCTCAGGCTGTCCACCGGCTGCAAGCCTTCGCTTGTCAGCAACTGGCTGACGCCGCTGCTTTTCTGAGCGCCGATCGCATAATTGCTGGCTTGCCCGAGGTCGGTCAGGGATATCCTCGCGCCGGGTGCGGCGAGCAGCACGGTTTCGTAGCGGGCGAGCGGTCCTACCCATTTGAACTGGGACAGGTTCTGCGCCGTGCGCGCGACCGAGAACAGGCCGTGGCCGGAGTCGCTTAGCGTCTGGGTGTAGATGCGGTCCCATGGCGAGCGCAGCGTGAGGCTGTAGTCGATCCCGGCGCGCTTGAATATCTCCCGCACGGTGTCGGTACCGATGCCCTGAACCTCGTCGCCTCGAGCGAAGTTCTTGTGGTTCGGTCCCATGTTGAAGGGTGGGAAGTTATCGGTCTGCAGGATGATCCGGTAGTCACTGGGCAGTTCGGCATAGGCAACGCCGACGTGGGCGAGCAGGACGCATAGCAATAGCGCGATTTTATGGGTGAAGCCCATGGTATCGGTTCCTTGACGCTGTTTTTATTGTTGGCTGGCCAAGGGTAGTCTCCCTGCGCTTCGGTTGCCAGCACCGGGGCGTGGCGACGTGAACCGGTCACAGTGTCGCGACGGCTTGACCAGGAGGCATCAATGACGGGCAGTGCGCAGGGCAGCGCATGGACCGGGCGGTCCGCTTCGTGAGCGCAGCGAAGTCCAGGTGCGCGACGCGCCATCAGCGCACCAGTATGGAGCGGGTTGGTCGTTCCGAGGCTATTTATGCAGCACGAACTGGCCGGTGAAGCGCACGGCGTCGCGGCCATCGGCGGCCAGTATCCGGCTGTTCAGCGTCAGGCGGGAGCGGCCACGACGACGATAGATGGTTTCGAAGCGATTCCAGGCGTCATCGCTCGGGGCCGAGCAGATGGCGGTGGCGTCGTCCACGACCGGCAACGGATAGTCGATCTGCCCCTCGTGGATGACGATATGACCGTCCTCGATCCCGGCCTCGCGCAAGCGCAAGTGCAGCCAACCCCAGCCCGCCAGCACCGAAGCGCAATACAGGCTGCCGCCGAACATGCTGCTCTTGTGGTTGATGTTCGCTTGCAGCGGGACCTTCAGGCGCAGCTCATGGTTTTCCCATTGCTCGACGCGCAGGCCCATTGCCCGGGTCAGTGGGATGTCGTGATGCAGAATGGCTTCCAGATAGCGGCTATCGCGGCTCATGCCGGGTGGATTCCTAAACGTTTGCGGATACTGGCAGACGTCAAGCATGACTGCTGAGTCACGAGATTGCCAGTTTCGACATTGGCTTTTTTCCCACTGGAGGACGAGGGCCGACGGCGCGCGCACCGGTCTCGATGGCGCGGTCAGCGGGTGGCGGTTTTCTGCTGGTAGGCGCAGTAACCGGGGCGCGGGCCGACCCTCGGATGGTTGCGGCAGGTGTCGGGTCGCTTGGCATAGACCGTGCACAAACGTGTCTGGCGATCGAGGTACAGGCAGTCACCGTTCGCCAGGCGCGTCAGGGTGAAAATGCCATGCTTTTGATTGAAGTGCTCGACGATGCCGGCCTTGCTCAGGCGCTTGGCGACGTTCTTGGGCGGTTCGTCGCGCTCGAAGGCGTCCACCACTTCCAGACGGATCAGGTCGTCGATGCGGACTTCGACCGGCAGGGTGCAGCAGGTCGCCCGGCAATCGCCGCACAATCCATTGCTGTAGCGGGCCCAGGTTTCCAGGCGATCGGGGTCGGCGGAAGCGATCAGTCGAGTCTTCAAGGCGGCGGTATCGGCAATGGCGGCGCGCGATGATAACGGCCCGTGGCGGAATTTACAGCGATTGCGACGAGTCGAACGCCGGACGGACGGTGTCGCAGATCCAGTCGAAACCTGCAAACCTGTCTGCATTGCGATTTGCCGAGGCCGCCCCCAGCGCTGCCACGAACGTCTTTTTCCAGCTTCACGAGGTGTGTCATGTCGTATGAATCGACCGCTCCCAATGCCGATGAAGTCGCAACCTTTCGCAACGCGATCATCAGCAAGCTGACCTACTCGATCGGCAAGGATCCGGAACACGCTTCCAACCATGACTGGTTCGAGGCGGTGGCGCTGGCTACCCGTGACCGCATGATCGACCAGTGGATGGACCGCACCCGTCAAGGCTACCGCGAAGGAAAGAAGCGCGTGTATTACCTCTCGCTGGAGTTCCTCATCGGTCGCCTGCTCACCGATAGCCTGAGTAACCTGGGGCTGCTGGACGTGGCTCGCGAGGCGCTGGCGGGCGTCGACGTGGACTTCGAGCGCATTCGCCTGGCCGAACCCGATGCCGCCCTGGGCAATGGCGGGCTGGGGCGGCTGGCGGCCTGCTTCATGGAGAGCATGGCGACGCTGGGCATTGCGGCCCATGGCTACGGAATTCGTTACGACCACGGCCTGTTTCGCCAGGCCATCGTCGACGGTTGGCAGCACGAGCAGACCGAAACCTGGCTGAACTTCGGTAATCCATGGGAGTTCGAGCGACCCGAGGTCACCTATCTGATCGGCTTCGGCGGCAGTGTTACGGCCATGCCCCACGATGCGAGCGGGGCGGAGCAACCCAAGCACTTCTGGCACTGGGCCGAAGGTGTCCGGGCCATCGCCTACGACACGCCGGTGGTCGGCTGGCGTGGGGCGAGCGTCAACACCTTGCGGCTGTGGCGTGCGCGTGCCGAGGCGGATTTCCATCTGGAGCGTTTCAACGCGGGCGATCACATCGGGGCCGTCGCCGAGGAAGCGCGCGCCGAAAGCATTTCGCGGGTGCTGTATCCGGCCGACAGCACCGAGGCCGGCCAGGAGTTGCGTCTGCGTCAGGAGTATTTCTTCGTCGCCGCCTCGTTGCAGGACCTGCTGCGCAGGCACCTGGATCAGCGCGGCACATTGTTGAACCTGCCGGAATTCGCCGCCATCCAGCTCAACGACACCCACCCGGCGATCGCCGTGGCGGAGCTGATGCGGCTGTTGGTCGACGTGCATGAGATCCCGTGGCGCAAGGCGTGGGAGCTGACCGTCGGTACCCTGTCCTATACCAATCACACCCTGTTACCCGAGGCGCTGGAAACCTGGCCGGTTGGGCTGATGGAACGGCTGCTGCCACGCCACATGCAGATCATCTACCTGATCAACGCCCAGCATCTTGACGCCCTGCGTGAGCGCGGCGTGCATGACCTCGATCTGCTGCGTTCGGTGTCGTTGATCGAGGAAGGGCATGGCCGGCGGGTGCGCATGGGCAACCTGGCATTCCTCGGTTCGCACTGCATCAATGGCGTGTCGGCCCTGCACACCGGCCTGATGCGCGAGACGGTCTTCACCGACCTGCATTCGCTGTATCCCAAACGCATCAGCAACAAGACCAACGGCATCACCTTCCGACGCTGGCTGTACCAGGCCAATCCGCAACTGACCCGGTTGTTGGTCGAGCATGTGGGTGAAGCACTGCTCGATGCGCCGGAAACCCTGCTTCGCAAGCTGGAGCCGTTCGCCGACGAGCCATACTTTCGGGCACGCTTCGCTGCCCAGCGGCTGGCCAACAAGCAATTGCTGGCGCGCATGATCCAGGACCGACTGGGCATCAGCGTCGATCCGAATGCGCTGTTCGATGTGCACGTCAAACGCATCCACGAGTACAAGCGGCAATTGCTCAACCTCCTTCACACCGTTGCGTTGTACCAGGCGATCCGCTCCGATCCGGGCGGTAGCTGGGTGCCTCGGGTAAAGATCTTCGCCGGAAAGGCGGCAGCCAGTTATCACACGGCGAAACTGATCATCAAGCTGACCAACGACATCGCGCGCACCATCAACGACGATCCGACGGTACGGGGCTTGTTGAAGGTCGTGTTCCTGCCCAACTACAACGTGAGCCTGGCCGAGCGCATCATTCCGGCTGCCGACCTCTCCGAGCAGATTTCCACCGCAGGCCTCGAAGCCTCGGGTACCAGCAACATGAAGTTCGCGCTCAACGGCGCGCTGACGATCGGCACGCTGGATGGCGCGAATGTCGAAATGTGCGAGCAGATCGGCGCCGAGCACATGTTCATCTTCGGCATGACGGCCCAGGAGGTCGAGGCGCGCAAGCAGGCGAACGAATACAACGCCGAAGCCACAATCATCGATTCGCCGCGCCTCAGCGAGGTGTTGATGGCGATTCGCAACGGCGCCTTCTCGGCGGATGATCCGGCGCGCTACACAGCACTGATCGATGGGCTCAAATGGCACGATACCTTCATGGTCTGTGCCGACTTCGAAGCCTATTGGAAGGCGCAACTCGAGGTCGAGGCGCGCTGGAGGGATGCCGACAGCTGGTGGCGTTCGGCGGTGCTGAACACTGCCCGTACCGGCTGGTTTTCCTCGGACCGGACCATCCGCGAATATGCCCAGGAGATCTGGAAAGTGCTTTAGCGTAACGCGCGGGCGCCCCGGCAACGGGTGCGCCGCGTGCAGGGTGGGTCGGCCGTTCAGCAGCCTGATCGCCTCGCAGACACGGTCGTTGCAGGCACTTTGCCGCTGCGCTGAACTCTGTGGCGCCTGGGAGGGTCTGAGGGAGGGTTAGTTTCCCCCTGGCCTGCTAAACTGCGCGGGTTTCCCCATCCTCCGGAGTCAATTCATGTCACGCGTAACCCTGAGCCGCTACCTGATCGAGCAGACCCGCAGTAACAATACCCCTGCGGATTTGCGCTTCCTTATCGAGGTAGTGGCCCGAGCGTGCAAGGAGATCAGCCACGCCGTGTCCAAGGGCGCGCTGGGCGGAGTGCTCGGTGCCACCGAAACCGAGAACATCCAGGGTGAAGTGCAGAAAAAGCTCGACGTGCTGTCCAACGAAATTCTGCTGGAGGCCAACGAGTGGGGCGGCCACCTGGCGGGCATGGCTTCCGAAGAGATGGACAACGCCTACCAGATTCCCGGCAAATACCCGAAGGGCGCCTATCTGCTGGTCTTCGACCCACTGGACGGCTCCAGCAACATCGACGTCAACGTCTCGGTCGGCACGATTTTCTCGGTGCTGCGTTGTCCGGGCGAGAGCTTCAGCCAGAACGATGCGTTGGGAGAGGAAGCCTTTCTCCAGCCGGGTACCCGCCAGGTGGCGGCGGGCTACGCCATCTATGGCCCGCAAACCATGCTGATGCTGACGCTGGGCAATGGCGTGATGGGCTTTACCCTGGATCGCGAGCTGGGCAGCTTCGTGCTCACCCACGACGACATCCGCGTGCCGGAAAGTACCGCCGAGTTCGCCATCAACATGTCCAACCAGCGCCACTGGGAGGCTCCGGTGCAGCGCTACGTCAGCGAGTTGCTGGCCGGCGCCGAAGGCCCGCTGGGCAAGAACTACAACATGCGCTGGATCGCCTCGATGGTGGCCGACGTGCATCGTATCCTGACCCGCGGCGGCATCTTCATGTATCCGCGTGATGCCCGCGAGCCTGAGAAACCCGGCAAATTGCGCCTGATGTACGAAGCCAACCCCATGTCCTTCATCATCGAACAGGCTGGCGGCGCCGCCACCAACGGCACCCAGCGCATCCTCGACATCCAGCCCGACTCGCTGCATCAGCGTGTGCCGGTATTCCTGGGATCGAAGGAAGAGGTCGAGCGCGCCACCGGCTACCACCAGGGCTGAACGATGCAACAGGCGCCCTGGCTGGAATTGCTGGACTGGTGGTTCGGCAAGGGCGTCACCGCCAGTGAGGTCGCGGGACACAAGCACGGCTTGTGGTTCGGCTACCGGGCCGAACAGGATGCCGATGCCGATACCCGTTTCGGTGGGCTGGTCGCCCAGGCGCTGGACGGTTGCCTGGGCGACTGGGCCGACTCCCCGCATGGCTGGCTGGCGCTGGTGCTGTTGCTCGATCAATTGCCACGCATGATCTACCGCGGGACGCCACGGGCATTCGCCGGTGACGAACGTGCCCAGCACCTGGTCTGCGAGGGCATGGCCCATGGCGGCGATGTCCTGCTGACGCCGATCCAGCGCGTATTCATTTATCTGGTGCTGGAACACGCTGAAGACCTCCGCGTACAGGAGCAGGCCGTCGCGCATTTCCAGAAGCTCTGTACGCTGGCGACGGCCGAAGATCGGGCGCTGTTTGCCGACTTTCTCGATTTCGCGGTGCGGCATCGCGACGTGATCGCCAGGTTCGGTCGCTTTCCGCATCGCAATGATGTGCTCGGGCGGGAAACCACCGAGGCCGAACAGGCTTTTCTCGCCACGCCCGGCGCGCGGTTCTAGCCAATGGGTACGGGCTCGATGCCGCCGCGAATCGTTCATTTGCCAGGCGTGGCCAAGCAAGGCCAGCCTCCGACCGACCCCAAGGAAACCTGCAATGTCGTTGCGTCATTTATCGTTGATCGCCGCTGTCGTGCTGCTGGCTGCCTGCAGCCCCGTCACCCAGGAAAACTTCGCCAAGCTCAAGGCTGGCATGCCACGCGCGGAGGTCGAAGCGTTACTCGGCAAGCCGGGTGAATGCGCCGGTGCGCTGGGTATGTCCAGCTGCACGTGGGGGCAGAAGAACCGGTTCATCAGCATCCAGTTCGCCGGCGACAAGGTCATGATGTTCTCCGGCCAGGGCCTGCAATAAAGGAGTGCTCCATGCGCCTCGTCACCACGCTGTGCTGTGTATTGCTGATCGCCGGGTGTGCGCGCTCGGGTGATTCCGAAGCGCCTGACACCGTCAATCAGGTCGACCTGCAGCGCTACCAGGGGACCTGGTATGAACAGGCGCGTCTACCCATGTTCTTCCAGCGCCACTGTGTGCGCTCGCAGGCCCGCTATCAGTTGCTCGATGCGGGCCGCGTGGCGGTGATCAATCGCTGTGAAACGGCGGACGGTGAATGGCGGCAGGTCCAGGGCGAGGCAGTTCCCCAGCAAGCCGGAAGGACCGATAAGCTCTGGGTTCGCTTCGATAACTGGTTCAGCACGCTTTTCCCGTCGCTGACCAAGGGCCATTACTGGATTCTGTACCTCGACGACGACTACCGAGTGGCGCTGGTGGGCAGTCCGGACCGCGACTACCTCTGGTTGTTGTCGCGAGAGGAAACGGTCGATCCGGCACTGCGCGACACGCTGCTCGATGAGGCTCGCAAGCGCGGCTACGACGTCAGCGAGCTGATCTGGCGTGGCGAGTCGGGCTGACGCGTGCTGGGCCTCGCAGGCGCCTGATCCGGCGCGGTCATTCCCAGTTCATTCGTGCCAATAGCCATTCGCCGTCCTCACGCCACCATTCGAGCCTGACCTGATAATGGCCGACGCGCTGGGGTAACCAGCGCTCGGCGCCGGCCAGCGCTACCTGTGCCTCGCTGTAGCCCTTGTCCGAATAGCTTGGGTCGATCCAGCTCTGGTCATTGAGCGCGATTACCCGCACGTTGGCATGACGCAGGAACATCAGGGTGGCCGTACGCCGCACCCAATCCCGGTCGAGGTGCTGATTGGCGCTGAAGTCGGGGTGGATCAGCGCCATCAGCTCGCCGTGGTCCTTGTTTTCAATGCTGTCCTGCAGCGATTGCGCGGCCGCATCCAGTGCTGCCTGGGGATCATCGCGACCGCAGCCGGCCAGCAATAGCGTGAGCACCACCGCTGCGGTGGCTAATTTCCATACGGGCATGCCGAACCTCTCGAACCTCGTTATGATGCCGGAAACGTCAGACGGGCCGTCGAGCCCGCGCACCGATCATGGAGTGTGCCATGCAGACCTTGTATCCGGAGATCAAACCCTACGCCCGGCACGAGCTGGCGGTCGAACAACCGCATGTGCTTTACGCCGACGAGAGTGGATCACCGGGCGGGCTGCCTGTGCTCTTCGTGCACGGTGGCCCGGGGGGTGGCTGCGATGCCCTGAGCCGCCGATTTTTCGATCCCAACCTGTACCGCATCATTACGTTCGACCAGCGTGGCTGTGGCCGCTCCACCCCGCACGCGAGCCTGGAGAACAACACGACCGCACACCTGATCGACGATATGGAGCGCCTTCGCACCTTTCTCGGTATCGACAAGTGGGTGCTGTTCGGTGGCTCCTGGGGCTCGACGCTGGCGCTGGCGTATGCCCAGGCGTATCCCGAACGCGTCCATGCGCTGATCTTGCGCGGCATCTTCCTCTGCCGGCAGAAAGAGTTCTCCTGGTTTTACCAGGAAGGCGCCAGCCGGCTATTCCCTGATTACTGGCAGGATTTCCTTTCGCCGATTCCGCCGGAAGAGCGTGGCGATCTGATGCAGGCCTACTACCGTCGCCTGACTGGCAGCGACCAGATCGCGCAGATGCACGCGGCCAAGGCCTGGTCGTGCTGGGAAGGCCGTACCGCCACGCTGCGGCCCAACACTCAGGTGGTCGATCGCTTCTCCGACACTCACCGGGCGCTGGCGATGGCGCGGATCGAATGTCACTACTTCGTCAACGGCGCGTTTCTCGAACCCGATCAACTGCTGCGCAACATGCACAAGATCGCGCACCTGCCGGGCATCATCGTGCATGGTCGCTACGATGTCATCTGTCCCCTGGACAACGCCTGGGAACTGCACGAGGCATGGCCCAACAGCGAACTGCAGATCATCCGTGAAGCGGGGCATTCGGCGTCCGAGTCCGGTATCTGTGACGCGCTGGTGCGTGCCGCGGCGGACGTGGCCCACCGCCTGCTTCGTCTGCCGCCCGAGGAAGCCTGATGAAGGCGCTGATCCAGCGGGTGAGGCATGCACGGGTCGAGGTCGCGGGCGAGGTGGTCGGTGGCATTGACCAGGGCCTCCTGGTGCTGGTGGGCGTCGAGCGTGAGGACGATCGCGCACGGGCCGACAAACTGTTGCACAAGTTGCTGCGTTACCGCGTTTTCAGCGACGAGCAGGGCAGGATGAACCGTTCGTTGAGCGACATCGGCGGCGGCCTGCTGTTGGTGTCTCAGTTCACCTTGGCCGCGGATACCGGCAGCGGCCTGCGGCCCAGCTTTTCCAGCGCGGCGGCACCGTCGCTCGGCGAAGAGCTCTACGAATACCTGCTCGGCCAGGCGCGTCGGCACCATCAGCCGGTCGCCTGCGGCCGCTTCGGCGCGGACATGCAGGTGCATCTGCAAAACGATGGGCCTGTGACCTTTCTGCTGCAAAGCTGAGAGGGTTCGCGGGCGGTTCGATCAGCGCTTCGACGGTTCCAGGCCGTTTTCGTGCAGCCAGGTCATTGCGTACTCGCGCAGCTGTACGGCCTGGTAGTCCAGCCAGGCCTCGCGGACCTCGGGGAAGTCTTCCAGTTTGAAATCGAACGTGCGCAGCGGTTTGCGGCCCTGCAGCGCATGGCTGAGCACCGCATGGGCGTTGGGGTCGTGCTGGGTAAAGAGGAACGCCTCACGCATGGCGATCGATTGCGCGAGCCCGAGCGGTTCGATGTGCAGGAAGCGATCGTCCTGCACGTCATATTTTTCATCCATGCCGGGCGCAGCTTCCCCCGGAAACACGGCGCGAATCTCCCCCGATTCCAAGTCGAGGTAGTGCTCGCTGGCATCACGGTTGTCCAGCGCATACTCCAGGCGGTGAAGGTCAATGGTCAATGGGCGCATGGCAGATACTGCTGTTTGGGGTTCAGTAGCTCTGACCTGCGCGGTCCGGATGCGTGCATTACGTTCATCGGTCACGCGTGGACATGCGACGACGCGCCCGGCGTCGATCAGAACAGACGCGCCAGCAGAGCGCTGACCGCCGTTTCCACGCGCAGGATGCGCTCACCCAACTGCACCGGCTGCAGTCCCGCTTCGGTGAATTTCTCGATTTCGTAGGGTATCCAGCCGCCTTCCGGACCAATGGCCAGCGTCACCGAGTCGGTGATCGCGCGCGGGCAATCGGGATAGCTGCCCGGATGGCCGACCAGGCCACGGGTACCGGCCGCCAGGTGTGGCAGGTGATCTTCGACGAAGGGCTTGAAACGCTTTTCGATGCTTACCTCGGGGAGCACGGTGTCGCGTGCCTGCTCGAGGCCGAGCACCAGTTGCTCGCGGATCGCGGTCGGCTCCAGGAAAGGCGTTTGCCAGAAGCTCTTTTCCACTCGGTAGCTGTTGAGCAGCACCAGCCTGGGTACGCCCATGCAGGCGACGGTCTGCAGCACCCGTCGGAGCATCTTGGGGCGTGGCAGGGCCAGCAACAGGGTAATGGGCAATTTGCTCGGAGGGGGCTGGTCCAGGTGGACCTCCAGCTCCGCCTCGCCGGCTTCCAGCCGCAACAGCCGACCCTGGCCCATCTCACCGCCAAGCACACCGACCCGCAGGCTTTCGCCTGCCTTGGCACGGTGCACGTCCTGGATATGCGCCAGGCGTCGATCACGCAGGACGACGCGATTGGCGGCAACGAAGTCAGCCGCTTCCAGCAAGAGCAGGTTCACGGACGAGGCGTAGGCGATTGGTCGCTGGGCGCCGCCGGCTCGGAATCGGCGTCGCCGCGGAATTCGCCCTCGCGTTTTTTCACCATGCTGCCGAAGATCAGCCCGGCCTCGAACAACAGCCACATCGGTATAGCCAGCAGCGCCTGGGAAAACACATCCGGCGGCGTCAGCACCATGCCGACCACGAAGCAACCGACGACCACGTAGGGGCGGCTCTTGCGCAGGGTGGCGACATCGACGATGCCGACCCAGATCAACAGAAAGGTCGCCACCGGGATCTCGAATGCCACACCGAAGGCGAAGAACAGGGTCAGGACGAAATCCAGGTACTGGCCAATATCGGTCATCATCGCCACGCCCTCGGGCGTCACGCTGGCGAAAAACCCGAACATGATGGGGAACACCACGAAATAGGCGAAGGCCATGCCGCCGTAGAACAGGAAAATGCTGGAAATCAGCAAGGGGACCGCGACTCGCTTTTCGTGCTTGTACAGGCCGGGCGCGATGAAGCTCCATATCTGATGGAGGATCACCGGCATCGACAGGAACAACGCGACCATCATGGTCAGTTTGAAGGGCGTCAGGAAAGGCGAGGCCACGCCGGTGGCGATCATCGTCGCGCCCTCCGGCAGATACGCTCGCAACGGCGCCGCCACCAGGGCGTAGATCTGCTGTGAGAAGTAGAACAATCCGCCGAACAGCAACAGGATGGCTGCCACGCAGCGCAGCAGACGCTTGCGCAACTCGGTCAGGTGCGCAACCAGCGGCATTTCCTGATCATCGATGGGAGTATTGCTCATGGCTCAGCGGGTCTGTCCGGGCGTGATACGGGGGCTGTTTCGGCGGGTTTTGCTTCGCTGGGGCTGGCTTCGGCCACCGCTTGTGTACCGGGCGCGCTCGCATCCGGCGCAGGCGTGGCGGACTGCGGGGACCCGCTGCTACCGGTGCCTGGAGGGCTGGGCATGATGCTCTGCTTCATTTCCCGTTCAAGATCGAGGATGCGCTCGTTATGCAACTGGCGGCGGATCTCGTCGGCGCCGATTTCGCGCTCGACCTCGGACTTGATGTTGGCGAAGCTGCGCTTGGCCCGACCAATCCAAAGCCCGGCGGTGCGCACGGCACCCGGAAGGCGCTCCGGGCCAAGTACGAACAGCGCAACCAGGCCGATCAGCAGCAGTTCGGTGAAGCCGATATCGAACATGGCGCCTCAGTTCTTCTTCGTCGGATCTTCGACCTTGCGGGCCTCGGCATCGATGGTGTGGTTCTGTTTCTCTTCGACACTGGGCTTGTCTTCATCGGTGCCCATGGACTTGCGGAACCCCTTGATCGCGTCACCGAGGTCCGAGCCCAGGCCTTTCAGCCGCTTGGTGCCGAAAAGCATGACCACAATGAGCAGAATGATCAGGAGTTGCCAGACGCTGATTCCACCAAAACCCATGCTGCGTTACTCCGAAGTTGAATATCAGGATTGCGGGCGCGCGGCTTTTTCCGCGTGCCCCGAAAGACCGAAACGCCGGTCCAGTTCGTCCAGTACCGCCTGGGGGTGCTGGTCCAGTGCGGCCAGCATCACCAGGCTGTGAAACCACAGGTCGGCGGTTTCGTAGATCAGGTCGCTGGCATCGCCGCTAGCGGCTGCATCCTTGGCGGCCAGTATGGTTTCCACCGACTCCTCGCCGACTTTCTCGAGGATCTTGTTCAGCCCCTTGTGATAGAGGCTGGCCACGTAGGAGCTGTCCGCAGCGGCGCCCTTGCGGGCTTCCAGCACCTCGGCCAGGCGGTCGAAGGTGTCACTCATGTTTGTGCTCCGCATAGATCGCGTCCGGGTCCTTGAGGACCGGCTCGACGGTTTTCCAGGCACCGTTCTCGAATACCCGATAGAAGCAGCTTTCACGACCCGTGTGGCAGGAGATGCCGCCCACCTGCTCAACGCGCAGCACGATCACGTCGGCATCGCAGTCCAGGCGCAGTTCATGCAGCTTCTGCACATGGCCCGATTCCTCTCCCTTGCGCCACAGCTTGCCACGCGAACGTGACCAGTAGATGGCGCGGTTCTCCTGCGCGGTGAGTGCCAGCGCTTCGCGATTCATCCAGGCCATCATCAGGATGCGCCCGGTCTGATGATCCTGGGCAATCGCCGGTACCAGGCCGTCTTCGTTCCAGTGTATGTCGTCCAGCCAGTTCATCGGATTCTCCGCTCAATGCGCCAAGTGTGCCAGCCCCGCCGACTGCTGGCTATCGGCGCACCACGATGTAGATACCGGCGCTGAGCATGATCCAGGCTGGCCATGTGGTGACGGCGGTAAAACTGTCCGCGGCCGCGGCGAGGGTCGCTCCACCACCCAGCAGCACGGCACCGATGAGGCGCAGCGGCCAGTGGCGATGACGCTCCCGCCAGGGCGGTGGCGGGTTGTTGGCATGTGGATTGGACATGCGTTCGAGCAGCTCGCGGGTCATGCTGGCCAGGTGCGGCAGCTGTTCGATCTGCGCATGGGCATTTTTCAGCAGTTGCCTGGGGCTCATGCGCTCGCGCATCCAGCGTTCGAGATAGGGCTGGCCGGTAGCCCACAGATCCAGTTCAGGATACAGCTCGCGGCCCAAGCCCTCGATGTTCAGCAAGGTCTTCTGCAACAGCACCAGTTGCGGTTGGACCTCCATGTTGAAGCGCCGCGCGACCTGGAACAGGCGCACCAGCAACTGGCCGAACGAAATATCCTTCAACGGTTTTTCGAAGATCGGCTCGCAGACGGTACGGATCGCTGCCTCGAACTCGTTGACCTTGGTTTCCGCCGGTACCCAGCCCGAGTCGATATGCAGTTGCGCGACCTTGCGGTAGTCGCGTTTGAAGAAAGCCATGAGGTTGCGCGCCAGGTAGTCCTGGTCCTCGGGCGTCAGGCTGCCGACGATGCCGAAATCCACCGCGATGTATTGCGGGTTCCAGGGCTGGTGGGTGCTGACGAAAATATTGCCGGGGTGCATGTCGGCATGGAAGAAGCTGTCGCGAAAGACCTGGGTGAAGAATATCTCCACGCCGCGCTCGGCCAGCTGTTTCATGTCGGTGCGCTGTTCGGCCAGCCGAGCCATGTCGGTCACCGGGACGCCGTAGATGCGCTCCATCACCAGCACCTGGGGGCGGCAGAAATCCCAGTACACCTGGGGAACGTAAAGCAGGGGCGATCCCTGGAAATTACGTTTGAGCTGGCTGGCATTGGCGGCTTCGCGCAGCAGGTCGAGTTCGTCGTAGATGGTCTTGGCGTAATCATCGACGACTTCGACCAGGTGCAGCCGGCGGGCTTCGGTGGAGGCCCTTTCAGCCATCTTGGCGAGCAGGAACAGCCAGGCAATGTCCTGACTGATCACAGGTCGCAGGTTGGGTCGCACGACCTTGACCACCACTTCTTCGCCGCTGCGCAACCTGGCGGCATGGACCTGGGCGACCGAGGCGGACGCCAGCGGCTTGCTGTCGAATCGTGCAAAGATTTCGCCCACCGGCGCACCCAGTTGGCGCTCGATCAACGCGGTGGCGACCGCCGAGTCGAACGGCGGTACGCGGTCCTGGAGCATCGCCAGCTCTTCAGCGATGTCCAGCGGCAGCAGGTCGCGACGGGTAGAGAGGATCTGGCCGAACTTGATGAAAATCGGGCCGAGGCCTTCCAGCGCCAAGCGCAGGCGCGCACCACGGGACAGCACCGTGCGACGACGCGGCAGCCAGCGCCAGGGCAGCAGATAGCTGGTCGAGCGCAACCACCAGGGCATCGGCAGGTCGAGGATGATGTCGTCCAGGCGGTAGCGAATCACCACCATCAGGATGCGGAACAGGCGTCGGGCGGCGGCGAACAGCTTCATTCGGGTCGGTCTGGTTTCAGAGATGGGTTGAGCCGCTCGACCCGGGCTTCGAGTCGGTCGAGATCGAGTTTGAGGCGATCGAGTTCAGCGAAGCGGGTTTCTGCCTCGTCCTTGCCGATCAGTACGCGGGATTCCTCGCTGAGGTAGTCAGCCAGGTCCTGGCGCAGGCTGTCGGCACTCTGTCGCGCCCAGTCGGCCTGCCGGCGGGCACCCGCCCCGAGCAGATGGGCGCCGACCGGTCCGAGCCAGCGCGACACTTCATACTCCCAGTCCAGCTCAAGGTCCTGCAGTACGTCGGCCAGGCTCATCAAAGGCGCGCTGTCGCCCTCGATCTCGACGTCCGGGCCATGCAGGATCGCAGTCTTGTTACGGCTGGTGGCCAATCGCAGCAAGCTCGCACCGGAGGCACGCAAGCGGCAGTCCGGCTCGCTGCCCCAGTCTTCGGCCAGTCTCAGGCCCTCGGCATCGGCAAGAATGAACAGCCGCCACGCCGGTGCCGTGCAGTCGACCTCGATGATCCGGCCACTGAGGCGGGCGAGGCGCGGCAGGGCAGTCGGGTCCAGACGCAGCACGCGATTGAGGCCGCGTTCGGCTCCGGCCAGCAGGGCTGCGCGCAGCATCAGGGCTTGATGCCGCGATGCAGGGCGACAA